>NZ_CP104209.1:347500-695000 GCF_025244765.1 Empedobacter stercoris | reverse complement strand
GATTAAAACCGCTACAAAATTTTCTTTTTCAATCACTTCTAACGCATCCGTTGCGTTGTTTATCATTGTCGTATCGTATCCCTTTTTCTCTAAAAAAAGTTGGTGCGGTTTCAATAAATCGATTTCATCGTCAATCCATAAAATTTTTATAGCCATTTGTAATAATTTATATTTTTTATTATGATTTTTCTACTATCAGAATTCTTCCAAATATAGCGATAACAGAAATGTTAACATCTAAATTGTATGTTAAACAAAACAGGAGTTTTGCTAAAATTTGCGTTGTTTTTTTAGCATAAATAATTCCAAAAATGATTTTAAAGAAAAATATTTTATAAAAACGTTTCTTTCTGATCAAAGTACTCTTTAGAATGGGTAAAAATTTATATCTTTGTTAACAAAATTGTACGTTTGAATCCATTAAACAATAATAAGTTGAAAATAGTAAATGATCCAGTTCATGGATTTATAACGATTCCAAACGAGCTTATTTATCAGATTATTCAACATCCATATTTTCAACGACTTCGTAGAATTTCGCAAACAGGATTGACTGAAATGGTGTATCCTGGTGCAAGACATTCTCGTTTTCATCACGCTTTAGGTTGTATGCATTTGATGCAAAAAGCCCTAAATATCCTTAAAAGAAAAAACGTTGAAATAACTTCCGAAGAAGAGAATGCGGCGTTGATAGCCATCCTTTTGCATGATTTGGGACATGGTCCTTTTTCACATTCTCTTGAACATTCGATTATTAATGGTTCTCATCACGAAGAAATTTCGCTTCGTTTGATGGAAGAATTAAATCAAATTTTTGATCAAAAATTAACGTTAGCTATTCAAATTTTTAAAGGACAATATCCAAAAAAGTTTTTAACGCAATTGGTTTCGAGTCAATTGGATTGCGATCGTATGGATTATTTGAAACGAGATAGTTTTTATTCTGGTGTTGTAGAAGGAAATATTAATCCAGAACGAATTATCTCGATGATGAATGTTTCGGATAATGAGTTGGTGATTGAAGCCAAAGGAATTCCTTCTGTCGAAAAGTTTTTGATGGCGCGTATGTTTATGTATATGCAAGTGTACATGCACAAAAAATCTTTTACAGCCGAAAATTTTTTGATTAATGTATTAAGAAGAGCAAAAGAGATGACACGAAAAGGTGAAAATTTGTTTGCAACTTCAGCTTTTAAGTATTTTTTAGAAGATAATGAAAGTGGAAGTTTATCAAAAGAAGGTTTAGAAATATTTACGCATTTAGATGATTCGGATGTGTTATCAGCAATTAAAGAATGGCAATATCACGATGATTTTATTTTAAGTAAATTATCAAAAAATATCATTCAGCGAACGTTACCAAAATCCTATTTAATGGATAATAAATTGACTGATGAAGAAATTTTGCTTGAAAAGAATAGAGTAAAAGAAGCTTTAGAAATTGAGGATGCAAGCTATTTTGTGGAGCAGACAACAATTAAAATAGTTCCGTACGAAAAATCAAAAAGTCCAATTAAGGTTTTATATAAGAATGGTGATGTTAAAGAATTATCTTGTTCCGGAAAAAGTTTGTTAACGCAATTTTTGGGACAAGAAATTACAAAATATCACTATCATAGTGTATAAGGATTGATTTAAAGAATTTGACAAAAAAGTTAAATATCTTATATAATCATTTTATAAATTTAAGAATAATTATTAGTTTTGCAGACTATGAAGTTTAAAGCTGCAGAGATTGCACAATTATTGCAAGGAACCGTAAAAGGTAATGCAAATGTAGAGGTTTCCACACTATCAAAGATAGAGGAGGGAAAAGAAGGTTCGATTTCGTTTTTAGCAAATCCGAAATACGAACATTTTATCTATTCAACTAATGCTTCTATTGTAATTGTGAGTAAAGATTTTGTAGCGACAGATTCAATATCTTCTACCTTAATTATTGTGGAAGATGCTTATCAAGCGTTTACACAATTATTACACTATTACAATACCATAAAAAATAATAAAGTTGGAATAGAAGAATATACAAAAGTAAATTCTACTGCCCAATTAGGAGATAATGTATATGTTGGAAGTTTTTCTTATATTGGAGCTAACGTTTCGATTGGGAATAATGTGAAAATATATCCAAATGTAACGATTGGAGATTACGTAACGATTGGAGATAATACCGTTTTACATTCAGGTGTACAAGTGTATGAGGAATGTGAAATTGGTCAGAATTGCATCATTCATTCTAACGTTGTAATTGGAGCTGATGGCTTCGGTTTTGCACCAAATCCAGATGGATCTTTTGAAAAAATTCCTCAAATAGGAAATGTTTTGATTGAAGATAATGTCGAAATTGGAGCAGGATCAACGATAGATAGAGCAACAATGGGATCTACAATTATTCGTAAAGGAGTAAAATTAGATAATCAAATTCAAATTGCTCATAATGTTCAAATAGGAGAGAATACTGTTATAGCTTCGCAAAGTGGAGTGGCAGGTTCTACCAAAATTGGACGCAATTGTATGGTTGGAGGTCAAGTTGGTATCGCAGGTCATTTGACTATCGGAGATTTTGTACAAGTGCAAGCTCAGAGTGGTATTAACGGAGATGTAGAAAGCAAAACGCAAATGTATGGTTCACCAGCAATAGAAGCGACAAGCTTTAGAAAAGCATACGTACATTTTAGAAAGTTTCCAGAAATTGTGAAACGAATCGATAAATTAGAAAAAGAGAACAAACAAAAGTAAAAGTTAATGTCTGATAAACAAAAAACTTTAGCGAATGAAGCCGTTCTAAAAGGTGTTGGCTTACATACAGGTAAATTTGTTACCTTAACATTTAAACCAGCTGAACCGGATACAGGATTTGTATTTGTTAGAACAGATTTAGAAGGTCAACCTCAAGTAGAAGCAGATGCACAATATGTTGTGAGTACAGCGAGAGGAACAACTTTAGAAAAGAAGGGAGTTAAAGTACATACAACTGAGCACGTTTTGGCGGCTTTGGTAGGTATGGATATTGATAACTGTTACATTGAAATCGACAATGCAGAACCTCCAATTATGGACGGTTCTTCACGTTTTTTTGTAGAAGCAATAGAATCTGCAGGAATTGTTGAACAAGACAAAGACAGAGAATATTATAGAATTAAAGAAATTGTAACTTACGTAGATCCAGAAACAGGATCAGAAATCACTGCAATTCCAGCAGATGAATATCAAGTTACGGCAATGGTTGATTTTGGAACTAAGGTTTTAGGAACTCAAAATGCGACATTATCGTCTATAAAAAATTTCAAACAAGATATCTCTCAAGCAAGAACGTTCTGTTTTTTACATGAGTTAGAACAATTGTTAGAAGCTGGTTTAGTAAAAGGTGGAGATTTAGACAATGCAATTGTTTATGTTGACAAAGAAATTACGCCAGAAACGAAAGAAAAACTTTGTAAAGCTTTTAATAGAGATAATGTTTCTATACGTCCAAATGGAATTTTAGATCACTTGACTTTACACTATCCAAACGAAGCTGCTCGTCACAAATTATTAGATGTTGTGGGAGATTTAGCTTTAGTAGGAAAGAAGTTAAAGGCTAAAATTATTGCCACAAAACCTGGACATCACACCAATACAAATTTTGCAAAAAAATTAAGCAAACAAATCAAATTAGCACAACGTAACAAAGTTCCTGAATTTGATTTAACAGCTGACCCAGTTTATGATATCAATGATATCATGAAACTATTACCTCATCGTCCTCCATTTTTACTGATTGACAAGGTGATTTCTAAAACAGCAACTGGCTTGATCGGTGTGAAAAATGTAACAATGAACGAACCATTTTTTGTAGGACATTTTCCAAAAGAACCAGTAATGCCAGGTGTATTACAAATTGAAGCAATGGCACAATTAGGAGGTTTATTAATTTTAGGTGAACTTGAAAATCCTCAGGATTATTCTACTTACTTCATGAAAATTGAAGGAGCCAAGTTTAAACGTAAAATTATCCCAGGAGATACAATTGTGTTTAAGTTAGAGTTGGTAGAACCAATTAGAAGAGGAATCGTTCATATGCAAGGAATTGGATATGTAAACAATCAAATCGCTGTGGAAGCAGAAATGATGGCAGTTATTACAAAAGAATAATTTAAAGAAATGGAAGTTATGAATTATCCGATGGCATATGTTCATCCAACTGCAATAATAGGTGAAAATGTTACTATAAGCCCCTTTTCTTCTGTTTACGAAGATGTGGAAATTGGTGAAGGAACATGGATTGGTCCTAATGTAACAATTATGTCAGGAGCTCGTATTGGGAAAAATTGTAAAATTTATCCAGGTACAGTAATTTCTGGTGAGCCCCAAGATTTAAAATATGGAGGTGAAAAAACTTTCACTTATATCGGTGACAATACCACAATTCGTGAATGTGTTACAGTAAACAAAGGAACAAACGCTTTAGGATATACCAAAATTGGTGATAATTGCTTGATTATGGCAACAGCTCACATTGCACATGATTGTGTTGTTGGAAACAATGTTGTGATTGTTAACGCCGTTGGTTTAGCAGGACATATAGAAGTTGGAGATTACGCTTTTATAGGAGGGTATAGTGCTGTACATCAGTTTACAAAAATTGGAGAACATGCTTTTGTGGCTGGAGCAACACAAATTCGTAAAGATGTGCCACCATATGTAAAAGCTGCAAAAAATCCTGTCGCTTATGCTGGTGTTAATGCAATTGGATTAAGGAGAAAAGGTTTCTCTTCAGAAGAAATTTTTGAAATTCAAGGAATCTACAGAATTTTATATCAACAAAAAAATAATGTATCTCAAGCTGTAGAACAAATCTTAGAAAAATTCCCAGATTCACATTATCGTGAAGAGATCTTGAGTTTTATTAATTCAAGTGATCGTGGAATTATGAAAGGATATAGTTCGGGAGTTTAATTAAAAATAATAAAATAGAATAAATGGCAACAACTGCTGATATTAGAAAAGGTTTATGCATCGTTTTTAATAATGATACATACAAAATTATCGAATTTTTACACGTTAAACCAGGAAAAGGTCCTGCTTTCGTTCGTACAAAATTAAAATCATTAACAACAGGAAAAGTGTTAGATAATACATTTTCTGCTGGTCATAAAATTGACGAAGTTCGTGTAGAAACACGTAACTATCAATATTTATACGAAGACGATAATGGTTTCCATTTTATGAATAATGATGATTTCTCTCAAGTTTATTTAAACAAAGAATTGATCGAAAATGCACAATTTATGAAAGCTGGAGACGAAGTGAAAATCTTATTCCGTGCTTCTGATGAAACTGCTTTAGCAGCAGAGTTACCAAATACAGTAATTATGGAAATTACGTATACAGAGCCAGGTCTTAAAGGCGATACAGCAACAAATGCTACAAAACCTGCAACGACGGAAACTGGTGCTGAAATCCGTGTTCCTTTATTTATCAATGAAGGTGATAAAGTGAAAATCAATACAGAAGACGGTTCTTACGTTGAACGTATTAAAGAATAATTGAAGTACATATCATATCAAAAAGTAGCTATTTATAGCTACTTTTTTTATTGGGTAAAATCAAGTTAATCGTGTATTTTAGCTAAGAGTTTACTGAACAAATCTTATGAAGATGAAAAAAATATTCAAAAAAATGTTCATTTACGGAGCAATTTTCTGTGTTTTTTGTCTGTTATTTACCGCTTTTTCGAATTATAGAATCGAAAAATCTACAGAAGAATTTGTAACAAATCATACGGATAAATTACCCAAAATAAAAGTTGCAGTTGTATTAGGGACTGCTCCAAATTTGATGAATGGTTATCAAAATTATTACTTTACTTATCGTATCGAAGCAGCGACTAAATTATATCAATCAGGAAAAGTAACCCATTTTATTTTAAGTGGTGATCACGGTCAGAAAGATTATAATGAACCTGAAGCGATGAAACAAGCGTTGATAAAAAATGGAATTCCAGAACACGTAATTTATTTAGATTATGCTGGATTTAGAACATTGGATTCGATGATTCGTGCGAAAGAAATATTTAGTCAAAATGAATTTATTGTGGTTTCGCAAGAGTTTCATAATCAACGAGCAGTTTACATTGCAAGACAGAACGGGATAAATGCTTATGGTTATAATGCAAAAGATGTGAATAAACAAGCAGGATTGAAAACAAATATCCGTGAATATTTTGCACGAACAAAAGTTTTTGTGGATAGTTTTTTAGGGATTCAACCTAAATTTTTAGGTGAGAAAATAGACGTAATATAAATTGCATTTCAAAAAAACACCTCTAAAATGGAATTTATTTTAGAGGTGTTTTAGAAAATATTTTTTAAAATTAATTTTTAATTCCTTCCAACATAAATAAAAAAGCATCTTCTTTTGCATCTTCTTTTAAAGATTCAAATCGACCAGAAGCTCCACCATGACCAGTATCCATATTGGTATCCAAAAGTAAAATATTATGGTCTGTTTTTAATTCTCGTAATTTAGCCACCCATTTTGCAGGTTCCCAATATTGTACTTGCGAATCGTGTAAACCAGTCGAAACATATAAATTTGGATAATCTTTTGCTTCGACATTATCGTATGGCGAATAAGATTTGATGTAGTCATAATATTCTTTCTCATTTGGATTACCCCATTCGTCATATTCTCCTGTAGTTAATGGAATAGTATCGTCTAACATAGTCGTCACAACATCTACAAAAGGAACTTGTGCGATAACACCGTTAAATAAAGATGGCTCGTAATTAATAACAGCCCCCATCAACAATCCTCCAGCAGAACCACCCATTGCATATAAGTGTTTTGATGACGTGTAATTTTGTTGGATCAAATGTTTAGCAGCATCAATATAATCAAAGAACGTATTTTTCTTTTCTAACATTTTACCATCTTCATACCATTCACGACCAAGATATTGTCCGCCACGAATGTGTGCAATTGCATAGATAAATCCTCGATCTAAAAGACTTAAACGAATCGAACTAAAATAAGGTTCGATGGTGTAACCATACGATCCATAGGCGTAAAGTAAAAGTGGTGTTTCGGCTGATAGAGGAGTGTCTTTTCTACGAACTAATGAAATTGGAACCATTTCTCCATCGCGTGCTTCAGCCCAAATACGTTCTGAAATATAGTTTTCTTTATCAAAATCTCCCAAGACTGTTTGCTCTTTTTTTACTTCGAATGTTTTATCATTCATATTGAAATCAATCACAGAGGAAGGCGTTGTTAGAGATGTATATCCATAACGTAAAATGTCTGTTTCAAAATCTGGGTTTGTACCAACATTTGCTGTATAGGTTTCTTCGTTGAATGGTAAATAATAATCTGTCGATTTGTCCCATGCTTTGATATTCATTTGCAACAAACCATTTGTACGTTCTTCGATAACCAAATAATTTTTGAAAATTTCGAATCCTTCAATCAATGCTTCATCACGATGAGGAATTACATCAACCCAATTTTCTTGTTCTGTTTTTTCGACAGAAGTTTTCATTAATTTGAAGTTAAATGCGTCATCTTTATTGGTTTGAATATAAAATGAATCTCCAAAATGTTCGATCGAATATTCTAAATCTCGTTTTCTTTCTTGAAAGATTTTAAATTCAGCATCTGGTTGATTAGAAGGAATATATCTGTATTCATCTGAAACAGTACTCGAAGATCCAATGACAATATAATCTCGTGATTTTGATTTGTAAACATACGCATTGAAGGTGTCATCTGTTTCCTCAAAAACCAAAGTATCTTCTTCTTGTTTTGTCCCTAATTTATGTTTCCAAATTTGATAAGCACGTAACGTTTCGTCTTTTCGCGTGTAGAATAATGTTAGATTATCTGCCGCCCAAACAGAACCACCAGTAGTATTCTCAATTTTATCTAAAAGTATTTCTCCAGTTGCTAAATTCTTGATTTGTATCGTATAAATTCTGCGCGAAACATTGTCAACTCCAAATGAAACCAATTGATTATTTGGAGCCATCGAAATTCCTCCTAATTGATAATACGAATGACCTTCTGCCATTGTATTGACATCAAAAAGTATTTCATCAGCGTTATCTAAAGTGTCTTTACGACGTTTGTGAATAGGGTATTCTTTGCCTTTCTGAAATTCAGTCAAATACCAATAACCATTCAATTTATAAGGAACAGACGAGTCATCTTCTTTGATTCTCGCTTTCATTTCCTCAAATAAGTTAGTTTGTAATTCTTCTGTTGGCGCTAAAACAGCTTTAGTATATTCGTTTTCTTGATTTAAATAATCAATCACTTCTTGATTTTCGCGGTCATTTAACCAATAATAATTATCGATGCGAATATCGCCGTGTTTTTCTAATTTTTGTTCTATTTTTTTAGCAATAGGTGCTTGCATTGCGTTTAATTTTAAGGGACAAAGTTAGTGTAAAACTACTTTGTATAAGTTGTTGTTGACCATGATTTGTCAGCTGTTTTATATTCGATGATAATATTCTGATCATTTGTATAGCCAATAGTTTCGTAATTACCATTTGCAGAAACAACAGTTACATGATAAACATTTTGTTGTGAAGCAGGATAAAACTGAGCTATAACTTTCGAATTATGTTTATCAATTAAAACAAATTCATTGTTTTTAGTAACTGTTTTGATATAATTTTTACCATCAAGTTTATAAATATCTGCTTCAGCTATATCTTTTTTAGCAGCAATTACATCTTCCTTTGGTTTGATAGTTTCTGTAGTAATTGATGTTCCTTTTTCAATTTTTGTTAAAGGTAAAGCTTTTGCATTCTGTTTTTTAACATGACTCATAGCAACGCTAAGCGCTTCTTGATAACCTTTTGCAAATTCTTTTTCTTTCGACATACCTTCATAAGAATCAAAAACAGTATTATTGCAATCAGAAAAAGTAACTTTTAGTTTATTTCGAAAAGCAACAGAAGTGTTTTCAATATTTGCTTTTGCAGCTAAACATGGATTAATTTGAATATCTAATGGAATTGATTTTTCATTTACAATTTCAAATTCTTTCTTTTTTAAAGCGATTTTTAATGCTGTGTTTAGTTGATAATCTTCTTTTGCAAAATCAGTAAATTTATCAGGAACGATAACATATTTATAATCCGTAACACTTTGTGCCTGCGCAGAAATTAAGGCAAGAAAGAAGAACCCCGAAAGTATTTTTTTCATCGCTGATTATTTAGCCGTTAATTTAACTTCTTTCCAAACATTATTTTCTAAAACTTCGTACGCAATAGAATTTTCATTGCTGTAACCAACAGACGAATAATTAGAATTACCATTTGTAACAACTACTCTGTAAACACCCGTTTTTGAAGTAGTTTCGAATTTAGCAATAACTTGATTTCCGTTTTCTGACATCAGCATAAAACCACCATTTTGTAAGTCAATTTTTTGATAATTTTTTGAACCATCTGTTAAAAGATTTGAAATGGTTACGTCCGCACTTTTAGGTTCGGGAGTAGCGACTTTGTTTACTTCTTTTTTCGATTGTTCCAATTTAGTCATTGGAATAGAAGTTTTCGCATTTTGAGTTTTTAGTTTCATCAAAGCAAGTTTTAATGCTTCTTGATATCCTTTATCAAACTCTTTTATTTTTGAAGTTCCTTCAAAAGTTTCAATATTATTTTGAGAACAATCCGTAAAAACGACTTCTAATTTATTATTTAAAAAACTCTTTACTTTAAGAATATCAGTATTTAATACAGAGCATGGAGTTTGAGTGACTTCTTGAGGCCAAGTTGACTTGTCAGAAGGTAAAACTTCATATTTTTTTTGAGTTAATAAATATCTCAATCGGTTATTTAATTGATACTGATCTTGTTCAAAACCCGAAAATTTTTCTGGAATATGAATATATTTATAATCATTTACTTCTTGTGCATTTACAGTTGAGATACTGCATAAAAGTAATGTTGCTATTAAGTTTTTCATGTAAAAAGTTATTTGTATCAAATATAAAAAAAAGCATTCAAACTAGACTGCACCCAAAAGTTTGGACAGATTAAAAATTAATAATTATAAAAATGAGTTCGATATTGTATCGGGCTCATTTTATTTAAGTTCGATTTTATTCTATCGTTATTGTAATAGTAAATGTATTGTTTTATTTCTTTTTTTAGCTCTTCAATAGAATTAAATTTTTGTAAATAAAATAGTTCCGATTTCAGTATTCCGAAGAAATTCTCGATAATAGCATTATCTAAGCAATTTCCTTTTCTACTCATACTTTGTATGATTCCTTTTTCATTTAATAAAGCCTGATATTGTTTCATTTGATATTGCCATCCTTGATCGGAATGTAATATCAAATCTTTGGTGTCTTTCGTTATTTTAAATGCCTTTTTAAGCATTTGAGTTACTTGATTAAAAACAGGTCGTTCGCTTAACTCATAGCTGATAATTTCTTGATTGTACAGATCCATTATTGGTGATAAATATAGTTTTTTATCTTTTACTTTAAACTCGGTAACATCTGTTACCCATTTTTGGTTGGGTTTATCAGCCTTAAATGCTCTTTGCAAGATGTTTGGTGCAATCTTTCCTTGTTCTCCTTTGTAAGATTTGTATTTTTTTCTTCGAATCAAACTCTTTAATCCTAAGCTATTCATCAGTTTAAGAACAGTTTTATGATTGATGATAGTTCCTGATTTTCTTAATTCATCGGTAATTCGTCGATAGCCATATCGCCCTTTATGCTGATGATAAATGGATTTTATCTTAAGTTTTAATTCCTCGTATTTATCTGTTTTACTACGTGAAATATGATAGTAAAAGCTGCTTCTAGCCATATGTGTACAATCTAAAAGTAAATTTAGATGAAATTCTGGCCTTAATTCATTTATGGCTTGTGTCCAAGTTTCTTTTGTTTTTCTTCCTCGGCTTGAATTAAGGCATTGAACTTTTTTAAGAGTGCAACTTCACAACGTAAACGTTCAATCTCTAACAATAGTTCTTCTTCTCTTGTTAACGGTTGTTTCGATTTTTTAGGTCTACCCTTAGATGTGCTCATAGTCTTGGGACGGCCTTTTGGTTTGGGTTTTAATCCGTCTATTCCAAAGGTAGCAAAATCTTTTTGCCATTTTATAATAACCGATTCACTTGGAATATTAAATTTCAAGCGTGCTTCACGCAAACTAAGAAACTGTTTGGTTATAGACTTAATAACTTTCAACTTAAATTCAACGCTATACGTTTGGTTTTTTTTAGGTTCTATACCTGAAATTCCTTGATTATGATAATCAGAAACCGATTTCTTTAATAAAGAAGCATGTATATTTTCTTTTTTACTAATTGAACGTATTGTTCGATGTTTTTCTAAAACTTCTTTCACACAACGTAACTTAAATGCTACACCATATTTTACTTTTCTTGTCATAAAAAATGCCCCCAAAAGTGTCTAACTTTTTGGGGGCAGTGTAAACTTAGGTGATAATACTATTTTATGATAATTTTTAATTAATTAAAATAGTATTCTAATTATATAATATTGTATTAATTCAATAATAATTGTTTAAATTTAATCAATAAAAAATCATAAAATTATGTCAATATTAAAAGATAAAGTTGCCATTGTAACTGGTGCAGGTTCTGGGATTGGAAAAGCTGTTGCTGAATTGTATGCAAAGGAAGGCGCAAAAGTTGTCGTTTCTGATATTAATGAAGAAGGTGGAAAAGAAGTTGTCGAAATCATTAAAAAAAATGGAGGAGAAGCGTTTTTTTTCAAAGCTGATACTGCTTTGGCAGAAGACAACGAAGCCTTAGTGAATAAAGCGGTTGAGGTGTATGGAAAATTGGATATTGCTTGTAATAATGCAGGAATTGGAGGTCCTGCTGCATTAACAGAAGATTATCCGTTGGATGGTTGGAAAAAAGTAATTGACATTAATTTTAATGGTGTTTTTTATGGATGTAAATATCAACTACAAGCAATGGAAAAAAATGGAGGAGGTGCTATTGTGAACATGGCTTCTATTCATGGAGAGGTAGCAGCACCAATGAGTTCTGCTTATACTTCTGCTAAACATGGAGTAGTTGGATTGACGAAAAATATTGGAGCAGAATATGGGCCAAAAAATATTCGTTGTAACGCTGTTGGTCCTGGTTATATTATGACCCCTTTATTATCAAATAATTTGAGTGCAGATCATTTAGAAGTATTGGTTACAAAACATCCAATGGGTCGTTTAGGTCAACCAGAAGAAGTTGCTGAATTGGTTTTATTCTTAAGTTCGGACAAAGCATCTTTTATGACAGGAGGTTATTATCTTGTAGATGGAGGATACACAGCTGTTTAGAATATTTTTGATCTTATCTTAAAGGATTGAATGGATAATTAGCATTTAATCCTTAATTTTGCTTAAACGAAATACAAACAAGCAATGAAATTTTTTATCGATACAGCAAACTTAGCTGATATTAAAGAAGCGCAAGATTTAGGGATTTTAGATGGTGTGACAACGAATCCATCTTTAATGGCGAAAGAAGGAATTACTGGTCAAGAAAATATTATCAATCACTACAAAGCAATTTGCGAATTGGTAGATGGAGATGTATCTGCAGAGGTAATTTCTACTGATTTTGAAGGAATGGTAAAAGAAGGTGAAGCTTTAGCTGCTTTGAATCCTCAAATTGTGGTTAAAATTCCAATGACAAAAGATGGTGTTAAAGCATGTAAATACTTTTCTACAAAAGGAATCAGAACTAATGTAACGTTAGTTTTTTCAGTAGGACAAGCTTTATTGGCTGCAAAAGCTGGTGCAACTTACGTTTCTCCTTTTATCGGACGTTTAGATGATATTTCGACAGATGGTTTAAACTTGATCGAAGAAATTCGTTTGGTTTATGATAACTACTTATACGAAACTCAAATTTTAGCAGCTTCAGTTCGTCATACAATGCATATTGTAAACTGTGCTAAAATTGGTGCTGATGTAATGACTGGACCTTTATCGTCTATTTTAGGATTATTAAAACACCCTTTAACAGATTCTGGTTTAGCTCAATTTTTAGCTGATTACGCGAAGGGTAATAACTAAGATTTATTTATAAAAAAACTATACGCGAAAAAAAGCTCATCAAATTTTGATGAGCTTTTTTATGTACATACTTTTCAATTAAGCTTCAACAGCTGCTAAAGCTTCAACAAAAATATTAACTTGATCTAATACTTTATTTTTTAATTCCTCATTTACAATTTCATTGTTTTGGAAATTATCGTGAAAAGAAGGAAATGTAGTACTTGCTACAATTTCTCCGCTTGCAAACATTCCGAAATATTTTGTTGCAACTTCCATCACGTTTCCGCCACCGTATCCACCTGGAGAAGTACTTAATAACAATAATTTTTTTCCTTTTAAATAAGGCATATCAATACGAGAAACCCAATCTAAAATGTTTTTTAAAGCAACAGAAAAATTACCATTATGCTCTGCTAAAGAAATGACCAAGCCATCTGCATCTTGTACTTTTTTGTAAAAATCTTGCGCTTCTTGTGGAAACCCATTTTCTACTTGTCGATCAGTGGAATAAATTGGCATTTCAAAATCATTAATATCGATTAAATCAATTTCTGCATTTTCGATTTGATTTAATGTATAATTTAATAATTGTTTATTGATTGATGTTTTGCTGTTACTTCCGGCAAATGCTAAAATTTTCATATTTCTATTTCGTTATTTTATTTTGATGAAGCAAATTTATCGCAACACCAATCAATTTTTATTGACCTATGTTAGGAAATGATAAATAACTTAAATTTTATTTTTAAATTCATTTACCTTTTTCATTAACTCGTTATTTAATTCTTCGTTTGAGATTTTTCCGTCCGAAAAATTTTCGTCAAATTTTGGTAAAGAAAAATCAATTAAGATGGTTCCTCCAAGTTTTGTTAATAATTTAGATCCTGCCTCCAAAGCATTTTTTCCTCCATATCCACCTGGAGAAGTGCTCATAACAAATAGTTTTTTACCTTCGAGAAATTTGTAATTGATACGAGAACACCAATCCATATAACTTTTAAAAACAGCTGAAAAACTTGCGTTGTGTTCTGCTAATGAAATGATAAGAATATCTGAATCGACTAATTTTGAATAGAATCTTTTGACTTCATCAGAGAAGCCTTCGTTTTTTTCGATGTCAATATCAAAAGTTGGAATATTGTAATCATCTAAATCTAAAATTTCAATTTCATGTTCATTCAACAAAGATGAAGCATAGGTTACCAATTGTTTGTTAATAGATGTTGAACTATTACTTCCTGCAAAAGCTTTAATTATCATAGTGTTATTGTTATTTATCTTTTATAATTGGTCGCATCAAGCCTTCTTGTGCAACACTACAAATCAATTCTCCAGATCGATTGAAAAGATTTCCTCTCGTAAAACCTCTTGTGTCTACAGCACTCGGAGAAGTTACATTGACTAAAATCCAATCTTGTAAATTTGGTTCGCGATGAAACCAAATCGAATGATCTAAGCTTGCCATTTGTGTATTCCCGAAATGAGCTTTGGATGCATGTGGTTTTATGGCAGTCGAAAGTAAATTATAATCCGAACTATATGCCATTAATTGGTGTACAATCGGCAAAGGTAAATTATCAGGCACATCATTAAATGTTAACCAAACATTACTTTTATTCGGATAGTCTTTCTTTTCGAAAGGATTCATTAATTCAACTGGTTTGAAATCTAATGGTCGCTCAGCTAAAACAAATCGCATAATTGATTTGGGTAAAATTGATCCAAATTGTTCTGCAACATCATTCCAACTCATCAATTCTTCAGGTGGTGTGACAACAGGCATCTCATCTTGATGTTCGTAACCTTCTTGTTTTAATTGAAAAGAACATGCCATCACAAAAATCGGAACATTGTCTTGTTTTGCTGTGACAACACGTGTACTAAAGCTTCCTCCATCGCGAAGATTTGCAACTTCAAAATAGATTAGTTTTTCTAAATCTCCTGGTAAAATAAAATAAGAGTGAAGGGAATGACAAAAACGATCTGAAGGTACAGTTTGATAAGCGGCATGTAACGCTTGGCTTACGACTTGACCTCCAAAAACGTTTGGACTTCCCATAAAAGAACTTTTCCCTTCGAATAGATTTGTTTCTAATTTTTTGAGTGAAATCAATTCGATGAGTTCTTGAGTCGTTTTCATTATAAAGTTTAAAATTTCAAATTATTTAATTTCTGCATATTTTGTTCCAATGCAGTTTTATATTCTTTTTTCATTCTAGTGATTAATTCTGCTGTCGAAATAACATCGTGAATTCCTGAAACACCATGACCAGCTGACCAAATGTCTTTCCATGCTTTATGTCCGTCACCGCCGATTAGTTTAGAAAAATCTTCTTCTTTCTTTTCGTCTAAATCAATTCCAGAATGAATAATACTTGGTTTCAAAAAATTAGCATTTACGCCAGAAATTCCATCCGTATATAGCACGTCTTCAAAAGTAGAATCGACTAACATTTTTTTATAATCTTCTTCAGCATAAGCTTCTTTTGTAGCGATAAATCGAGTTCCAATATACGCAAAGTCAGCTCCCATATTTTCAGCTGCTAAGATATCATTTCCATCGTTCATAGCACCTGCTAAAATCAAGCAACCATCGTAAAATGTTCGAATATCATCAATCAAAGCAAAAGGATTAGCTGTACCTGCATGACCGCCGGCACCCGAAGCAACTGCAATTATTCCATCAACCCCCGCTTCAGCAGCTTTTTCTGCATGACGTTTTTTGATTACATCATGAAAAACCAAACCACCATAGCTATGTACAGCGTCTACAACTTGTTTTACAGCACCAAGCGAAGTAATAATAAGTGGTACTCTATATTTTGCACACAAAGATAAGTCAGTTTCTAATCTTGGATTCGTTTTATTAACAATTAAATTAACGCCAAATGGAGCTGTTTTTTTTCCCGTTTCATCTTCAAATTGTTTTAATTGAGTAGTGATATCAATTAACATTTGCTCGAAATCTTCGGCAGTCCTTCCATTGAGAGAAGGAAATGTTCCACAAACACCATTTTTACAAGCTTCTACAACTAATTCTGTTCTTGAAACTAAGAACATTGGTGATGTAATTAAGGGTAGGTCTAAACTATTTTTAAATTCGTGTAAAGTCATTTTTAAAATTTTCTAATGTGGTTACATCTGCAATATAAGTATAAATTAATTTTAGGAAAATAAAAATTCCTTCACAATTTCTAAATGTAGAAGCAAATCATTTAATGTATCTTTGCAAACGAAAATAAATAATACATTGGAGTTAAAAGAACATTTAAGACGTAATATAAAATTAGCATTTCCAGTAATGATTACTCAAATGGGGCAGATTTCTGTCAACATTATAGATAATATTATGGTGGGAGGTTTAGGTGGAAAATACGATAATATTGAGGATGAAGTTTTAGGAAAAACAGCTTTAGCTGCAGCATCGTTAGGAAATTCATTGTTTTTTGCTGTATTAGTATTTGCCTTTGGATTTAGTTTTGCTTTGTCACCTTTGATAGCCGCAGAAGATTCGAAAGGAGATAAAAAAATGGCAGCAAGTTATTTTTCGCATAGTTTTGTTTTAAATGTTACTTTATCGATTGGCTTATTCTTATTGATTACGTTCTTAAAACCATTAATGTATCACATGGGACAACCAGAAGATGTAGTCGAAAAATGTATTCCATATTTAACGATCATGACGTTTTCTATGATTCCTTTGATGGTTTTCCAAACGTTTCGTCAATTATCTGAAGGCTTATCTTTGACTGTCCCTGTAACTATTGCAACTGTTTTGAGTAATGTTATCAATATTGCGTTAAACTATGGATGGATTTATGGGAATTGGGGATTTCCTCGTTTAGAAGTTGCTGGTGCAGCTTGGGGAACATTTGTTGCTCGTTTGGTGATGATGATTTTCTTGGTTGTTGTATTACTTAATTTTAAGAAAACAAAAGCAGTACTACAAGAAGTTCAGTTCAAAACAAGTAATTTTAAGAAAGTTATTTTTCGAAAAATTGCAGGAATTGGTATTCCAACTGCCTTGACTTCATTTTTTGAAATGAGTGCGTTCTCTTTGGCAGCTTTTGTTTGTGGATATACGTTTACAAATTCTATTGCTGATCAAGAACTGGCAAAAGTAAATTTGGCTGCGCATCAAATTGCAATAAACCTTGCTTCGACGACATTTATGATGTGTACTGGAATTGGAGTGGCGGCAACTGTTAGAATTGGAAATCAATTGGGATTAAAGGATTATAAAACCTTACGAGAAGCTGGCTGGTCTTGTATTTTGATGGTGTTAACTTTTATGATATTCTGTGGAATTTTATTTATTGTTTTTCGTTATCAACTGCCAACCATTTATTTAGATAATCCAGAAGTCATAAATATGGCTGCTTCGTTATTAATTATAGCCTCTCTTTTCCAGATGTCAGATGGAGTACAATTGGTATTGTTAGGAGCTTTGCGAGGAATGACGGATGTTAAAATCCCTTCAATATTGACCTTTATTTCATATTGGTTAATTGCAATTCCGATAGGTGTAGTGTTAGCAATTGTATTCGAAATGAGAGCTTTCGGGATGTGGATTGGTTTGGGGACAGGCCTAACAGCATCAGCAATATTTTTAATGATTCGATATAATCGTCAAACCAAAAAAATGATTAGGGAAAATCCTAATTCTGAACTAATTTTAGAAGATAAATTAAATAATATATAACATGGAATTACCAAAATTTTTATTGGCAGATAATTCAACAATGCCAGAGAAAATCTTTATTCTACATACAGAATATCCACGCTTTTTATTAGATGTTGAAACAGACGATATCGAGTGGTTTGAAGATATTTCTGAAGAAGAAGATAATGAAGAATTTAACACAGAAGTTGCAAATCTTATTGAAGACGCTTTAGATTTTTATGATCAAGAAATGTCTTTTTTAGATGAAGAAGAATAAGTCTTTTTTTAATAAAAAACCATAGTTTTTATTAGTGTACGAAATACACTAAAATATTTTTTTATGCTTGCATACTATTTTTTTTATTCATATTTTGCAACTAAGAAAATTATTCAAAACCATGGAAATAAAACGATTATTTGATTTTCCGCAAAATCAATTAGAAAATAATCCTCGAGAAGATGCATTAGTGTCCAAAGTAAACGGAGCTTGGGTGAAAACCTCAACGCAGGAATATCTTGCTAAAGCCAATGCATTTAGTCGAGGATTATTACAATTAGGAATAAAACCACAAGATAAAATAGCAATTGTAACTACTACTAACCGTACCGAATGGAATATTTGTGACATCGGTATACAACAAGTTGGTGCTATTTCTGTTCCGCTTTATCCTACACTTTCAGAAGATGATTTTGATTATATATTAAATAATGCCGAATGTAAGTTCGTCATTGTTTCCGACAAAAATTTATACGATACTGTGTCTGCGGTAAAAGAGAAGGTTTCAACGTTAGTTGGGATTTATAGTTTTGATGAAATTAATGGAGTTCCCAATTTTAGAGAAATTTTAGATTTGGGCGAAGATAATTCTACTCAACACGAAGTCGATAGTATCAAGGAAATCATTAAACCTTCTGAAGTTGCTACCTTAATTTATACTTCAGGAACAACAGGACGTCCAAAAGGAGTGGTCTTAACACACGAAAATATTGTTTCAAATGTGTTAATGTCTGTTGATCGTATCCCAGTATTTCCAAATCAAGCAATTGCTTTAAGTTTTCTTCCGATTAATCATGTTTTTGAACGAATGTTAATTTATTTGTACCAACATTTGAGTATAGGAATTTGGTATGCTGAAAGCATTGATAAATTAGGTGAGAATATGAAAGAGGTAAAACCTCATGTCATGACTGTAGTTCCTCGTTTAGTAGAGAAAGTTTACGATAAGATTTATAATACTGGAGCATCTGCTGGGGGGCTTAAGACAAAGATTTTTATGTGGGCTTTAAGTCTTGTAGAAGATTATGATCCGTACAATCCAAAAGGAGGATTATTTGGCCTAAAACATTCTATTGCCAAAAGTTTAGTGTTTAGCAAATGGAAAGAAGGAGTTGGGGGTAATTTAGTATGCATGGTCTCTGGTTCTGCGCCTTTAGCATCTCGTCTAAATCATATTTTTTGGGGTGCTGGAATTCCAATTTTAGAAGGTTATGGCTTAACGGAAACCTCTCCTGTAATTTCGGTGAACTGCATGAAAAAAGAAGGTTTTGGAATTGGAACTGTTGGAGCGCCATTAAAAGGTGTTGAAGTGAAAATTGCTGAAGATGGTGAAATCTTAGTAAAAGGACCAAATGTGACGCAAGGTTATTACAAAGATCCCGAAAAAACAGCTGAGGCTTTTACCCCAGATGGTTATTTTAAAACTGGTGATATAGGTGTTTTAGAAAGAGGTTTATTAAAAATTACAGATCGTAAAAAAGAGATGTTTAAAACTTCTGGAGGAAAATATATCGCTCCTCAAATCATTGAAAATAAATTAAAACAATCTCGTTTTATCGAACAGGTAATGGTTGTTGGAGAAGGAGAGAAAATGCCTTGTGCAATTATTCAACCTAACTTCCAAGTATTAAAAGATTATTTGAATATCAAAGGAATTGCTGTACCTGATTCTAATTCTGCAATAATAAAAGAACCTGCAATTTTAGATATTCTTAGTCGTGAAATCGATAAAAATAACAAAGGTTTAGGGCATTGGGAACAAATCAAAAAGTTCGAATTAACACCAGAAGAATGGACAATTGATGATGGATTGTTAACACCAACATTAAAATTAAAACGAAAAAATGTTTTAGCTAAATATCAAGAGTTATACAATAAATTATACGACAAGAAATAGATTTCATAAAAAAACTCAACTAAATATTAGTTGAGTTTTTTTTATGAATAGTTATAAAATTTATTCTTTTCGACCACCCATCGCCATCATCACGAAATAAAGTAATTGCGCTAAAGAACCAATTGCAGCAACAACATATGTTCTTGCGGCCCATTTTAACGAGTCTTTTGCACCTTCATATTCGTTTGGCATAACCATATTAGTCCCTTTTAACCAAGCCAAAGCTCGGTTCGAAGCATCATATTCTACTGGTAACGTTACAAAAGCGAAAACAGTTGTTACGGCAAATAAGAAAATCCCAATCCATAATAAAGTGGCATTTTTAGAAGATGCCATTACAATTATACCTAACATCAAAATCCATTGATTTAATCGAGATGCTAAATTTACCATTGGAACCATTTTTGAACGGAATTGTAACATACTGTATCCAACAGCATGTTGAACAGCATGTCCAACTTCGTGTGCTGCAACAGCTGCAGCTGCTGCATTGCGTTCATGATAAACTACTTCAGATAAATTAACTGTTTTATCCATTGGATTATAATGGTCTGTTAATTGTCCTGGAGTCGAAATCACACGAACATCGTGGATGTTATTGTCAGATAGCATTTTTTCTGCAATCTCTCTTCCAGACATTCCGTTTGCCAAATGTACTTTCGAATAATGCTTAAATTTACTTTGTAGTCGGTTGCTAACAAACCAACTAATTAGCATAAATAGTCCAATAATAATGTAATAACCTGTCATCTATTTTTATTTTATTTTTTTAATTTTTAATCGTTGTTTAAAATTCAAAAAGTATTCCAATAAGTGAATAAAGACAAAAATAATAGAATTGTTGGCTTTTTGGTAGATTTATGCATAAAATCATATAAATTGAAGATGGAAAACTGACATTTTAGTTAAAAAACATTCTATTGAAATTACAAAACTTAGTATCTTTGCGAGCTATGAGCATTCGTATTAAAGAAGTACAATCTAAACAGGATTTGGAGGCTTTTATTAAGTTTCCAATGCATTTGTATAAGGATAATCAATATTACGTTCCGCCCTTTATTAACGAGGAGAAGGAAACATTAGATGTTTCTAAAAATCCAGTTTTTAAGGATGCTGAAGCACGTTATTTTCTTGCTGAAAAAGAAGGGAAGATTGTGGGGCGTGTGGCTGCAATTATCAATTGGCAAGAAGTAAATAAACAACATAAACGTAAAATGCGTTTTGGTTGGTTTGATATGATTGATGATATCGAAGTGACAAAAACACTTTTAGCCAAAATTGAGGAAATTGGAAAAGAAAATAAATTAGAATATATAGAAGGACCAGTTGGATTTTCAAATTTAGAGAAAGCAGGAATGCTGACGATGGGATTTGATAAATTAGCAACAATGGTAGGTTTATATAATTATTCATACTATTCGCAACATTTAGAAGCATTAGATTTTGAAATGGCAAATGAATGGGTAGAATATGAATTACCTGCGCCAACAGAATTACCAGAAAAGGTCATTAAATTTAATAAAATCATTCGTGAACGTTACAAATTAAAAGAATTGAAGTTCACTAAAACTTCTAAAATTCTTCCTTATGTTGATGAAATGTTCGATTTGTTGGACAAAACATACAGTGAATTAGACACCTACGTTCCGATTGCAGATTACCAAATAGAATATTACAAAAAGAAATATATTCCGTTTATCAATCCAGATTTTGTAAATTGTATTGTGGATGAAAATGGAAAAATGGTTTCGTTTGCGATAACGATGCCATCATATTCAAAAGCGATGCAAAAAGCGAAAGGCAAAATCTTGCCTTTTGGTTGGTGGCATCTAATGCGTGCGAGTAAAAACAACGATTCTGCGCAATTCTACTTAATTGGAATTGATCCTAAATTTCAAGGTAAAGGCGTAACAGCATTAATTTTTAATGCAATGTTTGATACTTTCAAACGTAACGGAATCAAGTTTTTGGAAACAAATCCAGAATTGGCCGACAACGAAAGTATTCAAGTGTTATGGAAATCTTATAATCCAGTAAATCACAAACGTCGAAAAACGTTTAGAAAATCAATTCAATAAAATATATAACGTAGAATTTAACACGAATAAGGTAAATAAGCATGTTTGATATTCAGCAATTAGATCAAGAGTATTCGACTTTTAAACAAGAAGGTTTTGATTTGAAATGGTTAAATTTTGAAGATTTAAAGAATTATTTTTCACTAAAATCGTCTCAAAAAGAACAAATAGGAACATCATTTTTAGGAAATGAAATTTATAAATTAAGTTTCGGAACTGGAGAAAAACGTTTATTAATTTGGTCTCAAATGCACGGAAACGAATCCTCAGGAACTCGTGCAATGTTTGATGTAATTAATTTTTTTGAACAAAAATCAGAATTGGCTCAAACTATTTTGTCTCAACTGACAATTGATTTTATTCCAATGTTAAATCCAGATGGTGCTAATGTCAATACACGTCGAAATGCAGTTGGAATTGATATTAACCGTGATTTTTTAGCTAAACAATCGACTGAAATTCATATTTTGTTAGATCAAGTAGTGAAAGGAAATTACCAAACTTTGTTTAATTTACATGATCAACGTACCATTTTTAATGTTGGTCAAACAGCGAAACCTGCAACGCTTTCTTTTTTGGCACCTTCGTATAATGTTGAGGAAGATGTAAACGAAGTTCGTGAAAAAACGATGGGTATCATTCAATCCATGAATACAGCATTGCAACAAGTGATACCGGGGCAAGTAGGTCGTTATACTTCGGAGTTTTATCCAATGTCGACAGGTGATAATTTTACGAAAATGGGGTATCCTTGCGTGTTGTTTGAAGCAGGTCATTTCGCAAATGATTATCAACGAAATACGACGAGAAAATATAATGCGTTAGCAATTTTAGCTGGCTTAAATGCGTTGGCAACGCAGGATAAATTTCCGTTTGATAACTATTTATCAATTCCTCAAAATGGACAAAAATACTTGGATATATTAATTCGTAATGTTCAACTTAAAAATGAAGATAAGTTTTCATTTGTTGATTTGGGAATTTATTTTGAAGATGAATACAACGAAGAAAATAATACGGTTGATCAAATGGCTAAAATTGTTGAGATTGGCGATTTAAGAAAATTCATCGGGCATCTTGAAATTGATGCGAAGAAGCAAATTTATAAAGGAGTACAGAAGAATTATCCCATATTAAATCAATTAGCAACTTTCGAAATTGGTTCAATTAAGTTCAAAAATGGTCGATTGATTGACTAATTATTTATACATTTAAAACCTAAAACTAAAAATAAAATGAAAAAAATATTGGCAATTGCACTTGTAGTAATGTTAGGATTTTCGACGCAAACTTTTGCTCAGAAAAAAGTGACGAATCGCGTAATTACTTCAGAAAACGGAACAAAAATGTTGACAGGAGAATTTAACAGAGAAGCTTTAGAAGAAGCTGATTTTAAAGGTTGGTACAACCAAGAGTACGATTCTTACGAAGTTGAAAAAAGTAAACTAAGAGCATTGAAAGGTTTGAGAAACTATCGTATCGAAGTTTTTGTAGGAACTTGGTGCCCAGATTCTCGTCGCGAATTGCCTCGTCTGTATAAAATATTAGATGATATTAAATTTTCTCAAAACCGTTTGAAAGTGATTGGTGTTAACCGTCAAAAGAAAAGTTTTAATGGAGAAGAAATCAATAAAAATATAATTCGTGTTCCGACAATTATCGTTTATAATAATAAAAAAGAAGAAGTTGGAAGAATTGTTGAATCTCCTGTTTCTGGATATTTAGAAGAGGATTTGGCACAGATTGTGAATGGTACGCCGTTGACACCAAATTATACAAATGAGTAATTTAAAAAAAATAATTCTTGTCGTTGTAGCTTTTGTTTTTGGCGTGATGATTACGTATTTCATCATGGATAAATTTAAAACAGAAGATTATTCCGAACAATCGCATGTCATAGCTTATCAAATCGAACGAATGAATAAAATGATTGTTGCTGAACAAACTTATTCAGATTTATACAATCATACATCAAAAAAATCAGTACCTGGTTTTACAGATATTTTTTCGTCGGATAAAAAAGTAACACTTTTAGTGAAAGCAAAAGCACAAGCAACCTATGATTTAAAAAAAATGGATGTTGAATTAGATTCGGTAAATAAGAAAATTATAATCAAATCAATTCCAGCAGTTGAAATAAAAGTGTATCCTGATGTCAGTTTTTATGATATGGATCAAAGTGTTTTTAATAAATTTAGTAAAGATGATTTGAACGGGATTAAGAAGCGTGCGGTAGAGCATGTTGAGAAAACTGTCGATAAATCGAAACTAAAAAAAGAAGCACATCAACAATTAATTCAAAATCTTGGCGATTTGTACTTCTTGGCTAAAACCTATGGTTGGACAATAGAAGATAAAACGAGTTATGCAAACGAATTGAATAAATTATACGATTAAAAATAATTAAAAACCTGTTCGAAAGAATAGGTTTTTTTAGCTGAATAAAGAAATGAAGAGTTTCTTATTTTAGAATTAAAAATAGTATTTTCGCTTAATATTAAAAATAAAAATGAATTGGCGTAGATTTTTACTTCCATTTTCTGGTTTATATTGGATAGGAACTTCGGTTCGAAATCTGTTTTACAACATTGGAATGATGCGTTCTACATCATTCAATATTCCCATTATTAATGTCGGAAATTTGTCTGTAGGAGGAACAGGGAAGTCACCTCATATCATGTATTTGATTGATTTGTTGAAAGACGAGAAATTAACTGCAACATTGAGTAGAGGTTATGGTCGAAAAACAAAAGGTTTTTTAATTGCAAATTATTCTTCTAAGGTTTATGATATTGGAGATGAACCGATGCAGTTTTTTCAACGTTTCAAGAACAGAATCTTGATTGCTGTTTGTGAAGAAAGAGTTTTTGGAGCTCATAAATTAATAGATCATTACAAATCAGAAGTGATTTTGTTGGATGATGCGTATCAACATCGCGCAATAAAAGCTGGTTTCAACATTATGTTGACAGATTTTAATAACCCATATTACAAAGATTTTTTGTTGCCAGCTGGTGATTTGAGAGAGAGTGGAAGTGGAGTTCGTCGTGCTGATATTGTAATTGTAACAAAATGTCCTGATCGAATTTCGGAAGAAAAACACAAAGAAATTTCGAAACGAATTAAGTTGAAATCCCATCAACAATTATTTTTCTCGAAAATTGTTTATGATAACAAATTGATAGGAAGATTAGATGATGTAGAGAAATCAACTTGGAAAAATCTAAATGTTATTTTGGTTACTGGAATCGCAAAAACTGATGGTTTAGTGAAATTTGCAGAAGAAAATTTTGCCAATGTATTGCATTTAGAATATCCAGATCATCATAATTTTAGTCAATCAGAAATTGAGTATATTTACAAACGATACGAAGATACGGAAGGAAGAAAACGTTTTGATAAAATTATCATGACAACGGAGAAAGATTTTATGCGTTTGATGGAAGAATCCATGATAAAAGACGATTTATATTATATTCCGATTCGTATCGAAATTAACGATAAAGAAAAATTTAATCAAACTATTTTAGAGTATGTTGGAAAGAATTAATGAGGCTATAAAGTACATCAATAATTTATTGCCAGGTCAACCAGAATTTGTAATTGTATTAGGATCTGGTTTAGGAAAATTAGAAGACGAAGTAGAAAATAAAGTTGTAATTAACTACAAGGATATTCCAAACTTTCCTCAAGTAACAGTAGAAGGACACAAAGGTCATTTAGTATACGGAACTATTTTGGGTAAAAAAGTTTTGATGATGGCTGGTCGTTTTCATTATTACGAAGGGTATTCGATGGAAGAAGTTACTTTTCCAATGCGTGTTTTTAACGGATTAGGAATTAACAAAGTTATTTTATCAAATGCTTCAGGAGGTGTTAATCCAAATTTCCAAGTAGGAGATATTTTAATTGTAAAAGATCATATCAACATGATGCCAGAACATCCTTTACGTGGAAAAAATATCGACGAATTAGGACCACGTTTTGTAGACATGTCTAAAGCGTATGACAAAGAAATGTTGAACGAAGCGGTAGAGTTTGCTAAAGCAAATGATATTTTAGTTCATCAAGGTGTTTATGTCGGATTACAAGGGCCAACTTTCGAAACACCATCAGAATATGGATTGGTACGTTTTATCGGTGGAGATTGTGTTGGAATGAGTACTGTTCCAGAAGTAATTGTTGCTCGCCACATGGATATGCGTGTGTTCTGCGTTTCTGTAATTACAGATTTAGGTGGACCAGAAATTTCGTTTGATGTTTCGCATGAAGATGTCTTAAATGCAGCGAACAATGCTATGCCGAATGTAATTAAAGTGGTAAAAAGTGTTATCGAAAATTGTTAATTTTCAACGAAAATAAGATAAAAAAGCCAACTTTAAGTTGGCTTTTTTATTTGGTAATAATCGGTGAATTCGAAAGAATAATATGGTCAAATAACAAGACGAATCCACCGACAAGTTTGTGAAGCAGTCAATCGATTAGATCTCAACTTCTCGTTCAGAATTTGTGCAATTACTATGGACGATATAATCGATTAGTTTTCCATTTTCAAAACACAACATCAAATCTTCTTCATAAATTGAGGTGTGCG
Source organism: Empedobacter stercoris (assembly GCF_025244765.1). NCBI lineage: Bacteria > Pseudomonadati > Bacteroidota > Flavobacteriia > Flavobacteriales > Weeksellaceae > Empedobacter > Empedobacter stercoris. Next base: position 668,445 of record NZ_CP104209.1, on the reverse strand, counting down.
TTAATTGGTTAAATTCCAATAATTTTCCTTGCGGAATTTTAATAATACCAGAATACCAAATGGCAAAAACTTCTTCACTTTTTGGAAACAAATAGTCCAGCTCAACTTCATCTAACCCATCTAAATATCCTTTAAAATTGATTAAGAATAATTTATCATTTCGTAATTCCCATTTTCCATAATAACCTCTCCAACATGTTGAAGACGGAGGTGTAAAATAGGGAGGATGTTTTAAATTTTTAAAATAATGGTGTAACGGTTGTTCGGCTATAATATATTGTTGATTGTCGATCAATAAAATTTCTCCTATTTGCGTGGTCATTTTTTCTTTTGGTTTATTCAAATGTAGAATAGCCAAATCAATTAATGAAAGAACAATAGTGCTATTTTATCAAAATGATAAAAATTGACCGACAAAAATAAATACTTAAAAATTATTATGTCTTTAAATAATAAATAAAGTAATAGTTATTTATTTTAAAATAATTCTCTCACCTTGTTGAGGAAAAATATAATGAATCATATAAGGATTATCTTGTAGTAATTCTTCTTTTATTTTTTGTTCATAATCTCCTTTTGGTTTAATATGCGTAACGATGATGTTTAACCCTTTCAATTTATTTTTTCCAACGATTTTCGCTAATACTCCTAATTCTTCGTTGATTAATTTTGGTGTTAAATGACCAAATAATAAATTTTCTGGTTGCGAATTAGGGAAAGAAACCTCTAACATCAAAGTGTTCAATTTACCCGATTTTATTTTTGGTGATATAGCTTTCCAAATCGTCTGTAAATTTGTTGTTCCTTCTATACGATCAGCTCCAGTATCGCCAAAATATAAAACGGCATTCGAATCATTTTCAACTAAAATAGCAGCACTTTTTAATGGATTGACATGACTCAATTCGTAAATCGTTCCAGTGAGATTTGTATTTTCTATATTAAATGGAGTGCCTATTTTGGCATAATTGTACGTATATTTATTTAAAATTGGAGCCTCTCCTTCATTTGCAAAATTTGCCCACGCATCATTTGTAAAGTATTTATTTTTCAAGACATCAATCATTTCCGAAGTACCATAAATAGGTTTTTTCGAGTCTTCAGGAGAATTAATAATCATTCCAGAAAGATGATCCAAATGTCCATGCGAAATAAAATATCCTTTGATATAATTTTTTAGAACATTTCCAATTTCTTCCTCAAAAGTGCCTTTTTCTATTGATTTATTGATTCCAGCATAAATCGTTCCTGCATCTAAAGCCAAGTAGTCGTTCGTCGATTCTTCTCCTATTAAATAAGAAGAAAGATTACTTTCATTACTTCCTCCATAAACGCCAAGCGGTACAATTTGAATATTTTGAGCCAAAGAGATCATCGAAATTCCTAAACCAATGCTTAAAAGATATTTTTTCATTTAAATGATATTTTGAACAAAAATACAAACGATACAATGATTATGAGAGATAATACGAATACTTTGTAAAAACTTTAGTATTTTCACAACTCTATTAAAAATTAACGCACAATAATAATTAGGATGAAATCGAATTTATCTACTAAAAATTTGAAAAATTATGCCTCTCAACTTCTAACTAAAAAGGCGATGTATGCTGCGGCTATAGCTCTATTGACAACAAGTGTTAATGCGCAAAAGAAACCTCTTGATTTGACTGTTTTTGATGAATGGCAATCAATCGGAATGAAAGAATTGTCGAATAACGGTTCTTGGGTAGCTTATCAAGTAAATGCACAAGAAAGCGATAATACGTTGAATTTTTTTGGTCTGAAAACGGATAAAAATTTAAGTTTTCATCGAGGTGAACAAAGTGTTTTTACAGCAGATTCTAAATTTGCTATTTTTAAGATTAAACCTTTTTACAAAGATTTGAAATTGGTTCGAATCAAAAAGAAAAAAGAACACGAAATTGCAAAAGATTCGATCGGGATTTTAAATCTTGCAACTAATCATGTTGAAAAATTACCCAATATAAAATCGTTTAAAACGCCTAAAAAGGAAGGTTCATTTTTAGCTTATTTAGTAGAAAAAGAAGACTTGAAGAACGATAAAAATGTCAAGTCAGATTCAACAAAAACAAAAGATAAACCTGTAAAATCCGCAGGAAAAGATAAAAAAGACACGCCTTTAGAATTGGTTTTAAGAAATTTGATTTCTGGTCAGAAAAAATCGTTCAAAAATGTGATGAATTATGAGTTCAGCGAGAATGGTAAACAATTAATTTTTTCGACAAAACAAGAGAAAAAAGATAGTTTAGATCAAACAAAATACGGTGTTTTCTTAGTTAATACGGCAACTTTTGTTCAAAAGCAGTTGGTGGATACAATTGGTGAATTTAAACAATTTGCATTTGACGAAATGGCAAGTAAAGTAGCGTTTGTTGGTACGACAGATGAAGAGAAAAAGGAGAACAAAACCTATTATTTATATCATACATCAACAAATAATCCACAACAGATAAAGAAAACTGAATTGTTAGGATTGAAAAAAAATTGGCAAGTTTCAGAAAACCGTCAGCCAAAATTTAGTAAAGATGGAAATTTTTTATTCATAGGTTTGATGCCGAAATTAGTTGAAAAAGACACTACAATAATTGCAGATGATCATGCAAAGGTTGATGTTTGGAGTTACAAAGACGAATTTATTCAACCGCAACAATTAAAGAATCTTGAACGAGAGAAAAAACGTTCGTATTTATCTGTGATTGATTTTTCAAATCCAGAAAAAGTGACGCAATTAGCAGATTTAGACATGAATCAAGTTGAAATCTTGAACGAAGGAAATTCAAATTTTGCATTAGGAACTTCTGACAATGCCTATCGATTAATTTCAAATTGGGATTTAACAAGACGTAGAGATTACTACATTGTGAATGTTAAAAATGGACAGCGAGAATTATTTGCAAAAGGTTTAGCAGGAAGAGTAGAAATGTCTCCAAATGGAAAGTTTGCGGTGTATTATAATGCAGAAAATGGACTATGGTCGAGTTATAATATCGAAACAAAACAAACGAAAGTTTTGAATAAAAAACTGAAAGTTAAGTTTTATGATGAGGAAAATGATTCACCAACTTTAGCACAAGCGTATGGAGTTGCTTATTTTACAGATAATGACGAAACAGTATTAATCAAAGATCGTTATGATATTTGGGAATTTGATTTGGTTGGAAATCGTCGTCCAGAAAATGTAACAAATGGTTTTGGTCGTAAACACAATATTACATTTGATATTAATCAGTTGAATGAAGAACTCAAAACAATAAATCGTGATACGCAACTTTATTTAGGTGCTTTTAATAATCAGAATAAACAATCAGGTGTTTATCAAACTATTATTTCGAAAGCTAAAAATCCCGAAAAAGTAGTGATGTCGAATACATGGGGTGCTCAAAAAATGACGAAAGCATTGAATGCCAACCAATATATTTATACCAAAGAAACATTCCGAAACTCTCCGGATGTTTATGTATCAACGAATTTTAAGGATGAGAAAAAAGTTTCTGCTATCAATCCGCAACAAAAAGATTATTATTGGGGGAATGGAGAATTGGTAACTTGGAAAACGTATTCAGGAAAAAACGCAACAGGAGTGGTGTATAAACCAGAGAATTTTGATCCAAACAAAAAATATCCAATGATTGTTTACTTCTACGAAAAACTTTCAGATAATTTGAATCGTTATCAAGCGCCTGCACCAACACCTTCACGAATCAATCATACGTATTTTGTGAGTAACGATTATATTGTATTTACACCAGATATTTCGTATACAGTTGGCCATCCAGCTAAGTCTGCTGAGGATTATATAAACTCTGGAGTAGAAGCTCTGAAGAAAAATAACTGGGTAAATGGTGATAAAATTGGTATTCAAGGTCAGAGTTGGGGAGGTTACCAAGTTTCACATTTGATAACAGCTACCGATATGTATGCAGCAGCTTGGGCAGGTGCTCCAGTTGTAAATATGACTTCTGCTTATGGTGGAATTCGTTGGGGAACAGGTATGAGTCGTCAATTTCAATACGAGCAAACGCAAAGTAGAATTGGTAAAACATTGTGGGAAGCACCAGAATTATACATCGAAAATTCACCATTATTTAATATGCCTAAGGTGACAACGCCTGTAGTTATTATGCATAACGACGAAGATGGTGCAGTTCCTTGGTATCAAGGTATTGAAATGTTTATGGCATTGCGTCGTTTAGGGAAACCATCATGGATGTTAAACTACAACGGTGACGATCATAACTTGATTAAACGTGCCAATAGAAATGATATTCAAAAGCGTCAAGTACAATTTTTTGATCATTACCTAAAAGATCAGCCAGCTCCGAAATGGATGAGCGAAGGAGTTCCTGCAATTTCAAAAGGAATTGATTGGGGCTTCGAATTGGAGTCGGTAAATGATTAATAGTCAACGTAATATATTATAAGTCATTTAGTTGAATTATTTTATTAATAAGATATTAAGAGACAATAAAAGACATTAAAAAACACTTTGAGTCATTAAAAGTACCCCTATTTCTCACCTCGAGATTTTGGGGTATTTTTGTTTAATAAATAATTTTAAAATATATAACTATATGATTAACTATCAGTTAAAAAGTAAGGACACGGAAAAAGCTCAGCCAGTTTATGCTTATATTACTGGTGTATTTAATAAGTCAAATGATCGATTAAAACTATCTATAGGGAAAACAATAAACCCAGATGATTTTGGTAAAAAGGGTGAGAATTATCGCTATAACTCACAATTAATAAAAACATCCAAGAAACCATCAGTTCTGGTATTTAAGCGAGCTTTAGAAGATTTTGAGAGTGCGGTTAGTAAAGTAGAATCTTATTTTATGGGGGTAGATTTAATACCATCAAAAGACCAATTCAAAGAGAAATTACTACAAAATCTTGGGAGAGAAAAAAAAGTTGTTGATAAAAAATCAGACGAAATTTTGGTTACTGATTTTATAGAGGATTATATTGAAGAGTCGAAAGAGTTGGTAAGAAAAGGACAGAAAAAGTTAGCTGACTCGTCAATGAGAAAATACATTCAAGTAAACACTCACGTCAAAAATTATCAAGAATTTATTGAAAAAAAAATATATGTACATGAGCTTAGTTATGATGTCTTTGTCTCAATGATTGATATTCTTAATAAAATAGCAATAGGTCAAATAAAATTAAAAGTAAATCACCAAAAAAGTAAGAGTCGTATAACAAATGAAGAAGGATATTCTTTAAATACTCTTAATACTTTTACGAGTCGTTTAAAATATATGCTTGGTGAAGCTCGCATAAGAGGTTATCATCTTCATCCAACATTACATCTTGACGACAAACGACTTGTCATAGGTGCGTGTAAAGGTTCAAAGGACTTCTATTTTGATGAAGATCTTTTATATAAAATATATAATCATCAAGCATTAACTAAGCCAACACAACACGCAAAGGATTATATTATGTTAGCAAGTACAACTGGTATGCGTCACCAGAGTGTTTCGTTGTTGCATGGTCAACAACCTCAACCAATCACAACTCCATCTGGTGTAGAATTTTTTGGTGTTAAAAATATATCAAATAAAACTGGTATAAAGTTATTAAGTCCTCTAATGAAACCAGCCCTTGAGGTTTATGATCGACTAGGAGAATTTCCTAAATATGAAAGTGTGACCACTATAACAAGGCAGATAAGAGCATTATTAACGGAAATGAAAGTAAATGATAAAGTAACTCTTGAACGTACTATTTATGGTGTAGGAAAGGTTAATGAAGTAAAGAAAATGACACAAGTTGCAAGTAGTCATGTTTGTCGCGCGAGCTTTATTACCAACCTTTTAAATCTTAGGGTTGACCGTAATAAAGTACAAATGATGACACATAAAGCGATGTCAGATAATAGTGCATTCAGCTTGTATGACAAAAGAAGCGAAATAGATAGAGCAATAGAGTTTTTCGAAGCAACAAAGGATTTGGATTCAGAATTTTTCAGATACAAATAAGGGGGCATAATAGCCCCCTTTATTCTACTTCTTGTCATTCAACAACCACTCTACAACTTCAGTCTCAACGTACATTTTCATATTTGTATTTTTGTTTCTTCTCAACGGAAAACCCTTTGTCTTTTCCCAGCGTTGGAGTGTCTTTTTGCTGATTCGAAGCTTTGCACATACATCACTACTGTAAAGTATGTCACTCAACTTGTACGGTTGTTTGGGCTTATTGACAGCCATTTCTTTTCAAATTTTAAAATCAATGATGTGCTTTCACATAAGGATTAATTTTTTTGTTGACCTCTAAGAGATCGGGTGCTCATTCAAAGAGCTAAATGGATTATTTATTTTTTATTAATTCCAAAATTTGATGTTGCAAATGTAGTAATTAAACTTTAAATATAAAAATTATTTATAACATTTTTATTAAAATAGATAAAATTTATACAAACTTATTCTTATGTTTTGTTATAACATTTTTATTGGTGTTAAAATATTCATTTTAAGCATTATTGTTTTAGGGTAAAAAGATATCATTTATTTTCGTAATTTCGGTGGGTTTAATCCTTAGAATTTACAATGAATCATCAATCACATAATAAATTAGTTAGCTTTATCTGGTCGATTGCAGACGATTGTTTGCGCGACGTATATGTACGAGGAAAATATCGCGATGTAATTTTACCATTCGTTGTTTTGCGTCGTATCGACTCGCTTTTAGAGCCAACAAAAGATAAAGTTCTTGAAGAAGTAAAATTCCAGCGAGAAGAGTTGGGGCAAGTAGAATTAGATCCACAAGGATTAAGAGATGCATCTGGTTATGTATTTTATAATACTTCTACTTGGACAATGGAAAAATTGAAAGGTACAGCAACCAATTCTCAACAAAAATTGATCGCTAATTTTGAAGAATATTTGAATGGATTTTCATCCAATGTCAAGGAAATTATCGAGAAATTCAATTTAGTTGCTCAGGTGCGCCATATGGCTTCTAAAGATGTTTTATTAGATGTTTTAGAGAAGTTTACTTCACCATATATCAACCTAACTCCTTTAGAAGTAAAGGATCCAGAAGGTCGTTTGTTACCCTCTTTATCAAATCTTGGTATGGGTTATGTGTTCGAAGAATTGATTCGTAAATTCAATGAAGAGAATAACGAAGAAGCTGGGGAACACTTTACACCACGTGAAGTAATTCAGTTGATGACTGCTATGGTTTTCGAACCAATCAAAGATAAATTACCTCCTGTTATTACGATTTATGATCCATGTTGTGGTTCTGGAGGAATGCTTTCAGAATCAGAAAATTTCTTAATCGAAGATAGTGGAATTAGTTATGCTGGTGATATTTATCTGTACGGAAAAGAAATCAATGATGAAACCTACGCGATCTGTAAATCGGATATGATGATTAAAGGGAAGAACCCAGAAAATATTCGTGTAGGTTCTACTTTATCCACGAATGAATTCTCGGGAGAGAAATTTGATTTTATGTTATCTAATCCACCTTATGGTAAATCGTGGGCTTCAGAAGTAAAATACATCAAGGATGGTAAAGACGTCATTGATACTCGTTTCCAATTCAAATTAAAAGATTACTGGGGAAATTGGGAAGTAGTGGATGCAACGCCACGAACTTCGGACGGACAATTACTGTTTTTAATGGAAATGGTGGATAAAATGAAAGCACCAACTGCCAATAAAATCGGAAGTAAAATTGCATCTGTTCACAACGGTTCGTCTTTATTTACTGGTGATGCAGGTTCGGGTGAATCGAATATTCGACGTTACATTATTGAGAATGATTTATTAGATGCCATCGTACAATTACCCAATAATATGTTCTATAACACGGGGATTACAACGTATATCTGGTTATTGAACAATAATAAACCAAAAGAACGTCAGGGATCTGTGCAATTGTTAGATGCAAATAATTTATTTCAGAAATTACGTAAAAATTTAGGTTCTAAAAACTGTGAATTAACGCCATCACAAATTCAAGAAATTGCTCAAGCTTATTTAGATAACTTAGAGGAAACGAAAGAAGGTTCTGAATTAAAAATCAAACGTTTTAAAAATACGGATTTTGGTTATTACAAAGTAAACATCGAGCGTCCAAAACGTTTACGCTCTCAGTTTACGAAAGAAGCTTTAGTAACTTTACGTTTCGATAAAGCTTTGGCTACGCCAATGCAATTAATTTACGATACTTACGGTGATTTAGCGTATGTAGATTTATCATCGAAAATTGATGAAATTGCTAAACGCGCCGAAAAAGAAGATTGGGGTTTAAATAAAAAACAGATTGCGAAGTTAGTTGATCCTGCCACTTGGCAAAAACCAAAAGCTATTTACGATGCTGCGCTAGCTTTATGGAATCACGTTGGTGATGATATTTTTATGGATTTTAACGCCTTTAGTTCGTTAGTGGATGATGTTGTTAAGAAACACAAATTAAATCTTTCAGCAGCTGAGAAAAAGGCGATCTTAAACGCCATTTCTACTTACGATGCAACAGCTGAAAAAGTAATTAAAAAAGTTGAAAAACTTTCTGGTGACAAGTTAAACCAATTGCTTGATAAATTAGGATGTACGGTGGATGAATTACCATTCTTTGGCTATTACCCAACGGCTAAAGCAGGTGAATTTATTACTTACGAAACCGAATCTGATTTACGCGATAGTGAACAAATTTCGCTAAACGAAGAAATCTTAACGTATTTCCAACGCGAAGTAATTCCTCACGTAGAAGAAGCATGGATCAACCTCGATTCGGTTAAAATTGGGTACGAAATTTCGTTTAACAAATACTTCTACCAACACACACCTTTGCGTGCAATAGAAGCCATTACAGCCGATTTATTAGCTTTAGAAGAGCAAGGGGATGGTTTATTGGCAGAAATCCTAAAATATTAAGCCATGCAAACATACGAACAGTACAAAGAAAGTAGTATCGACTGGATTGGAACAATTCCTGAGCATTGGGAATGTAAACGTTTAGGTAACTGGTTTGAAGAGAGAAGAAAAAAAGTTTCAGATAAAGATTTTGAACCATTATCAGTAACTAAAAATGGTATTGTTCCACAACTTGATAGCGCTGCAAAATCAAATGATGGTGATAACCGTAAATTGGTAATTGCAGGTGATTTTGTAATCAATAGCCGATCTGACAGAAAAGGATCAAGTGGTCTTTCATATTTAGATGGTTCAGTTTCATTAATTAATATTGTGATGAAACCAAGGGGGATTTACCCTAAGTTTTCTGAGTTCTTATTAAAATCAAATGGTTTTATTGAAGAATTCTACAGAAATGGTCACGGTATTGTTGCTGATCTTTGGACAACAAGATACGATGAAATGAAGTTCATTTTTTTGGCTATCCCCCCAATCCACGAACAAGAAGCCATTGCGAATTTCTTAGACGAAAAAACAGCGAAAATTGATGCGTTGGTTCAAACCAAAGAACAACAAATAGAAAAGCTTAAAGAACTGCGCCAAGCCAAAATTCATCAAGCCGTAACCAAAGGTTTAGATGCCAATGCACCGACAAAAAATTCGGGTGTAGAATGGATTGGTGAAATTCCAGCGCATTGGGAGGTGAAAAAAGTAAAAGAAATTTGTACAATGAATGGTAGAATTGGTTTTAGAGGGTATAGCCAATCTGATTTAGTTTCTGAAGGTGAAGGTGCAATCACAATTAGTCCAAGTAATATTGTTGAAAATCAAATGTTTTTTGAAAAAAACACTTACTTATCTTGGGAAAAGTATTTTGAATCACCTGAAATTATGGTGTCAAATGATGACATTTTAATAGTCAAAACAGGTTCAACTGTGGGTAAAGTAGGAATAGTAAAAAATCTTGATATTGAAGCAACAATAAATCCTCAATTATTGGTTATTAAGAATATAAAGGCAAATATCCAGTTTACATATGAATATTTACATTCTAACATTTTCTATGACTTTGTTAAATCAAATGCTATAGGAAGTACTATTCCAACTATTTCGGAAACAAAGATTGGGAATCTACCTTTTATTAATCCCCCAATCCAAGAACAAGAACAAATCGTTGCGTATTTGGATGAAGTCACAGGAAAAATAGACCAAGCCATTGCCCAAAAACAAGAACAAATAACCAAACTAAAAGAATACAAACAAAGTTTAATTAACGACGTGGTTACGGGGAAAGTTAAGGTTTGTTAATCAATACCAACTAAAAAACTATAATTAAAAGGTTAAAAACGAATCATATATTAATTCAAATTAACCTTTACTTAAACTTAACACAAAGAATAAAATGTCAACTCACTATAACGAACAAGCACTAGAATCTTCAATCGAAAAATACCTTGTTGGTGTTTCCTTGGAAGATTTAAAAAACGAAGGTAAATCCTTATCCGTATTTAACGAGGAAAATCAAGTCTATATTACTGCAAACAAATATTATATTGGTTCACCAAGTGATTTTGATAAACGATATGCAATTGACACAACTTGTTTCTGGGATTTTTTAGAAAATACACAGAAATTAGAATTAGAAAAATTAAAAGTTTCTCCAGATTGGCAATTAAAAATCTTGGAACGTTTCGAGCGAATGATCAAGAAAAAAGGATTGTTGCATCTACTTAAAAAAGGTTTAGATGTCGACAATGCTCACTTCACTTTATTCTACGAAGCTCCAAGTGCAAGTAGTGCCCAATCGATCAAAGATAACTTCAAGAAAAATCAGTTTTCTGTAACACGTCAATTAAGATATTCTACTGTTAACACAGGAGAAGAAATTGATATGGTAATTTTTATCAACGGTTTACCCTTTTGTACGATAGAACTTAAAAATCCTTGGACAGGTCAAACTGCTGCTGTACAAGGCATACATCAATACAAACATACAAGAGATTTCAAACAACCATTATTAGAATTTGGTCGTTGCTTAGTTCATTTCGCTGTAGATACAGACGAAGTGTATATGACGACGAAATTACAAGGTAAAGACACGTTTTTCTTACCTTTCAATAAAGGAAATAACTTAGGGAAAGGAAATCCTGTAAATCCAAATGGTCACAAGTCAGCTTATTTGTGGGAAGAAGTTTTTCAAAAAGAAAATATTGCCAAAATTATTCAACATTTTATGTTGTTGGAAGGTGCTGACAAAGATCCATTAAGTAAAAAGTTTTATATTTTTCCTCGTTATCATCAGTTGGATGTGGTATCCAAATTAATTGATGATGTACAAACTAATGGTGTAGGAGGAACTTATCTTATCCAACATTCAGCTGGATCGGGTAAATCTAATTCGATCACTTGGGCAGCATTTCAACTGATAGAGTTAGAAAATACTGATGGTAATCCAATGTTTGATTCTGTTATTGTGGTAACCGACAGACGTATATTAGATAAACAACTGAGAGATAATATTAAGAGCTTCTCAGATATTAAAAATATTATTGGAGCTGCTTACTCATCTAATGATTTAAAATTAGCTTTAGAAGGTGGAAAACGAGTTATTATTACAACCATCCAAAAATTCCCTTTTGTAATTGATAATGTTGATGAAATGGGAGATAAACGTTTCGCTGTAATTATAGATGAAGCACATTCATCACAAGGTGGAACCGCTGCGGATAAGATGAACCAAGTTCTGGGGAAACTAGAAACCAATGAAGAAGGTGAAGTAGATGGACAAGATTTAATTATTCGTGCAATGGAAGCTAGAAAAATGAGATCTAATGCATCCTACTTTGCTTTTACAGCAACGCCTAAAAATGCGACTTTAGAACGATTTGGGGTTAAACAGGATGATGGGTCGTTTTTACCATTTCATTTGTATTCAATGAAACAAGCAATAGAAGAAGGTTTTATCTTGGATGTTTTATCTAATTATACAACATACAGAAGTTATTTTCAACTTCAGAAATCTATCGAAGATGATCCTGAATTTAATACAAAAAAAGCGCAACAAAAATTGAAAGCTTTTGTAGAACGTGACGAACGTACTATAGAAGCGAAAGCAAGAATTATGCTAGATCATTTTGTACAACAAATTTATGATCGAAAATTATTAAAAGGGAAAGCGAAAGCAATGGTTGTAACACAAAGCATTGAGTCAGCTATTCGATATTACAAAGAGATCAAGAAAATTTTAGCAGAAAAAAACAATCCATTCAAAGTGGTCGTTGCATTTTCTGGAACAAAAATGATTAATGGTGTTGAACATACTGAGTCTGGAATGAATGGATTCCCTGATACGGAAACGAAAGATAAATTTGACACAGATGAGTACAAGATATTAGTTGTTGCGAATAAATACCTTACAGGATTTGATCAACCTAAATTAACTGCCATGTATGTAGATAAGAAACTACAAGGAGTTTTATGCGTACAGGCTTTATCGCGTTTAAACCGTTCGAATCCAAAATTGGGTAAGAAAACAGAAGATTTATTTGTGTTGGATTTCTTTAATGACTCGGAAGATATCAAACGATCATTTGATCCGTATTATACCTCAACATCGTTGTCAAAAGCAACTGATGTGAATGTATTACACGAATTGAAAGAAGAACTTGATGATTCTGGAGTTTATGAATGGTACGAAGTGGAAGATTTTAATACCAGATTTTTTAAAGGTGAACCAGCAGAATCACTAAGCCCAATAATTGATGTTGCTGCTCAACGTTTTAATAAAGAATTAGAATTAAACGATGATCAAAAAGCTGATTTAAAAATTAAAGCCAAGCAATTTGTTAAGGTGTATGGGCAGGTAGCGGCTATTATTCCGTTCGAAAAATTGGAATGGGAAAAATTATTTTGGTTTGCCAAATTTTTAATTCCTAAAATGATTGTAAAGCGCAAGGAAGACGAAATACTGGACGAATTGCTAGAATCTGTTGATCTTGCAACTTATGGTATTGAACGAGTTAAATTGAATGAAAAATTAGATCTTGATGATAACGAAACTTCTTTAGATGCAACTGGCAATTTACCACGAGGTGCGCATGCTGATGATGATAAAGCTAGACTAGAAGAAATTATTCGTGATTTTAACGAACGTTGGTTTGCGAACTGGGATGCTACCCCAGAAGATAAACGTCAATTATTCTTTACATTTACAGATAAAGTTGTAACTCATCCAGACTACGAAACAAAATATCTTAATAATCCAGATGAGCATACCAAACAATTGGCGTATAAAAAGATATTTGATGAGGTTGCATTAAGTATGCGTAAATTTCAAATAGAGTTTGCGAAGAAATTAACTGATGAGCATTTCAAGCAGGATATGCTGAATAGTACACAAAGATTTTTAAGAAGATAATTGAAGCAGGATTAATTCCTGCTTTTTTTAGATTTGATTATTGCATTGATTTCACTAAATTTGCTTATATTTATGTGAATTGTAATACTCACTTAAAACCTTTCAAAATGAATAAAGACTCAGATATACTAAAATTAGAAGAAACTAACGTTCTTAATCGTTTAGCAAAATCTGCATCTCAAACTGCAATCAGAGTTTCAGAAGCATTAGATTTATCGGTTCAGTATGTTCAAGGGAATCGTATCGTTGAAAGACAGCCAAATGGTGAGATTAAAATCATAAAAACGATCGACCGTGTAAAAGCTCCAAAAGAATTAAAAAAAGGTGCTAAATTATGTCTAAAATAAAACGTTTACGCGTTTTTGCTGGACCTAACGGTTCTGGGAAATCTACATTATTCGAAACCATTTCATCTAAGTTTAACGCTGGATATTTTATTAATTCTGATCTTATCGAAAAGGAAATTTCATCAAAAGGTTTCATTGATTTGGATCGCTATGAATTAAAACTTACCGAAAAGGACTTCGAAGATTTTAAAACTGAAACAGCATCAATTTCTCTTTTTGAGAAAGCTAAATTAGAAGGTAAATCAATTGATGTTATATTTAAAAATAATGTTTTAGTCGATAAGTCGAAGGCTACACATAGTTACGAGGCAGCATTTATTACATCTTTCATTCGTAAACACTTGCTAATTAAAGGTAAGTCGTATTCTTTCGAAACTGTGATGAGCCATCCATCTAAACTTGATGAGATTATGGATGCCAAAAAGAAAGGGTTCACAACTTATATGTATTTTGTATGTATTGAAGATCCTTTGATTAATATTTCTCGTATAGAGAATAGAGTGGAAAAGGGTGGACATCCAGTACCAGAAGAAAAAGTTGTAAAACGTTATCATTCTACACTAAATAATCTATTTCCAGCTTTAAAGTTGGTGGACAAAGCATATATTTTTGACAACTCAACTCAAGAAATGAGGCTATTCGCTCAAGTTAAAAAGAGTGAATTAGAAATCATGAATGATAAAGTACCAAATTGGTTTATCAAATTATTATAAAAAATTAAGCAGGACATGTTCCTGCTTTTTTTATACTCCTCCCTATGGAGGGTTCCCTACGTATCCCGTTAAATTACCCCTCCCTGCCATACTTGTTTAAAAGCAGTGCAGGTAGTTAAAAAATCATTTTATAAAAATTTTAATTAATTGTCAATTTAATAGGACATAATCTCCATAGAAATTAAAAATTAATGTTTTTGTATAATTTTTATTTAAAAATATAAATTCATAAACACTTGTAGTTTAGTTATTTGGTATTTGTTGTAAAAATTATTTTAGGTCATAACTTGACTTTTTTGTAAATGGTTACTATGTATATATAAAAAGGGCTCATTACGCCTTTATGTTATATATATGAAAGAATATAAACCAATACGATACTTTGTAGAAAATAACCTAACTACACTTAGTACAAGACAATTAAAAAGAAATGCTTCTAAAGCTTTTATTTCAGGTTGTAATTATGTAATTCAATCCTTAACATTAAATAATAAAAAACAATATGAAATTTTAGTTGACGAAATTGAAAGAATAGGAGAGAGAAAAAGAAAACCAAAGGAATCAAAGAAACCAGTCAAAATTATTAAAGAATTTGAATCTAAAACTTCAAGAAATTATATTACTGTTGTAACTATAAATTTTAAAGATACATCAGATGTTGTATTTTATGATGAATTGGTTTTAAAATTTTTTGAATACTCTAAAAAAGATGATATGTACTATAGCATTGAAATTGATGACGATGGTTTTACCCATGCGCATCTTGCTACAACTGGAGATATTTTTTCCACATATTATCAACTTAACCAGATAATAAATATAGAACTGCAATTAAATCAAAAAATAGCTATAAGTATGAATGGTGAAAAATCGTTTGCTCCAGTTGAGATATCACCAATGCGAGACAACCAATGCTTTCTTGAATATATTAGCAAAGAATCATACATTATTTACTTGAACGTAGTTGCACAGAAATGGTCTTAAATGCTGGTTATTAATGATAATTTTTATTTTTGTGTAAATTATCTAGTTCTTATTGTAAATAATTTGATGATCAATTGAATAGATTTGTATTTGAAATTTTACTTGGGATAAATTGGTAACTTTTAATAATATTTTTAGAGTTAAAATTATTGTAGATATTACGTAATAAAGATATGTTAATATAAGTATTTTCCATATCTTTACTTAAGAAATAGAGGGCTCTTTATAGAAAACCAATTTATCCAAAAATCCCCCTAAATCTCACCCTTGATAAAAACATATTTTTTAAATCATTTAATTACAATGGTTTAATTCGTTAAGAAAGGAATTGATTGGGGCTTCGATTTAGAGACCACAAAAGATTAGTGTTCTTATTGGATTGAATGATATAAATATAATTGTATATTTGATAAACGTTCAGAATGAAAATTCTGAACGTTTTGTATTTAAAATTATACAATAAGTTGTAAATTTTGTGCACATTATTGTAGATTAATAATTAATAACCCTTTATTTATGAGTAAAGAAGTAGCAGTTTTAGGAGCTGGTTGTTTTTGGTGTGTCGAAGGAATATTTAATTCGATCAATGGAGTTGAGAAGGCTATTTCTGGATTCGCAGGAGGCGATGTAGAAAATCCAACTTATCGTCAAGTTTGCGATACAGAAACCAATCATGCTGAGGTAGTTGAAGTAACTTTTGATAATGAAGTCATTTCGTATGAAGAATTATTAGAAATTTTTTGGAATATTCATAATCCAACGCAATTAAATAGACAAGGAAATGATGTTGGTACACAATATCGTTCGAGTATTTTTTACACATCAGAAGAACAGAAAAAACAAGCAGAAAATTCGTTGAAGAAGTTCGATAACGGAACTTTATATGAGGATAAATTCGTTACAACAATTGAGCCTTTAGATCAATTTTGGCCAGCCGAAGATTATCACCAAGGTTATTATAACGAAAATCCCGATCAGCCTTATTGTTCGGCTGTAGTTGGACCAAAAATAGCCAAATTTAAATCAAAATTCAAACAGATTTTAAAATAAGAAAAGCGACCTATTGGTCGCTTTTCTATTATTTTCCTTTTTTACGTGCTTTTGCTTTTTGTTTTTGCTGACCACGATTTTTAGGTTTAGATTTTGGTGGCTTACGTTTTGTAGGACCACCTAAATTCACCTTTTTATTTTTATCTTTTTTCTCGTGAAAAGCAGCGCCACGCTCTTCAATTTTTACAGTTGTAAGCGCTTTCATTTTTACAACTTCTTTTTCGAATTCACGTTTTACAGGATTAATTTTTACTTTGTCTTCAGGGAAGGGAAGTACATCAATCTCTTTGTTCATCAATTCTTCAATAGCATCTAATCGTTCAATTTCTTTTTCAGAAAAATAAGAAATAGCTTCACCTTTTTTATCTGCACGACCTGTACGTCCAATTCGATGAATATATTGTTCTGGTACATCAGGAATTTCAAAGTTGATAACATGGGTTACATCAGGAATATCTAATCCACGCGCCATAATATCAGTTGTAATAATACCACGATATTCATCTCGAGAAAAAGCTTCCATCGTTCTCAAACGATAATTTTGCGATTTATTCGAATGTATAACACCAAATTCATCAGGATAAATTTCGTCTAAATGATTAAAGATTAAATCTGCATGTTTCTTATTGTTTGCAAAAATCAAAACTTTTTCAAATTTTGCTTTATCTTCTAATTGATAGCTAACTAAATTTAATTTCGTATTGAAATTTTCTACTGCAATAGCTGCTTGAGCTATTTTTTCTAATGGTGTTCCCGAACGAGCTAAAGAAATTTCGACAGGATTTTTAAAGTATTCATGCAACATATCATCAACTTGATCAGTCATTGTTGCAGAAAATAGAATGTTTTGACGTTTATCACTCATCATGGTAAACAAATGAATCAATTGCGGGCGAAAACCTAAACTTAACATTTCGTCAAATTCATCCACCACTAATTTTTTCATTTCTTTGAATGATAAAATATTGTCAATCGCTAAATCCAATACACGTCCTGGTGTTCCAACCAAAATATCGACACCTTCGTAGACCAATAATTTTTGTGTGTTAATGTTAACACCTCCATAAATACCAAGCACACGAACATTGATAAACTCAGTTAATTGTTCTAAAATATCAGTCACCTGAACCACTAATTCGCGAGTCGGAACCAGAATAACAATCTTTGGTTGATTTGTTTTAGAAAATTGATAGGTATTCAGCAAAGGCAATAAATAAGCCAATGTTTTACCTGTACCTGTTTGTGCAATACCCATTATATCACGTCCAGAAAGAATCGGTCTGAACGATTTTTCTTGTATTGGAGTAGGGGTTGTGATATTCAACTTTTCTAAAGCTGAATTCAATTGTTTTGTTAATTCGAAATCCGCGAATGTAGCTTTCATTTGGCAAAGATAAGTTTTCTTGATGAATTCTTAAAAACTCAATGAGCAATCCGTTTAAATTCGTCTAATCTTTGTACTTTTGCATTTCGATTAAGTAAAAAGGAATAAAATGAGTTTAAAACAATACATCACACAGAATGTTTTAGAAGCGATTCAAAACGTTTATCAAATTAACCCAGAATCTGTTGAAATTCAGTTTACAAGGAAAGAATTTGAAGGTGATTATACATTAGTTGTTTTCCCATTAATTAGAACTTTGAAAGGTAAACCAGAAGATATCGGTACTAAAATCGGTGAAAATTTGGTCGAAAATAATAAAATTACAGCATTTAATGTTGTAAAAGGTTTCTTGAATATGAGCTTAAATTCTGTAGATTTTTTAGAAAATTTTGCTCAAAATGCTCAAAACGCTACATTCGGAATTACGAAAGTTGACGAGAATTCGAGAACTGTGATGGTAGAATATTCTTCTCCAAATACAAACAAACCGCTGCATTTAGGACATGTTCGTAATAATTTGTTAGGTTTTTCGGTTGCTCAAATTATAGAAGCGGCAGGAAATAATGTGATCAAAACACAAATTATCAACGATCGTGGGATTCACATTTGTAAATCGATGATTGCATGGGAAAAATTTGGAAATGGTGAAACACCAGAATCTGCAAATATGAAAGGCGATCATTTGGTTGGAAAATATTATGTAGAATTTGATAAACATTACCGCGAAGAGATCAAAGCATTGGTAGCGCAAGGAAAAACGGAAGAAGAAGCAAAAAAGGAGGCTCCAATTTTTTTAGAAGCTCAAAAAATGTTGCGCCAATGGGAAGCACATGATCCGAAAGTGATTGAGCTATGGCAAACGATGAATGGTTGGGTGTACGATGGTTTTGCGAAAACATACAAACGTCTTGGGGTTGCTTTTGACGAATATTTATACGAATCAAATACGTATATTTTAGGTAAAGATATTGTTGAAGAAGGTTTAAACAAAGGTGTTTTCTTCAAAAAAGATGACGGTTCTGTTTGGATTGATTTGACTGAAGATGGTTTGGATGAGAAATTAGTTTTACGTTCAGATGGAACTTCAGTTTATATAACACAAGATTTAGGAACTGCTGTAGAGCGTTTCAAGAACAATCCAACGTTAGAAGAATTGACGTATGTTGTAGGAAATGAGCAAGATTATCACTTCAAAGTTTTATTCTTAATCCTTAAAAAATTAGGTTTTTCTTGGGCAGATGCTTTACATCATTTATCATACGGAATGGTTGATTTACCAAATGGTAAAATGAAATCTCGTGAAGGTACAGTTGTCGACGCGGACGAATTGATGGAAGATGTATACATAACAGCCAAAGAAATTTCGGAAGAGTTAGGTAAATTGGATGGCTTATCGGAAGATGAAAAAGCTGAATTGTACGAAACAATTGCGATGGGAGCTTTGAAATATTATATTTTGAAAGTAGATCCGAAGAAACGTATTTTATTTGATCCAAAAGAATCAGTAGATTTTAATGGTAATACAGGACCATTTATTCAATATACGTTTGCACGTATTCAATCTTTGTTGAGAAAAGAATCTCCAAAAGAGTTTGATGCAAATTCTATTCAATTGAATGATGCAGAAAAAGAAATTATTCGTGCATTATATGATTTTGAAGATACGATTAATAAAGCAGCTGTGGAAATGAGTCCAGCGTTGATTGCGAATTATGTGTACGAATTGGTGAAATTATTTAACTCGTTCTACCAAAATAATCCAATCTTGAAAAATGAAGATGAAAATGTGAAAAATTTCCGTTTGTATCTTTCTCAATGGGTTGCCAATACAATTCAAAATTCGTTACGTTTATTAGGAATAGGTGTTCCAGAAAGAATGTAATTATTGTATAAAATAAATATAGAAAAAATGCCTCATGATTGATGAGGCATTTTTTTTATTCATTTATCAATTGTTCAGCGAATTGATTGTATTCTTGTTCTTTTTGAATCTTCTTTAATTTCCAAAACCAATAAATCGCACCGATTGGTAAGGCAATTGCTAAAGTAGAAAAGATTGATGCAAAGTTGAAACCATAACCAAGCAACTGAAAATTAAAAAACTGAAAATCAAAACCATCTAATGGCGCATATTTAATAGTCGGAAAATTTAAAAATATTAAAGCAATATATTTTAACCATTTAAGTTTTAATTGACTTTTTCTGATCATATTAAACACATAAATATTAAAAATAGGAATCGCTAAACCTATAATTGCAACAGCATAAAATAACACCATTGAAGGCAGAGGTTGATTAGAAAATTCTGGACTTACATTTAAAACTTTCTTGGTATTATCATCGTAAATGAATTTTATAATACCATAATTTTTATCATTCTGAAATAATATATTAACATTTGTAGAATTTGGAATAGTATTGCTGTTGGTCGAATAATGTTTATTTGCGCCTAAAAAAGTAAATTCCACCTCTTTTCCGTATTGGGATATCATATCAGTTCTGAATTGATACAGACCTTCGTTCAAAACATTTTTATCCATGTTTTTCATTCCTTCATGTTCTAAAGCAAATAAATCAATGTTTTCATCAATCTTGCCATTCATAATGTTGTCCATAAATACAACAGCGCTTTTTTTGTATTCTTTTGTATTGCTATAAAATTGACAAGAATTGGTAATTAAAAATAGGAGAAGTAGAAGTGATAAGTTTTTTAAGTGAAATTTCATAATTAGTTGAATAGAAAAATAAAAATAATAAATATTGTCTAATATAATTATAAGTTTGTTACTAAATTAAGATTTATCTTTGCTTCCTTATTTTAGTAAATAAAAGATGAAAATAGGAGATTTAATCAAACAAAAAGATCCAAACGATAAATTTAATTTGAAACGATTTCATGATGCACAAAGCTTTGTGTACGACGAAATTTTGATGGAAGTTCATGCCGGGAAAAAGCAAACGAATTGGATGGTTTTTATGTTTCCTCAACTTGCTGGTTTAGGTTCGAGTGATTCGTCATTAGAGTTTTCGATTTCTTCAAAAGAAGAAGCGAGAGCTTTTGTGAAGGATGAAGAACTTTGGGAAAATTATTTAGAAGTTTTGTCTGTACTATTAATGCGTCATAAAGGAGTTATTCCTCAATTAATTTTTGGAAAAAATGATGCAATGAAACTAAAATCGAGCTTGACTTTATTTAACTTCATCGCTCCAAAAGAGAAAATTATCAAAGATGTGTTGAAGTTTTTTTATGCAGATCAGACAGATAAAAAAACATTGTCTATTCTAAAACAAATGAATAAATAAAAAAAATCTCGCAATTGCGAGATTTTTTTTATTTATTAAGAATTATTTTTTGATTATTTTCTTTGTTACATCTTTTCCATCAATAGTAGATTTTAAGATATAAGTACCTTTTGGCAAAGAAGAAACATTAATTTGTTTTTGATCTGAGTTAAGAACTTTCTGTCCAGCCATATTGTATAAAATAGATGAAGAAACTTGTCCTTTTGTTTCAATATTAATTACATCTGTAGTAGGGTTTGGATATACTTCAAATTTTGTAGTATTTACTTCAGAAGTTCCTAATTTAGGTAATGAAATAAGGAAAGATACAGTTCCCATGTCGGTTCTTCCTAAACCAACAATTTTAGTTCCGTCTTTAGACATTCCTAATGGTAAAGCGAAAGTAATTCCTAAATCATCATATCCTAATGAACTTACATATTCGTTAAGTTCAACACGTCCAGTTTTTTCTGTCCAAATAAAACCTTCACCCATTGCTGCTGGTCCTGGCCATGGTCTATAAAATCCTACAACAACGCTACCATCTCTACTGATAGCACTTGACATTCCATTAAAATAGATACCTTGATCCGGATGTTCAATTTTTTGCACACCAGTTTCTTTACTATAACGCATTGCGATATCATCACCTGTTGCACCTATCATCCATTTACCATCTCCAGAGATACCTCCTAGTTCTAGTACTTCATAGCCTTCTTGATCTAAAACTTGGTGTCTTTCACCATTTTCCCAATATACACCCCAACGATCCCAGTTAGTATCATGCCAGCCAACTGCAATTTTTCCATCATCACTAATTCCGTTTGCACGAGAGTAATACTCTCCATCTGTTTTTAAATCAGTAAAACCAGTAGTTTCATTCCAGACTACTCCATGAAAACTACCATCAGGAGTTTCAGCTAAACCAGAAATGTATTTTCCATCTGCACTCATTCCCCAAACAGAACTTATATCTTGACTACGTCCTCCGATGCCTCCTAAGTATTTCCAAGTATCTTTTTCAATATCATATATAGACATTTGGTTTTTTCCATCAGTAGGATTCATTGTCATTGCAGCGATTTTCTTACCATCTTCGGTAACTAATACAGAACCTCCATTTGCAGTGTCAGGAGCAATTTCTCCTAGTAATTGAATACCTTTATCTGGAGTCCAATAATAATTATTATCAACAGTATTTAAAGTTACAACTTTTCCGTCTGTAGACACACTATATGCAGTTTGTCCATCACCAATTACATAAACTTGTGCATTTACAAAGTTTGAACCTACTAATAGTGCAGATAAAAATGCAATACTTTTAAGTTTTGAGTAAATCTTTTTCATTTTAAAATTTGTGTTAATTATTTCAATCATAAAATTAGAATTATTACTGTATGGTAAAGTGGCTTTATATTAATGTTTTATTGTTTTCCGATTTATTAAAGTTTAAATAATTTATAATCAGTAATTTATTCATTTGAAGTAGTTTGATTATTATAAAGAAATTCATTGAATTCATTGATGAATTATTAAAGAAAAGAGCTAGTAATAATATTATTTTAAAAATATTTTGGCGCATTGAACTAAAATAATGAATGTAAAATTATCGAACATGAATAAATATTTATTCAAAATATTTACGAATTAGAGAATTGGTTTGTTTTTTGCTTAATTCGAGCAAATATAATTAGGCAATAAAGAAAAGGAATACTATTTTTGGACTATGCAGCTTTCCTCTAAACAAAAGTTTTTTCAATATCTCAAAAAATCAATTAATTTTTTTCAAAATTTATTGAATCTCTTAAAACTTGTACTGACAGAAAGACAATTTTTGTACTTGTCATGTATTTTAGTTGCGATTTCATCTGCATTTGCTGTGATCGTTTTAAAAACATTTGCACACATCGTTTTTCAATTTACAGTTTACATTAATAATTTAGTTAAGCTTCCTTATATTAATAGTATACTTCCGATTATTGGGATTTTGCTTACGGTTTTTGTTGTGCAAAAATTTTTGAATGGTTCAATAGAAAAAGGAACTTCTCAAATTATGATTGCTGTAGCTAAAAAATCAGGAATAATGCCTAAAAAACAAATGTATGCACAAATTGTTACCAGCTCTTTAACTGTTGGTATGGGTGGTTCAGCAGGTTTAGAGTCGCCAATTACCATCACAGGTGCAGCCTTTGGATCAAATTATGCACAATACTATAGGTTTAAATATAAAGAACGTACTTTGTTATTGGCATGTGGAGTTGCGGCAGGTATTGCAGCGGCTTTTAATGCGCCAATCGCAGGTGTATTATTTGCTATAGAAATTGTATTAGCAGATATGAGTGTTACTGCTTTTATTCCATTGTTGTTATCCTCTGCAACAGGAGCTTTGATTGCAAATTTAACATTGAAAAGTAATATGTTATTATCATTTCGGTATGCTTTAGGTTTTGATTATCACAATGTGATTTTTTATGTTATTTTGGGTGTATTGGCAGGCTTTATTTCTGTTTATCATGCCAGATTATTTCGTAAAGTGGAACATCTTATTGGCAATTATTCGGATAATGTTTATTGGCGAGCAATGGTTGGAGCAGGGAGTTTAGCAATTTTGATTTTCTTTTTTCCCACTTTATTTGGAGAAGGTTATGAAAGTATTAAATATTTAGCAAATGATGAAGCAGGTTTTATTCTGAATAATTCTTTGTTAGAAGATTTTAGGACTAATCAATGGGTTGTTTTAGCCTTTGTTTTTGTAACTATTTTAATAAAATCTATTGCAACAGGATTGACATTAGGAAGTGGTGGAAACGGTGGAAATTTCGCACCATCTTTGTTTGTTGGCTCATATTTGGGCTATGTTGTCGCAAAAGTATTTAATCTCATCGGTTTCAAAGATGTTCCTGTAGGAAATTTTACTGTTGTTGGAATGGCAGCAGTTTTGAGTGGATTATTTCATGCACCTTTAACAGCTATTTTCTTGATTGCGGAAATTACAGGAGGTTACGGATTAATGATTCCACTGATGATTGTCTCTTCTATTAGTTTTGCAATTTCTAAACGTTATGACAAATATTCGATGGATATATACGCAATAGCGGATAAAGGAATTGTTTTTACCTCGGATAAAGATCGTAATCTTTTTAATAAAATAGATTTATTTTCTATTTACATCAAGAATATTAAAACATTGACAGTTTATGATTCAATAGAAGATATCAAAACTATTTTTTCGACTACTACGCAAGATTTTATTCCTGTTTTAAATGAAGATCAATCTATTCATGGAATTATCGTTTTAGACAATATTCGATCATTTATTTTTAAGGATAATTTAGAGGGAAAAAGTTATCTTGAATGCATTACAAGCGCTTCTTCTACATCAATCTTTACAAACGCAGCAACTGTGATGAAGATGATGGAAAGTAAAAAAACAGAATATATTTTATTAACTAAAAAAGGTAAGTTTGAAGGCTATGTTACAGAAAGTTTATTGCTTGAGAATTACCGTTCTAATTTGAATAAATTACGAATAGAATAATGTTTTAATTCTGAATGCCTTTAAAAATTAATTCATAATTATCATATTTTTTTCGAAGTCGTTGTTTTGCTTTTTTAACAGAATCTGGCGTTATACCTAACAAATGAGCTATTTATATATTCGTTAAACCTAATTTTGTAAGGTAAATAATCCGTAAATTTGATTCAGTTAAATCTGAAAAATTATTTTCTAAATAAGATACAAAATCAGCCTTTTCAGATGCAAAAACTTTTTTAAAGTTATTCCAATTTTCATCCGTCATCAAATGAGATTTCAACAAATTATTCAATTGTAATTCATGTTCTTCTGTTTTTTTATTGGATGATTTTGATAAATTATCAATTTCTTTATTCAATATTTCTATCTGTGTATTTTTATCAGCTAAATATATCTTGTAAGAATCTAAGGTTTTATTAACCTTATTTAAGCGGCTTTCAGACTTTAATTTTTCATTATGTAATTTTAATACTTTGTTGTCATTTATAGAATTTTGAATTTTCATTTTTCTTTTAAACGATATAAAAACGAATAAAATAATGATAGTTAGTAAGATAGAAATAATTATAAGTGCATTTTTTAGCAGAATGGTTTTTTCACGTTTTATTTTTTCAGTTTCATATTTATAATCAAAATTATTTTTTTGGATATTCCAATTTATTTCATTGATTACATTTTCACCATCCGTAAGCTTTATTTCAGTTTCTAACTCACTTAATTTGCGTCGAAAATCGAGTTCTTCTGCTGTATTTCCTTTTTTTATAGCAATATCCAGTAAAAGTGTGAAGATATCTTTCTCAAAACTATTAAGATAAGCTTTTCCAGAAGTGTATTTTTTTGCTTCGTTTAATATTTCTTTTGCCTCATCAATTCTGTCTAACTGCAAATATAATTTTCCAAGTTGAATATTAGCGTACATTAAATTTCTATGATTTTTACTTTCTCTAGAAATTTCGATATCCGTTATTAAATTTTGAATTGCAAGCTCATATTCTTTATTTTGAATTTGAATACCAGCAATATCTCCTAACGCTTGCATACCTAATTTTATCATTATTCTTTACGGCGTGTTCTTTGGTTTGATTAAAATAATGATTAGCCTTTGCGGTATCCTTTTTTTCAAGGAAAATATGTCCAATGGCATTCAGAATTGAGCCGTATTCATTGTCTTTTTTATTTGCATATTGTAGTGCCAAAAATAGATATTTTTCACTTTTATCCAATTCTTTTACATTCATAAAGAAAAAAGCATTTTTTTGTAAACATCACTTTTCTGGAAAACATTATTATTGTCTGCAAAATCTAATAACTTAGACGATTCCATAAAATAAGGATAAGCCTTTAAATATTGATTATAACTATAGTAATAGTAACCAAATTGAGTATTTATCCAAATTTGCATATCTATTAAGCCTAAATCTTTTGCAGTTTTTCTTGCAGAATTAAAAAGTTGTTCACTTTTTGGATTTAATTTATCTAATTTTTCAGCATAAATATTGGCTAATAAAGTTTGATAAATAATATTCAGATTTTTTGAAACGTAATCATTTGATTTACTACGTAGAATATCAAAATTTCTTTTTAATTGAATAGAATCTTTCACATCTTTATTTTGATTAATTACACAATCTAATAGCAATAAATCTTTTGCTTCTCGACTGGAAGTAAATGAAGTTGTAAATAAAGTGTTACATAGTATAAACGTAAATAAAATAAAGATTCTATGCATACATATTTTTTATCAAAGATAATAGTAAAATTTATTTATCTTAACATATTGTTAATTAGCAGTCTATAAATTATTAACTTTGATTATTCCCGAAAAATATATCATCTTAAAAAGATAGATCTACAACTAATTTATAATTTTAATATAATTGAGCGTGATGATTTCATCTAAAAATTATTAATGTTGTTGTTTTTTCTAATGATTATCTCTAAAATATTTTTTATTCTAAATTTTTAAATTACTTAAATATTTGTTAAACAGTCTTTTATTGTTTGTCCCCTTTGATGTCCCCCACAAAAAAATGATTTTTATTTTAGATGTGCATAATTTTGACACAAGTTATTAGATGATTACTAATGCTAACCTATAAAGCAAACTACATGATAACTTTAACAACTTAAACCTATTATATTAATTACAAAATGAATTCCTCTGAATACGACTCTTAGAGGAATTTTTTTTGTATTATTTTCTTCGTAATTTGGTCTTAGAATTTTTATAATGGAAAGATTAAAGAAAATAAATTACTCAGTGTTAGATTTGGCTTATGTTAGAGAAGGAGAGTCATTAAATCAGACATTTGAAAATACATTAGAAAATGCGAAATTTGTAGATGAAATAGGTTATAGTCGTTATTGGCTTTCGGAACATCACAATATGCAAAATGTCGCAAGTGCTTCAACTTCACTTTTAATCGGCTATGTAGCAAATGGAACATCAAAAATAAAAGTAGGTTCGGGTGGAATTATGCTCCCAAATCATTCTACTTTATCGATTGCAGAGCAATTTGGAACATTAGATGCCCTTTATCCAAATCGGATAGATTTAGGTCTTGGTCGTGCTCCAGGTACGGATCAGTTAACAGCGTCTATTTTGCGTCGTGGCAATAATTTTATGAATTATAATTTTGAAGCTGAAATCAAAGACTTACAAAACTATTTTAGCACCGATAATAAAGATAGTAAAGTTCGTGCAATTCCTGGAGAAGGTGCAAATGTGCCACTTTACATTTTGGGCTCTAGTACAGATTCGGCTTTTTTGGCGGCTAAATTAGGTTTACCTTACGCTTTTGCTGGGCATTTTGCGCCTCAACAGTTTTATAACGCGGTCGAAATTTATCGTTCTCAATTTCAACCTTCAGAATTTTTGAAAGAACCTTATACAATTGCTTGTGTTAATGTAATTGCATCAAATACAGACGAGCAAGCACATTATTTATCCATGTCAATGTACCAAGCTTTTCTCAATATTATTACCGATAAACGTCAACCAATTGTGCCACCAGAAAAAACACAATTAGAGCTCGCTTCACAAGAACAGAAATACATGCTAAAAGGTATGACCGCATTATCTTTTATTGGGAGCAAAGGTACTTTATCGCAAGCTTTTGATGAATTTATTTTCGAATCTAAAGTAGATGAAATAATGGTTTCTACAAATGTTTTTGATCAAAAAGCAAAAAGAAAATCGTATCAAATTGTAAGTGAATTGTTTCGTTAAATGAACCAAAAAAAATCATTCTCAAAAGTCGCTTATTATTGGATGTTTATTGATCAGTTTAAAGATCAATTTACACTTATTTTGATGTTTAATCTTTTGCTTTTCTTTGTTGCAAATCATTGGAGTTACCTCGTTCCTGAAGTTTATTTATTTGTCAATCACAAAGATGTTTTTAATTTATTTCGAGAACAATTTGTACCAACTGCTTTTTTCGAAGTATTGGCTTATACTTATTTGGGTTCATTATTCCTTCATTTGGGAACGTATAAATTGAATAAAACATGGATGTTTAGATTAAATGCATTACTTCTAATCATCGTTTCGACTTATTTTTGGACAATTCCTTCTTTGCAAAGTCTAAAAATGATACTAGAAAGAATGCATCCTTATTTTATCTTAGCAATTGTGGGACAAATCGCTTTGTATTTAATCGTTGGGAATGATTTTTTTTGCCTTATCAAAAATAAAAGAAAACAAGCCAAAATCAATCATTCTTAGTTATATTTGCCAAAACTTAATTTTACAAAAATCAAACTATGTACTCATTTGATAAATTTCACGAATTAATTTCCGAAACAATCGATAACAATCCATTTTCTAAAAATCCAGAAGAATTATACGAACCAATGGATTATATTTTGAATATTGGAGGTAAAAGAATTCGTCCAATTTTGACTTTATTGGGAACTGATTTGTTTGATGGTGATGTTCAAAAAGCATTGAAACCTTCTTTAGCAATCGAGTTTTTTCATAATTTTTCGTTGATGCACGACGATATTATGGATAATGCTTCTTTGAGAAGAAACAAAGCGACTGTTCATGAAAAATTTGGATTGAATACAGCAATTCTTTCTGGTGACGCCATGTTGGTAAAAGCTTATCAATATTTAGAAGATA
This sequence comes from Empedobacter stercoris, assembly GCF_025244765.1. Lineage (NCBI taxonomy): Bacteria > Pseudomonadati > Bacteroidota > Flavobacteriia > Flavobacteriales > Weeksellaceae > Empedobacter > Empedobacter stercoris. The sequence continues at coordinate 639,710 of NZ_CP104209.1, read as the reverse complement.
TGGAACCTGAATTGTTTAAGCGTTCTACGAAACTTTTTTCACATACAGCTTTAGAGGTTTGTGAAGGACAACAATTGGATGTTAATTACGAAACGAAATTAAATGTTTCGTATGAAGATTATATCAAAATGATCTCTCTTAAAACAAGTGTTTTACTTGGTTGTGCCCTAAAATTAGGTGCAATGATTGGAAATGCTTCTGAAGAAGATGCAGATAAATTATACCAATATGGTTTGAATTTAGGTATTGCATATCAGTTGAAAGATGACTATTTGGATGTGTTTGGTAGCCTTGAACATTTAGGTAAAAAACATGCCGGTGATATTTTCGAGAATAAGAAAACAATTCTTTATATTTCAGCTTTAGAGGCTGCAAATGAAGAAGAAAAGGAAGAGTTATTATATTGGTATAGTTCAAATACCGATAATATAGATAAGGTATATGCGGTAGAAAAATTATTCAGAAAGCTGAATGTAAACCGTAAATTATCGACCTTAATTAGAGAATATACTAATAAAGCGCATAGTTATTTGGATCAAATTGATGTTCCAGAAGAACGAAAAACGTATTTAAGAGAATTGAGTGAAGTTTTAATTGATCGTCAAGGATAAGAAAAATGCAATTTAGAACGACTTTCCAAATTCAACCTTCTGATTTTAAGCTGCATCATCAACATCAAATTTTGACGATTGGTTCTTGCTTTTCAGACGAAATTGGAAAATATTTAGTCGATTTAAAATTTAATGCATGTGTTAATCCGTTTGGCGTAATTTTTAATACAATTTCTATTCAAAAATTAATCGAAAGAAGCATTCATAAAAAATACTTTACAACTGCAGATGTACATCAGAATGGAGAAGAATTTTTCTGTTTTGATGTACATTCGTCGTTTAATGCACTTACAAAAGTTGAAGTTTTAGAGAGATTAAATTCAACTCTGGAGCAAGTTTATCAGTTTATTTACTCTTGTGATGTTGTAATGATAACCTTGGGAACTTCATGGATTTACGAATGGAAAAACACCAATCAAATTGTTGCAAACTGTCATAAAGTTGAGGCAAAACAATTTGAAAAAAAATTGTTGACTACTGAAGAAAATCTAAAATCGTTAGAATTAATTGTTTCAGATTTGAAGAAAATTAATCCAAACATCAGATTGATTACAACAGTTAGTCCAGTTCGTCATACAAAAGATGGAATAATCGAAAATAATGTAAGCAAAGCAAGATTAATAGATGCTTTGTATCAACTGAATCTTCAATATAATCAAGTTGACTATTTTCCGTCTTACGAATTGGTTTTGGATGATTTGAGAGATTATCGTTTTTTTAAAGAAGATCTTATTCATCCTTCTAAACAGGCAGTTGATTACATTTGGGAAAAGTTTTCAGTAACTTATTTAGAGCAATCAACACATACTATTAATCAAAAAATAAACAAAGTCATTTCAGCGATGAATCATCATCCTTTTAATGAAGAATCAGAAAATCATCAAAAATTTTTAGTTAAAACAATTGCTTTGATGAATGAATTAGAAAAAGACAATCAGCTTGATTTTTCGCTTGAAAAAGAATGTTTAAGATCAAAATTAAAACAATGTTAATTGATACACATACACATCTTTATTCAGAACAATTTGAAAATGATAGAGATGAAGTAATTGCGCGAGCAAAAGAAAATGGAGTAGAGCGATTTTATTTGCCTGCAATCGACAAAAGTTATACAGACAAAATGTTGGCATTAGAAGCTCAGCATCAAGGTTCGATGTTTGCGATGATGGGATTGCATCCGTGTTCGGTTCATCCAGACACAATAGAAGAGGAATTAACTCATGTTCGCGAATGGATTGACAAACGTTCATTTAAAGCGATTGGTGAAATTGGAATCGACTTGTATTGGGAAAAAGAATTTCTAAAAACACAACAAGATGCATTTAAAACGCAGATTGAATGGGCAAAAGAAAAGAATTTACCAATTGTGATTCATTGTCGTGATGCATTCAACGAAGTTTTTGAAGTATTAGAGGAAGTGAAAGACGAAAAATTATTCGGAATTTTTCATTGCTTTTCAGGAACAAAAGAAGATGCGCAACGTGCAATTGATTTCAATTTAAAATTAGGAATTGGAGGAGTCGTAACATTTAAAAATGGTAAAATAGATCAATTTTTAGGTGATTTTGACATCAATCATATCGTTCTCGAAACAGATTCACCTTATTTAGCGCCAGTTCCGTTTCGAGGGAAACGAAATGAAAGTAGTTATCTAACATATATTTGTGATAAATTAGTAGATATTTATCACAAAACACCAGCTGAAATAGCAACAATTACAACAAAAAATGCATTAGACATTTTCGAACGTTAGGAAAAATCAGAATAGAAAAATTATATTTGCAAAAGAAAACCTTTGACAAAATGAAATACAAAAGAATATTACTTAAATTAAGTGGAGAAGCATTAATGGGAGATTTACAATATGGTATCGATCCAAATATGCTGAAACAATATGCTCAACAAATTAGAGAAGTAGCAGAACTTGGTTGCGAAGTGGCAATCGTAATTGGAGGAGGTAATATTTTTAGAGGTGTTCAGGGTGTAGCTTCTGGTATGGATCGCGTACAAGGAGATTACATGGGAATGTTGGCTACCGTGATAAATAGTATGGCATTACAAGGAGCTTTGGAAGATGCTGGAGTTAATACGCGTTTACAAACAGCTATTCGTATGGAACAAATTGCAGAACCATTTATCAAAAGAAGAGCGACGCGTCATTTAGAAAAAGGTCGTGTAGTAATTTTTGGAGCTGGAACAGGAAATCCGTACTTTACAACAGATACAGCTGCTGTATTAAGAGCAATTGAAACACAAGCAGATGTTATTTTGAAAGGAACACGTGTGGATGGAATTTATACAGCTGATCCAGAAAAAGATCCATCTGCAGAAAAATTTGAAACAATTTCTTATCAAGAAGTGTACGATAAAAACTTAAAAGTAATGGATATGACAGCTTTTACTTTGAGTGAAGAGAATAATTTACCTATTATTGTATTTGATATGAATACAGATGGTAACTTGAAAAAATTAATATTAGGAGAAAACGTAGGTACTCTTGTAACAAATAAATAAATCCCGAAATGGAAGAATTAGATCTAATTTTAGAAACGGCAAAGGAACAAATGCAAGGAACAGTTGATCACTTAAATGTTGCATTTGACAAATTAAGAGCAGGTAAAGCAACTCCTGCTATGTTAAGTTCAGTTCGTGTTGATTATTACGGTAGTTTATCTCCGTTAACTCAAATTGCAAACGTAAATACACCAGATGCAATGACATTGAGCATTCAACCGTACGAAAGAAATTTAATTGGTGAAATCGAAAAAGCAATAATTAATGCTAATTTAGGTTTTGCACCTTCTAACAATGGAGATTCTATTATTATTAGTATTCCACCAGTAACAGAAGAGCGTCGTAAAGAGTTGGTGAAAATGGCGAAAGCTGAAATGGAAAATGCAAAAGTTTCTATTCGTAATGCTCGTCAAGATGCAAACAAAGCGCTGAAAAGTACAAAAGATGCATCTGAAGACATGGTGAAAGATTACGAAACACGTGTACAAGGATTAACGGATAAGTTTTCTAAGAAATTAGAAGAAGCTTTAACGAAAAAAGAAGCTGAAATCATGAAAGTTTAATCTTTCAAGAAAAAAAGATATTTTAAGGCAGCGTTTCGCTGCTTTTTTTATTTATTTGCATAATCAATTTCAAAAAATGAAGAACTATTTATTCTTGCTAAATTTCTGTATTTCAATTGCTGCATTTGCTCAAATAAAAGTAAGAGTTTTCGATGCTCAAGATGAATTTCGTTTAACAGGTGCTAACATTTATAGCGATACAAAACAATTTCTTGGTCAAACAGATGATTTGGGAGAATTGAACATCAACGATTCAATTCATTTTATTGATGTGATAAAAAACGGATATTTTACAGAAAGTATTCAGACTAACGGAAAAAAAATAGTCGAAATTATGATGAAACCATCTTTCATTAGTTTAGATGAGGTAACCTTTACCACTAACGATTCTGTAGGACGAAATATCATCATCAAAGCCATTCGAAATCAATCCAAAAACACGATCAAAAAAGGAGGTAATATCTTTTTGAAATCATACACCAAATTCTGGAGTACAGTAAATAATGATTCGATTCCTTATATTATTCAACCACAGAATCAAAAGGATTCTGTCAATAATCAATGGAAAAAACTGTTAGATAATAGCCACTTATTTTTAGGTGAACGTGCGATGGATCATAAAGTTTCGAAACGATTAGGTTTGAAAAATATCGTTCAATCTTCTCGAATTTCTGGTATGCGTTCTCCGTTATATGAATATTTGGCAATGCAACCGATTGCATTTAATTTTGATCAAGATAAAATCAATTTTTTCTTCAATGGAATTGTTAATCCTATAAGTAGAGAAGGTCTTTCTCATTACCGTTATGGTTTTAAAGAAGATATTTTTATTGAAGGAAGAAAAACAGCAGTTGTTAGCTTTTTTCCATCTATCAAATCAGAAAAACGTCAGATCAAAGGAACGCTTTGGATTGATGACAAAACTAATGCTTTAATCAAATTCGAAGGAGAAAATACAAGTGCCAATTATGTTGCGGAGTTAGAAGCTGATTGGAAACTGAACAATGGAACTTGGGTGCCGAATCAGCAAAAATATCGCATGGAGGCCGGAAATTTCAAGGTTACTGAAAAATTAGCATCAGACGATTTTATAGATAAAAAAGAAAAAATATGGATTAATCTCGAAACAACTTTCAAGGATATTCAAAATCCAGCTCATTTTAAGCGTAATGAATTTTTAGGTTACGAAGACGAAATTTCGTTTCAAAATATGAACGAAAAGAAATGGGATAATGTGATGGAAGATTATCGAGATAATTCGTTGTCAAATAAAGAGCGAAATACCTACACAACAATTGATAGTATTGGCAATAAATATAAATTAGAACGTCAAATGAAGTTAATGCGTATTATCAATTCAGGAGGAAAATTATCGTTAGGAAAAGTTGATCTTGATTTGACAAAAATTTTAGCGTTTAATGATTACGAAGGTTTTCGACTTGGGGCTGCTTTTAATACAAACGAAAACTGGAGCGACAAATATTCATTGAATGCGTATTCTGCTTACGGTTTTAAAGACGAAATATTCAAGTTTGGTTTTGGAGGAGATTATTTTGTGAATAAACCTTATTCAGGTCGAATTTTCGCAAAATATTCACAAGATGTTTCTGCTTCTGGAAAAACTCCAATTTTATTACAATCAAATTATACACGTTTAATCAGTGGTGCATTTAGCAATATTTATAACCGCGAATATTTTTCTTTTAAACGATATTCTTTTGGTTATGAACAAGATATATTTAAGAATGTAACCTTCAATATTTCGACAAATTACGAAAAACAACAAGCAGAATTTAATTATTCATTCTTAAATACGAATGGTTGGTACGATTTGTATAACACGCAATTAGCAATTCGTTTTGCACCAAAAGACAAATTTATCAGAACGCCCTACGGAAAAGTGACTGTTAATAGTGGTAAATCTGTTTTCTATGCAACACTAACCAAATATTGGGATGTGTTCAATTCGGACTATAATCCATTGCGTTTTAATGTTTCTTACTTTGATGTTTTTGATACGCGTGTAGGTAAAACCAATTTAAACATCAACGCAGGTTGGGTTGAAGGTAAAATGCCGTTGATGAACTTGTTCGAAGGACAAGGTAATGCAAAACGAAATGATGTTGCTAACTTTGGTGTTGGAGGTTTAACAAATTTCGAAACAATGCGACCAGGAGAATTTTATTCGGATAAATTTGTATCTTTTCAGTTGAAACATATTTTTGCTGGTGTGAAGGTTGGAAACAGAATTATTTTCCCTCAATTTGTTTACCGTGGTGTTTTAGGGGATATGGAAGATAGAGCAGATCATCAAAATTTAGAGTTTAAAACATTGAATCATTATTACCACGAAACAGGAGTTGAAGTAAATAATTTAATTTTCAAAACATTTGGTTTAGGCGCTTTCTATCGTTTAGGTGCATATTCAGAAGAAAAATTCCAAGATAATTTCTATTTAAAATTAACGGTTAATTTGAATTTCTTGTAGGATAAGGATGATGTCATTCTGAACTCGCTTCATAATCGATCATTTTAAAAGCTAAAATCACTTCAAAAAATAAACTAAAATCAAAAATCCTTTACATTTTTATTGAAATTGTAAAGGATTTTTAGGTTGGTTAAAAAATATTCGCAAAAATTATGCCTATAATTTTTATAACTTTAAATAATAACTAAATTTGTAAGGATAAATTAAAAAAATATGCAATCGTACGGAATTAAAGCCTTATTAGAAAAAGGCAAGGATTTGTTGCTACAGGAAGTAGTTGTAAATGGATGGGTAAGATCGTTCAGAAGTAATCGTTTCATCGCGTTGAATGACGGTTCTACAATTAATAATATTCAAGTAGTAATAGATTTCGAAAATTTTGACGAGTCGATTATAAAACAAATTTCTACAGCTGCGTCTTTACAAGTAAAAGGAGAAGTCGTAGAAAGTGAAGGAGCAGGTCAAGAGATTGAAATCATTGCGAAAGAAATCAAAGTTTTAGGAACTGCGCCGTCAGAAGATTTAAAAGGAACTATTTTACAACCAAAACAGCACAGTTTAGAGATTTTGCGAGAGCAAGCGCATTTACGTTTCAGAACAAATGTTTTTGCTGCAACAATGCGTGTTCGTAATGCCTTAATGTTTGGTATTCACAAGTATTTCAACGAAAATGGATTTTGTTACATCAATACGCCTATTATCACAGGTTCTGATGCTGAAGGAGCAGGAGAAATGTTTCATATCACTAACTTAGATATGGATAACCTACCTAAAAACGAAGAAGGGAAAGTAGATTATACACAAGATTTCTTTGGTAAAGCGACGAACTTAACGGTTTCTGGACAATTAGAAGGAGAAACTGCAGCAATGGGATTAGGTAAAATTTATACATTTGGACCTACTTTCCGTGCAGAAAACTCGAACACATCTCGTCACTTAGCTGAATTCTGGATGATAGAGCCTGAAGTTGCGTTTTTCCGTTTAGATCAAAATATGGATTTGGCAGAAGATTTCATGAAATCTGTCATCACTTACGCAATGGAAACATGTCAAGATGATTTGAAATTCTTAGCTGAACGATTTGATAAAGAACAAAAACAAAAACCAGAAGCTGAGCGTTCTGAATTAGGATTAATCGAGCGTTTAGAATATGTATTAAACAACAAATTTATTCGTTTAAGCTATACAGAAGCAATTGATATCTTAAAAGATTCTAAACCAAATAAAAAAGGTAAGTTTAAATATCCAATCGAAGGTTGGGGAGCAGATTTACAGTCAGAACACGAACGTTATTTAGTTGAAAAACATTTTAAAACACCTGTGATTTTATTTGATTATCCAGCGGAAATCAAAGCATTCTATATGCGTATGAATGATGATGGAAAAACAGTTCGTGCAATGGACGTTTTATTCCCTGGTATTGGAGAAATTATCGGAGGTTCTGAGCGTGAAGAGCGTTTAGAAGTTTTAGATGAAAAAATGGAAAAATTCGGAATTGATAAAGAAGAATTATGGTGGTACCGCGACACAAGACGTTTCGGTTCTGTACCACATTCTGGTTTCGGATTAGGTTTAGAGCGTTTGGTATTATTTGTAACTGGAATGGGTAACATTCGTGATGTTATTCCTTTCCCGAGAACGCCGAACAATGCGGAATTTTAATAAGAAATAATTTACACGGATTTATGCTTAAATATTGTAACTTTAAGCTAAATCCGTTTTTTATATAAGCCAAAACCCAAAATATGTTAAAGCAGGAATTAAATTTAAAATTACAACAAAAACTATCGCCTCAACAAATTCAATTAATGAAGTTGGTTCAACTTCCTACGGTTGCTTTTGAACAACGCGTAAAGGAAGAGTTGGAAGAAAACCCTGCTTTGGATGATCAATCTTCTGAATACGATGATGATTATGGAGGAGAGCAGGAAGAATGGGATAATCAGAATGATGAATATGGCGATGAACAGGTTATCGATACAAGTGATATCAATATTGATGATTATTTGAGCGATGATGATGTCCCAAATTATAAAACATATACAAACAATTATAGTGACGACGATGAAGATAAATCTGTTCCTTATGCTCAAGGAGAGAGTTTTATCGAGTTTTTAACCTCACAACTGTACACTTATCGATTGACTTCAGAACAATTTCAAATCGGTGAATTTATCTTAGGAAATATTGACGACGACGGTTATATGCGTCGTGATATTAAATCTTTGGTAGATGATTTGGCATTTTCACTTAATATTTATACTTCGCCAGAAGAGGTCGAAAATTTGTTGATTAATTATATTCAAAGAATGGATCCAGTTGGAGTAGGTGCGCGTGATTTGCAAGAATGTTTATTGATTCAATTAGAAAATAAAAATCAAACAGAAGCAGTAGAATTAGCCGAAAAATTAATTTCAGAATCGTTTGATGCATTTACAAAAAAACATTATTCGAAATTGATGGCAAAATATGATGTAGATGATGATGAATTGCGTGATGCAATTTCGGAGATTGAACGTTTGAATCCGAAACCAGGAAAATCATTTTCGAGTAGTAGTAAAATTGTAGAGCAAATAACGCCAGATTTTACAATTCATATTAACGATGGTGATTTAGAATTGTCTTTAAATGGACGTAATGTACCTGAATTGAAAATTTCGAGTGCGTTTGCAGAAATGTTAGATACATACAAAAAAACCGAAAATAAATCGACACAACAGAAAGAGGCTGTGATGTTTGTTAAACAAAAGTTAGACTCTGCAAAATGGTTTATTGATGCGGTTCAGCAACGTCGTAATACGCTTTTGTATACGATGGAAGCGATAATGAAATTTCAAAAAGAATATTTCCTAACGGGTGACGAAACGAAAATCAAGCCAATGATTTTAAAAGATATTTCGGATCGAATTGGAATGGATATCTCGACAGTTTCTCGTGTGGCAAATTCTAAATATGTAACAACACCTTACGGAACATTTTTGATAAAAGATTTGTTCTCAGAATCGTTAACTAATGATGACGGAGAAGAAGTATCTACTCGCGAAATAAAACGTATTTTACAAGATGTAATTGCGGATGAAGACAAGCGTAAGCCTTTAACAGATGAAAAGTTAACAGAAATTCTAAAAGAAAAAGGTTATCCAATTGCTCGTCGTACAATTGCAAAATACCGCGAACAATTAAACATACCAGTTGCGAGATTAAGAAAAGAAATTTAAGAAATTCAATTTATATCAAAAAAAAGAGCTTTTTATAAAGCTCTTTTTTTGTTTTTATCCCAAGTTGTCATCCATTCAAAATAATCATCTTTGTATTGATTATCATTTAATTGAGTGATAATTTTTCGTTGAATATCTTTATTCAAATCATCGTCTATCACAGAAAAATTTAAGAAAATATCTTTTCCAGTTAATTTAGAAAAGAACTGTTCTTCTTTTAATTCGTGTAAAACTTCAATACATTTTTCATTTAATTGATTTTGGAACTGGTAAAACCAATCTTCATCATCGTCATGTTCATCAGCAATTTCTTTACAGATTTGATTGATTTCATTAAAAGATTCTTTTGCTCCCAGATAATCAAATTTCCATTCAGAAGGCTCGAATTTGTAGAAATGAAAATCGTCCTCATCCGCAACCTGTTCCAAATATTCAGTAGAATTTGCAGAAGGGTGAATGGCTATTTTCGACTCATTATTGCACAAAGCAAAGGCATATAGGTCTTGTGAAGGATTTTCGTTATAAATTTCTAAAAAGGCTTGTTTGGTAGATTGAGCTAATTTATTTTTGAATTCATTGAAATCCATTCATTTATATTTTTTATTTGGCTGTTATTATTCTTCTTGAAATGTAGTGAAATTCTCTATATATTAAAAATTTGTTGATTTATTTTTTTAAGACAAATTTTTATTTCTTTTCCATCTTATAGAACAATAAAATAACAAAACTGATCGCAAATGAAACACCCATTGCAAGCGCAGAAGCTTTCATTCCGCCCGAATATTCTATCAATAAACCATAAATAACTAAACCTAAAAATAAAGCAAATTTTTCGAATACATCATAAAAACTAAAATAGGTTGTTGTATCTTCTGTTTCAGGTAATAATTTTGCATATGTTGAACGTGATAAAGCTTGTAAACCGCCCATTACCAAACCAACCATTGCAGCCATAATATAGAATTGTGTTTTGACATTTGGATCGTTTTTATTGATTAAATAACCTATAATACAGGTTATGATCCAGATGAATATACCGATAAGTAATGTCTTTTTATTGCCGATTTTTCCTGATAAATAAGAGAAAAACCATGCGCCTAATACAGCTTCGATTTGAATTAATAATATAGTCATAATTAATTCCGTAGATTGCATTCCAATTTCTGAGCTTCCAAACATGGCGGCCATTAAGAAGATGGTTTGCATCGCTAAGCTATAAAAGAAAAAGCCAGCTAAAAATACACGAATGTTTTTGTATTGATTGAGGTCGTGAAAAGTAAGTTTCAAATTTCTAAAACTTGACTTGATGATGTCTTTTGGAATTTCTCGTTCAAATTTGTGATTGGGTAATTTACTTAATGCAATTTGTCCGAAACCTAACCACCAAACACCTGTTAATAAGAAACTTATTCGTGTAAACATACCTTGATTTTCTTCTGGCGCAAATTGTATCATTGCCAAACAAATTGTCAATAAAATAACTGATCCAATGTAACCAAACATATAACCTTGTGCCGAAACTTTATCCATTTTCTCTTCCGAAACAATTTCTGGTAAATAGGCATTGTAAAACACCAAACTTCCCCAAAAACCAATACTTGCGGTGATGTTGAGCAATAAAGCCAACCAAACCAAATCGCTCGATGTAAAGAAAAACATTCCAATACATGAAAAAGAACCTAAGTAGCAAAAAAAACGAAGAAATTTGATTTTATTCCCAATTAAATCAGCAATTGATGACAAAACTGGTGATAAAACGATGACAAAAAAGAAAGCAATCGCCAACGAAAAATTGAACGCTGATTCTGGTAATAGACCTAAGAACTTGATCGGATTGTTGTCCGTATCATAGGTCATTGCAGTATAATAAACGGGGAAAATAGCAGAAGCAATAACCAAAGAATGAACAGAATTTGCCCAATCGTAAGAAATCCAAGCTTTTATCAGTTTGGGATTATCTTTTGTATTCATAAATTTTTGATAGAATTGTTGTTAACTTAAAAATAATTAATTAATATTTTTTAAATAAAATTTTAAGTCTGAAAATTTTATCTATGATGAATTGGATTATTTTTTTCTTCTTACAGGTTCTTTATCGAGTACTTTTTGTGTATTCTCGTTTTCATTTATTAAAGGTGTATTCTCATCTTTTTGCTTTGGGCTTCGTAATTTTTCCAATAATCTTTTCGCTTGTTTTGCTTCATCTGTTCCATCATAAGCAGTAACAACAACTTCCAAAGCTTGCTCAAACTCTTCTTGAGATGCGGTTTGTTTCAATGCATAAGCGTTTAAAAGTACAAATTTGGCAATAATAATTTCAGTCGGAAATTTTACAATTGCATCTTGAACTTTTTGCTTTACTTCTTCATACTTTTCTTCTTTGTACAAATCATACGCTACTTTATATGCTTCTACAGCTTCTTTTGTTTCTGGAGTGATGTATTCAACTTCTGGATTCAAAATATAGCCAGCGTAAATTGTATTTGGATAATTTGTTAAGATTTCTTCTTTGTATTGATTCTCTAATTTTTGATCGCGATTCTTGTAAATACGATACAATTGATACGTAGCTTTTAACTTAACATCATCTGATTTTGGAGGAGTTGCAATCAATTTTTTTAACTCTTTTCCTGCTAATTCGCTGTTATTGAATGTATCAAAATAACCAATTCCTAAAGCTAATTGTGTTGTATCACGTTCAACTTTTAAATCATTTAATTGTTTAGTAGTAGAAGGAATTTGCTCCAAATAATACTCAATTTCAAAACGTCTTGGATTTCCAGCAGAAACCTGTCCCGTTAATTCGGCCTGTTTATCTTCTATTACGGTACTAATAGCATTAGAATTACGCCAATTATCTTTCAACGAAATTCCACCCCAAATACGTTGAAACTCCTGTTGACCAGATGATTTTAAACCTTGATTATAAAAATAAAATTTTCCTTTATCGGCATTATTAAAACTTGAAGTAAAACTTGATGTTTTGGTTTCTAATTGAAAAGTTTCCATTTCTTTTCGTTCTTCTTCCGCTTGTTTTTCTTCTTTTTTCTTTAATTTATCAATATAATCTGTAAAAAATTTGGTTTGTTCTTCTTTCGGAAGTTTTGCAATTTTTAGAATAGAATCGTTTTTCTGAACCAAATAATGTTTTTCCATTAATTTTTTCAACACATCATTTCGTTGCTGAATTCTTGCTTGATCTTCCTTTAAATTATAAGTTGTTTGAGCCGAATCGTAGTAAGCCGAAGCATACACATAGTCGTTTTGCTTGAATTTTATGTCACCATAATTTTCGTAAGCGCGCCCACGAATATAAGGATCAGACATGGGATCTTTCAAACTCAGTTTGGCGTATTCTACCGCATCATCCATTTTATCTGCACGAAAAGCCATTTCCGAAATACCATAATACAATTCGTTTTTCTTTGATGTATATATTCCTTTTTTGGCAATATCAAGCAAATTCTGTTTGTAATTTCCGTAGTTATTAATTGCAGGATCAAAATTAGCAGCAATCGCTAATTGCGATTTAATTTCTAAGTCAAAACCAGGAGCCATTTTATACACTTTTGTAAACGCTTCTCCTGCTTCTTGTTGTTTTCCAAGTTTAGAAAAAACTTGTCCCATTGTATAAAATAAACGCACTCGTTCTTCTTTATTCGATGAGTAGTATTCTGCTTTTTGTAATGGATCTAATGCTTCTTCGTACTTTTTTTGATCAATTAAAAACTGAGCATACGTTCGCGCAATCATAGTTTTTAGCTCTTTACTTTTATACGGATCATTTTCGTATAAATTTTGTAAAGTTTCAGCTCCATCAAAATAATTTCCACCTTTTATTTCGGCAACTGTTTTATACACATTTGCCTCTTGTGCATATTTAGAACTTTTAAAATTCTTTACAACATAGTTTAAGGCATCTAAAGCTTCAAAATATTTTTGTTGATAGAACAGAGATTTTCCAATTAATAGATACGCACGAGCCATCAAAGGATTTTTTTCTTGTCCTTTAATTAACATCGAGTGTTTTTCAATTGCTTTAGCAGCTTTAGCTTCAACAGCAGCAAATCCTATAGGTTTCTCTACTTTATCCTGATTATTACGATTTCCACCTCCAATTCCAAAATTAGGTGTATTAAATTCAGTTAAATTTGTCGAATCCGAAACAGAGAAATATTCTATTCCAACAGGTAAAATCTTAGCGTAATTCTCAATATAATTTGTCTGTAGTTCAGTATTTTTTTTATCTAATTCGTCTTCAGCATTAAATACCCCATTAAACCACGACGTCATCTTATGATATTGTCGGTTTTTGAAACTATTTTTTTGTGTTGAACAGCCGATTAAAAAACTAGCGGCGAAAATACTCAGTATAATCTTTTTCATGATAGCGAATAAAAACAAATCTACAATAAAACGTTCGATTAGAAAAAATCTTGTATCCTTCGGAAATTTAAGATAATTTTATATGGAATAACGATAATTTAGACACTTGTTAAATTAGAAAGATTATAAAATGATTGCTAACAATTTAGCTTTAATGTAATTACTTATTTCGTTAGAAAAATCATTACAAAAGTTGTTAAATTATTAAGAATATTCACTTAAATTCGACCAATAATAATGTTTTAAAGGAACAACATGAAAGCTTTTTTAGCGAAAATTTTTGCAAAATACATTGTCAATAAAGAACAAAAATGGATTAAACATCCTTTTGAAACTCAAGACAGAATTCTAAAAGAGTTAATTGTGGCTGCAAAAAATACAACGTTTGGAAAAGATCATCATTTTGATCAAATCAATACGTACGAAGATTTTAAAAACCATGTTCCAGTCAACGATTACGAAGGTTTAAAACATTATTTTGATGAGGTGATTGCGGGAAAAGTTGATGTGCTATGGCCTGGTAAACCACTTTATCTTGCAAAAACTTCTGGTACAACTTCTGGTGCAAAGTATATCCCACTTACAAAAGAATCTGTTCCAACACATATAAATTCTGCCAGAAATGCATTGTTGCATTATATTCACGAAACAAATAACTCGAGTTTTGTCAATGGAAAAATGATTTTCTTACAAGGAAGTCCTATTTTAGAAGATAAAAATGGGTTGAAAGTTGGACGACTTTCTGGAATTAGTGCGCACTTTGTTCCAAATTATTTACAAAAAAATCGTTTACCATCTTATGAAACCAATGTCATTGAAGATTGGGAAACAAAAGTAGATAAAGTAGTTGACGAAACAGTGAAAGCGAATATGACACTAATCTCAGGAATTCCACCTTGGTTGATTATGTATTTTGAAAGATTAATTAAAGTTTCTGGGAAAGAAAATGTTCAATCAATTTTCAAGGATTTACAACTAATGGTAACAGGAGGAGTGAATTATGAACCTTATCGTGAAAAAGTGAATCAGTTAATTGGACGAAAAATTGACTGTATTCAAACATATCCAGCATCAGAAGGGTTTATAGCTTATCAAGATACACAAAAAAGTGACGATTTATTACTGTTATTAAATAATGGGATATTTTATGAATTTATTCCAGTCGAAGAATTTTTTGATGAAAAACCAACTCGTATTTCAATAAAAGATGTAGAAATCGGAAAAGATTATGTGCTTATTCTCAATACTAATGCAGGTTTGTGGGGGTATAATATAGGTGATACGGTTCGTTTTACGTCTACTAAACCATACAAAATTGTTGTTTCTGGACGTATTAAACATTATACTTCGGCTTTTGGTGAGCATGTGATTGGTCATGAAGTTGAGCAAGCTTTACAAAAAACAATAGAAAAGTGTCCAGCGAGTGTAAATGAATTTACAGTTGCTCCACAGGTGAATCCTATAGACGGTTTACCTTATCACGAATGGTTAATAGAATTTGACCATAAACCTCAAAATATGTCCGAATTTAATCGTGAATTAGATATTCAAATGCGTTTGCAAAATCCGTATTATGACGATTTGATTACTGGAAATATACTTCGTTCTTTAATTATTTCGGTAGTTGAAAAAGATGGTTTTCAACATTACATGAAATCAATAGGGAAACTGGGAGGACAAAATAAAGTGCCTCGTTTATCGAATAATAGAGATATTGCAGATGAATTTCATCAACTTAATTTAATACAAAAAAATTGAACACACACACAACAACAGATAAAATGATTTACAAAACTGTAAAAAGTTCATTGGTAACTTTTTCGCAATTAATGCTTCCATCGCATTCCAATTTTAGTGGAAAAATTCATGGTGGATTCATTCTTTCTCTTCTCGATCAAATTGCATTTGCATGTGCTTCCAAATATTCAGGTAAGTATTGTGTAACGGCATCCGTGGATAGAGTAGATTTTTTAACACCCGTAGAAGTGGGTGAATTATTGACGCTAAAAGCTTCAGTAAATTATGTTGGACGTACTTCTATTGTCGTTGGTATTCGCGTAGAAAGTCAAAACATTCAATCAGGTGAAATTAAACATTGTAACTCTTCTTATTTTACAATGATTTGTAAAGAAGAAAATGGAGAAAAAGCAGAAGCACCGAAATTAATTTTGAAAAACTTGAACGAAGTTCGTCGTTTCTACAAAGCTTTACATCGAAAAGAAGAACACACGAATGCAAAAGAGCAAGTGAAAGACACAATCGATTATAAATCGCAAGAATTAATTGATAATCTTTTGCATAATCATTGGGTAAAAATAGAACTTGAAGACACTGTTTCTAAAAGTGTCAAAGTACATAAATAAAACCTGGGTTAGATTCATTATGATTCTAACCCATTTTTTATAAAAGATTATGATCCTTTTGCTCTTTTTTCTTAATACGATAGGTGAATTGAGATACTTTTATTCCCCAAAGATTTATGGTTTGAAAAGTAACCAACGTATATTATGCTTAATAAGTTGCGCTCTTTCAATTTTCGTATTGCTCAATAATTTTTAACAACAAGTACACTAATAAATTAACATTGCTTTTGAAGAATTCAAATAAAACATTTACTTTTAGTCCATTAACCTTTTTGATAAAATTATGAATAAAGAACTTTTTAAAACTGTTTTGACAACGCAAATTCCAATTGCGTGGATTGCTGGAGTTCGTTTAGAATCGTGGGAAGAAAATAAAGTTTCAACTAAAGTGAAATATGGTTTTCTCAATCAAAATCCTTTCAAAAGTATGTTTTGGGCAGTGCAAGGTATGGCAGCAGAATTTTCTTCTGGTTTGATGGCGAATGCTAAAATTGCAAAATCAGGTGAAGACATTTCGATGTTGGTTTTGGGAATGCAATCAAAGTATTTGAAAAAAGCGATTGGTAAAATTGTGTTTACATGTGAAGATGGAGAAAAAATAGATTCGGCTATAAAAGAAGCGATCGAAACAAAGAAAGGGATTTCTCTAAACGTAACAAGTAAAGGCGTAGACGAGGAAGGAGATGTAGTTTCTGAATTTCAATTTACGTGGACGTTTAAGTTGAGAGAGAAAAAATAATAGAAAAGCTGAAATTTTATTCAGCTTTTTTTGTGATTTCTTCTTTCAAAATAGTAACAACTTCATCTATTTCTTCAAAATTTAGATGAGCAAATCCTATTCTTATTGCTGTTTGTTTTTTTGTTTGATATAAAATTGTTTGCGGAATAAATAACCCTTTTTTAGCACAATTTCGTTTTAATTCCATCAAATTAATTGATTGATTAAAATTAATCCAAATCGCTAATCCACCAGTAGGAACTTTAAAATGAAGATATTGTCCTAATTCAACTTTCAATTTTTTGCAAAAATAATCGCGACGCTCTTGATATGTTTTTCGTAGTTTTTTTAGTATTCGATTGATTTCACCTTCATTAATCATTTCACCTAAAGTTTGTTCTATAAAAGGGTCAACTTGTTGGTCTAAAATAGATAAATGCTTTCGCGCCTCTTCTATAAAATCTTTTGGAGCAACAATAAATCCAATTCGATAGCCTGGCGCAAGATAATTTCCAAATTTACCCGTGTAAATTACCATTCCATTCTGATCCGAACTTGCTAACGGAAGAATAGGGTGACTGTTGTAATGAAAATCAAAATCATAATTGTCTTCTACAATTGCAAAACCAAATTCTTGTGAAAGTTGAATCAATTCAATTCGTCTTTTCGAACTTAATGTTACTGTTGTAGGGTAATGATGATGAGGTGTTACATACACAAAACGAATAGTTTGTTGTTCGCACAATGTTCGTAAATCTCTTGTGTCTAAACCAAATTCATCTGTTTTAACTTGAACTATTTTTGAATGTTGTGTCTGAAAAATCATATTACTTTTGTAGTAACTAAGATTTGAAACAGCAACATAATCATTTTGTTTTAAGAGAATTTGAGCAATCAATAAAAGTGAAATCTCTGCACTTCTTGTGACGACTATATTTTCTTTCGAAATATGTAAACCTCTTGTTAAATTGAGATAATTAGCTAAATTTTTTAGAAAATAGTCGTTTTTTGATTGATTTATCTTCGAAATAGAAGTTTTTCGTTTTAAAATTGCCGAATATAATTTTGCTGGAATTTTTAATTCTGCCAATCGATGATCGATGGTTCCGTCAGTTAAAAACAATCGTTCGTTAAAGCTTTCGTAAGGATTATCCAATAAAATAGATTGTTCAAAATTAAAACCAGTTTTCTTTGGGTAGGAATTGATTGAAAATTGTGTAGGAATCGTAGTTTTCTGAAATTTTTGAGCAAATTGACTCAAGACATAACTTCCTTTATTAGGAACAATCTCTATCCAACCTTGCGCTTCAAGTTCCTGAAAACTATTGACTATTGTGTTGCGATGTAAATTAAGAATCAAACTCAATTGTCTTGTTCCAAGGAGTTTTGTTCCACTTGGTAAATAACCTAATTGTATTGCTTTTGCCAATTGATTTGCCAATTGTAAATAAATCGGAGTTTCTGAAAATCGATTGATTTCAATAAAACTATTGTAGGGTATTTCAGCCGGACTATTCATTAACTAAAAACTGGTATATCTTGATAGTTCGGAAAGATACTACATTCGCAGCAGTTAAACTAAAAGAACAAAGATTAAGAAGAATGAAAAAGTTTACGCTCGTATTAGCTGTATTAGGCAATAGTGTTTTTGCCCAAATTACAAATGATACAATCGCAATTGGAGAAGTATCTATTTTAGATAATCGTCTAAACACACCACTTTCTAAAGAAAATAGAAATATATATGTTTTAAATAAAACAGAGATTAATAAGTTACCAGCAAAAACAATTCAAGAAGTTTTGCAATATGCATCTGGAATTGATTTACGACAACGTGGTCCGTTTGGTACGCAAGCTGATATTTCGATGGATGGGGGAAGTTTTGAACAAACACTTATTTTGTTGAATGGTGTAAAAATCATGGATCATCAAACTGCGCATAATGCGTTAAATCTTCCTATTCCTATTGAAGCGATTGATCGAATAGAGGTAGTAAGAGGTCCAGCAGCAAGAGTTTATGGAAACAATAGTTTGACTGGTGTTATCAATATTGTAACGAGACAACCAAAGAAAACAGGTCTTTATGCGAATACTTATTTCGGAACGAATTTTAAAAAAGATAGCGAAGATACTGGCGATACATTTACAAGTCGCGGTGTTCAACTTGGAGCTAATTTAGCTAAAGAAACGCATCAACATCAATTGTATGTAAGCCATGATTGGGGGAATGGTTACCGTTACAATACAGCGTATGAGAATAATAAATTGTATTACCAAGGTAACTTCCAATTTGATGAAGAAAATAGTTTGGTTGCATCGTATGGTTATGTGAAAAATGGCTTTGGAGCGAATGGTTTTTACGCATCACCAGGTGATAAAAATTCGAAAGAATTAGTTGAAACCACTTTGGTTAATCTTCAGTCAAAACATAAACTTTCTGATCGAATAACTTTAGCCCCAAAAGTGAGTTATCGTTACAACTTTGATGATTATCGTTATTTTAAGAATGACTTGAATACAGCTCGTTCTAAACACTATTCAAATTCAATTTCTGGAGAAGTAAATTCAACCTATCAATTGAATAAAGGACAAATTGGCGTAGGAGTAGAGTACAGAAATGAACAAATTTCTTCGACAAGTATCAAAAATCATACTCGTGATAATGTTGGTTTTTATGCTGAATACAAAACAGATCTTACACCAAAACTAAATGTAAATGTTGGTACTTATGTTAATTACAATTCACAATATGGATGGCAAGCTTTCCCTGGTATTGATGCAAGCTATGCCATGAATTCTAACTTAAAATTTGTAGTAAATGCAGGTTCAAGTCAGCGAATTCCTTCGTTTACAGATTTATATTTGGATCAACGTCCTGGAAATATTGGAAATCCAAATGTAGAATCAGAAAAGGCATTTCAAACAGAAATTGGTTTCAAATACAATAAGAGAAATTGGAGTTTTAATTCCTATTATTTCTATCGTTCGATTACAGATTTTATCGATTGGGTACGTTTAACAACGAATGAGCCATGGCAAGCACAAAACTTTGGCGATTTGAAAACACATGGTTTTAATACGAAGGTGTCATATTTAGCGAACCTATCAACAAATCAAAGTCTGAAATTCTCATTAAGTTATTCTTATCTTGATCCTACGTTCGAAAATGTAGATGAACAATACAATTCTAAATATAAAATAGAAAGTTTAAAACATCAGTTAATCAATACGATAGATTACTCTATTGGAGGTACTACTATAAGTATCGCGAATCGTTATAATACACGTCAATCCTATAAATCATATTGGATTACTGATGCAAGAATAAGTCATTCGTTCAAGAATAATTTAGGAATTTATTTTGATGCTCAAAATATTTTCAATACCACGTATAACGAAGCAGGAGCTATTCCGTTGCCATCGACTTGGATGAGTTTAGGAGTTAAGTTTACAGGAATTTAAATGATGACAACCATTTAATTCTCTTTTAATAGTTTATATTTTAAAATGCGGTGAGACAACTTTTTCAGAAAAGTTGTCTCTTTTCTTTCACGGATTTTCTGCCTAACTTTACCAAAATTTTTTCAAATGATTATTATAGATTCTCCTTCTCATGATGCATATTTCAATATAGCTTTAGAAGAATACTTGTTGTACAATTATCCTACAGAAGATATTTTTTTATTATATATCAATGCACCATCTATTATTGTGGGGAAATTTCAGAATACGTTAGCCGAAATCAACTTGGATTATGTGACAGAAAATAGCATAAAAGTGGTGCGTCGTATGTCGGGTGGTGGGGCTGTTTATCATGATTTAGGAAATCTTAACTTTTCGTTCCATACCTTGTTGGGTCAAAATGATTTTATGGATTTTTCGACGTTTACAGCACCTGTTGTTAAGTTACTAAATGAATTAAATGTTCCAGCAAAATTAGAAGGTCGAAACGATTTATTGGTTGATGGTAAAAAGTTTAGCGGAAATGCAAAGTTGGCTCGAAATGGAAAAATGATACAACACGGAACAATTCTTTTTAATTCGGATATGTCTGTTTTAGGCGATGCGTTAAAAATCAACCCTTTAAAATATGTTGACAAAGCAATTAAATCTAATCGAGCACGAGTGATTAATTTGATTGAATATTTTCCGAATGAAATGACCACTGACGAATTGAAAGCCTTGTTGATTGATGAAATGTTAACAACAAACGAAGGTTCATCAATTTCCAATTTAACACCAAAAGATTTGAATGGTGTTGCAAAATTAATCGAAGAAAAATACCAAACCTGGGATTGGAATTTTGGATTTTCACCAAAATATAATTTCAAAAATGCAAAGAAAATTCCTGCTGGATTTATCGAAGTTCATTTGGATGTAGAACGAGGCGGAACAATAGAACAAGCCAAAATTTTCGGAGATTTCTTTGCTTCGGAACCGATAGAAGATTTGGAGAATAAATTAATTGGTGTAAAACATAATGAAACTGAAATTACGAAAATTTTAAATTCTGTTGATATCACGGCTTATTTTGGAAAAGTAACATTGGAGGAGATTTTAGAATTGTTTAGATAAATAAGGTTCAATTATCCTTTATAATTTCTTTTGTTTTAGCCGTTTAATTTATATATTTTGATACATTTTTAAGCTTTCATAATTTTTAGTTGTAATGGTTTATGATTATCTTTAAATGATATCAATTATAAAAATATGTTTGATGAATTATTAAAAGAGATTAGAGCTTGTAAAGTGTGCGAACCTTTTTTAGCTCTTGGTGCAAATCCAGTAGTTCAGGCAGCTCCTAACTCTAAAATTGTAATTATTGGGCAAGCTCCAGGATTGAAAGTGCATCAAACAGGTGTGCCTTGGAATGACCCAAGTGGAGATCAGTTGCGTAAATGGTTAAATGTAACAAAAGATCAATTCTATAACCCTGAATTGTTTGCATTAGTTCCGATAGGATTTTGTTATCCAGGAAAAGGGAAATCAGGAGATCTTCCACCAAGAAAAGAATGTGCGCCCTTGTGGCATGCGCGTTTATTGGATGAAATGAAAGAAGTTCAGTTGATTTTATTGATCGGTCAATATGCTCAAAAGTATTATTTGAAAGGGAATATGCACAAAAATATTACAGAAAATGTATTGAATTTTAAGGAATATTTACCACGTTATTTTCCATTGCCTCATCCATCACCACGCAATTTTATTTGGATGAACAAAAACCTATGGTTTGTAGAAAATGTATTACCTGAATTAAAAAATAAAGTAAAAAATAGTTTGTAAATAAGTACTTTTAGGTATGTTGATAATTTATTTAAAGCTATGATTAATCAAGATTTATTAATCCAATTTGGTGGAGAAATTAGAGATTTAAGAAAAAGTGAAATTATTTTTGAGATAGGTCATTTTCCTTCCTATTATTATCAAGTGTTGGAGGGAAAGGTGAAAATGAATAATTTTTCTGACGAAGGGAAAGAGTTTATTCAGAATATTTTCACTAAAAATCAAAGTTTTGGTGAGCCACCTTTATTTGTAGATGAGCCTTATCCTGCAAATGCAATTGCGGTCACAAAAGGGAAAATAATTCAGATTGCTAAAGATTCTTTTTACGAATTATTGCAATCTCATCCAGAAGTTTCTTTGGCTGTGAACAAGAGTCTTGCTCGTCGTTTGTATTATAAATCGGTGATGGCACCAGAGATTTCTTCTCAAAGTCCCGAAAGACGATTAATCAAACTATTGGATTATTTACGAAGTCACAACCAAAATACAGATACAGAATATTTGATTGATTTATCTCGTCAACAATTAGGGGATTTAACCGGATTACGTGTTGAAACTGTTATAAGAACAATCAAACATTTAGAGAAAAAAGGACAGCTCAAAATAAGAGATGGTAAAGTGATTTTGATTGCTAAAGACTAAAATTTTGTATGATATAAAAAGCTGCCCAAGCAACAAATACAATAATAAACACCCAAACCCAAATAGGAATAGTCCTTGGATTTTCGCTCCCTTTAATTATAAAACTTTGATTTTTTCCTGTATCATAGGCGTTGATCATTAGAGGAAGTATTCCATTCACTCTCTCTTGATCAGAAAGTCCTTCTACATGAAGAATTGGTCCATTCGAAACAGTAAACCTGATAAGTTTTAGCCCTTCTTTTTTCTCGAATTTACTAACTATTCTAAGCAGATGTTCACCATCTGTTAATTTTGTTGTATCAAGTTTAAAAGTTACAGGAGGAACCAATTCAGCAATTGGTTTTTCTTCTTCGTCGATGTATAGGTAAACGATTATTTTTTTTTCTTCTGTCATGATTTCTTTTTTCTTAAAATTTTAAAACAATATTTTTGATGTGTTTTTTATCTTTTTCTCCTGGTTTTATAAGAAATTTGAATGAATAGAACAATGTATATAATGTTATAATCGTTATTAGGATAACGATGAACCAATCCCAATTAGATTCGGGACCAGTTCCGTGTGTGAAATCTTGTGTGATTTTTGGTTGTTGAAGTTTACAAGCATCACAAGCCTTTGCGTATCCATATCCAAGTAATAATAATAGTCCTATTTTATATTTAATTTGTCTCATTTTATTTGATTTTATCCATTATTTCTTTCACTTCTTCTACTGTTACTTTTTTACCACTGTTACCCCAACTTGCTTTTTCGTAATTTATAATCGCTGTAACATCTTCTGGAGTAAAGCTTGCATTGTCACCTACAGCAGGCATAGAAGCATATTCTGGTCTTGGGTCATATCCTTTCATAATAATGGTGATATACAATTCTAAATTATCCCCCATAACAATAGGACTTCCTTTAAGAGGAGGAAACGCGCCAGGTAATCCCTCGCCATTTGCTTGATGACAACTTGCACAATTGGTACCGAATAACGCTTCCCCATCTGGTAGATTAGCATCGGTAGAATTACCATTCGATTTTTTCTCTTTTTTATATAAAAATTTTACAGGTTCTACATCTTCTGCAAGTTTTACTTGTTGAAGACTTAAGAGATAAGCGACCAAATCTTTCGCATCTTTTGTAGGAACAATTTTTCCTTTGACACCAATTCTAAATTCATCAGGAACATTGACTTCAATTTCTCCTTCGTCAAGAAAATCTTTCGTTGTAAAAAGCCATTTATAAGAAGGCATTACAGATTCGGGAACAACAGCACGAGGATTGTATAAATGCGAATATTGCCATTCCAAACTCGGTTGTTTTTTTCCAATATTAGTTAAATCAGGACCAGTTCGTTCAGTTCCCATTAAAGTAGCCGTATTCTGAAAAAAGTTGATACGTTTATTTCGAGCGTAATCCGCAGCAATACTTGGTCGATCTCCAAAAACTTGATCCATGTCGACATTTCTAATTTGCTGTGTATGGCAAGCAACACAACCTTCTCTGATATAAACTTGTTTTCCATGTGTTTCTTCTGCTGTAGGAGGTTGACTCTGTGGCAATGGTCGATTTATTTTTTCGTTTTTGAAGGCAGGAAGAATACAAATAATTAAGGTAAGAAAAACAAAAAATGCCAATGCCGATGGAAATAGTTTTTTATGATTATTAAAGAAGTCCATTATATTGTAGTTTTATTTGCGTGAATAATATCTAAAAGTTCAGTTGGTGATTCTGGAATTTTTATTTCTTTTTTAGGTTTAATCATTCTATAAAAATTATATGCAAACACAAAATGAGAAATCCACATCATAGTACCACCAATCGCTCGCCATAACCAATAAGGCATCATTGAAATCACTCCATCAAGAAATGGTTTTTTATCCATCCATAATAATCCTTTTTCTGTTGAACCAATCATTAATGAAATAGTATAGACAAGCAAACCTATTAAAGCAAGCCAAAAATGAATACCCACCGTAATACTTGGAGGTTCGTGAGAAGTAATCCTTGGAACAAGTGTGTAGGTAAACGACCATAACATAAATGTGATAATTCCATACATGGTTAAGTGAGAATGCGCAACCGTAAAATCAGTGAAATGCCAAACAAGATTAGTTATTCGAAAGGCTTCAACCGTACCTTGCATTGATCCTGTAAAATAGAAAATGATGGATACCACATAAAAAGGTAATACATAGCTCAGTTTTAAACGATGCCAAGATCCTCTAATAGTCATCATAAAATTAATACTTCCTGCTGCTACGGGAATTATCATACCTACACTTGCAACAATAGCAATAGTTTGCATCCACCATGGAATGGCACTAAATATAAAATGATGAGTCCCAATCAACGTATAAAATAAAATTTGGGTCCAAAAAGCAAGTATACTTAAGCTGTATGAATAGACAGGACTGTTTAATTCTTGTGGAAGGAAATAATACATCAATCCAAGGTTAAAAAACATAAACCACATTCCTACACCTTGATGCATATAATACCCTTGCGTAATTGTCTCACCCAGACCGTCTTGCCAGAATGGGAGGTAGGCTACAAGTAGTATGACAACAACAAACATCATTGCAGAAACAATATACCAATTGGATACGTAAATTTCTTCTGTTTTTCTAGACGAAATGGTTTGAAAATGATTGAAAATACTCAAAAGAATTCCGATAGCAAATAGAAGCATTACTGGCCAAACATATTCTCTATATTCTCCACCGCTATTATTAATACCTGCCATTAAACAAATACTTCCTATTAAGACAGAAGAATTAAGTAATATTAATGAGAGATAAGCAAGGTTTATGCTATATATTTTCGTATTTCCAACACGAGGAATTACATAATATGAAAAACCAACCATCGCAATAGAAGCCCAACCCCAAAACACGATATTGGTGTGTACAGGTCTTAATCTCCCAAAGCTTAGCCAACTTACATGATCAGCATCGGGCGCAACAAATTTTATACCTAAATATTCGCCAATTGTTGTGCCTAAAATAAGCCAAACTATACTACAACCTAAGAACCAAAGGATAATCTTTTTTTCGTTTGTAGGAATTAAGATGCTTTTGCCTTCTTGTCGTTTGCTTTGTAAAAATCGAATATCATGTATTTCATTCATTTGATCCACCAGTCCTCTTGGATCTTCAACGGATGTATTTAACGAAAGTTCATTTCCTAAGAGTTGAAATTCTAATTCTTTTTTCCGTTTTTCAAGTGCAGAAACATCTTCAGGATTCAAGTTTTTTAACTCTCCATAGATTCGTTTAAGCTCTTTTTTTCGCAATACATTCTTAATTAAAGCATTTATTTTTACTAACACAAGAATTAATGCAAAAAATAATGGAATAAAGAGAAGTAATATTGTTAGCTGAAGTCCAGGCTCATTGAGTAAATTATTCATTGTAGATTTTTTTATTGTGATGTAATAAGTTGTACCAATTTAAACCTTATGTGAAAGCAATACCTATGCGTAGAATCATAAGTTTAATTATAATCGTTCTTAGAATAGGTTCTAATTTTTATTGTGTAAAATAAAAAACCAGCTTTTCTATTTCTAGAAAAGCTAGCCAGTTTAAATAGGTTAGGTGGTTCTATAACTAAAAACCCTTTTATTGAAAAAAACTATGAAGAAAAATTTAATCCTTAAATAATGAAACCCTTGTTATAGACTCAATTGTAGCAGTAACAGCTTTATTGGCATCTAGATAAAATTCATACCCTCTTCCAGGATCTAAACTTTGATCATCAGCAATTGTATAAAAATAAAAAGTTAGTATACTTCCTGAAGCAGAACCGGCTGGGATTAATTGAATAGAATTAATAATAAATCCTGAGCTAGGGTTTTTCATAATGGCGTTTACTGCTCCAGCAGAATTAGCTCCAGCAGTTAAATTAATTATTAATCGCCATAAATGTACTTGCCCTTTTATTGGGTTTTCTCTAAATTTATTTGACGCTGCTAGATATATATCAGCATCTGTAGGATTTGTGATTGTTTCAGGCCAACTAGTTGTAGGAGAGGGAGCAAATGTTAAAGGAGTTGTATACACAATTTTTTTTGTACCTGTATTAGAAAAACCATTATTTTCGCCAAAAGCAAGACTAGGTTTAGTTCCATTTAGCCCACCATCTATTCTTACTACACCATCATTTCCTGCTGCTGAGCTTGTTGTTACAAACAATTGTCTCCAAAGTGTCCCATCCCAAAATTCAAAACGATTTTGAGTGGTATTAAAAATTAAAGTCCCTGCCATTAAATTAGTATTTACAACTCCAGCTGGTGGGACAGTATTGAATCGTTATCAGATAACGATGTATTTCTTTCGGTTTCTGTAAGTCTGGGAATAAGAATTCCTTTGTCTGTAGAAGAAATGTCGAGTATTGTTGCTGAGTTTGGTGTGCTTGTACCAATTCCAACTTGCGCTTTTGATTGAGACCATCCCAATATAATCAAAAAAAGTATAAATTTTATCATTTATATAAATTTAAGTTGTGTTTATAGTTTTGATTATTTTATTAGCATTTTTAAAATAAATAACTGCTATTAATAAAGTATAATTTGTTTATTTCGTTTTCTGTTACGAATTTATCAATTATTGAATTACGTTGAATAAAATGGAGGGGGACAAAAGGTGGACAAAATAGATTATAATTAATTTTTTATCATTTAAAAATTAATTAATAGATATTTAATGTGTTGATTATAATAGTGTTGAGTTTAAATAATAGAGAATGTATAAATTACGTTTTATGGATATTGAATTCTTTCATTTATAATGTTATTATGAACGATTTAGTTGATGATTGAACTAAATAATAATTAGTTTATCAAAAATATAATTCTAATCTATTTTATTTGTTATAAAACAATATACAAGTATTGTAGAACTTCTGATTTTGGTATAATAAAAATAAAAGATTATTTCATATTTTTCAATTATTAAAAAATCCTTCACTTTTTCTGCGAAGGATTTGTATGTTGAACGTTTGACTGTTTTGTTATTTGATTACAACTCGTTTGTTAATTTCCATTTGTGACCCAACTACTTTAATTATATAAACTCCTGGATTTTTAAAATTTACTTCAATTTCTTTTTGATTAGAAGTGTTTTGAATTTCATTAATTAATTGCCCATTAAAATTAAAAACCGAAATTTTTTGAATTGATTTTGCATTATTTTCAAGTTTAATAATTACAGAACGAGTTGTTTTATTATAAACCGAGATATCATCACGTTTTTGGTATTCAAAATCTCCTGTTCCTAAGTTATATCCCCAAACTTTTTCTACAAATTCTGGATGGTCTACATAAGGATTTCTATTTTTTTGGTACCTGTACACAATATTATTAATGTCTTTTTCACGATCAGAAACTGGATCATTTAAATGCCAAGTTATTAATATTTTTAAGAAAGTATCTGTGAAAACTTTATCTTTTGATCCATTGAACATCGCATATTTCCAATTCTGAATGCCATTTCCTTCGTATCGTGTTGCGAAATAAAAATAAGCACGAGCGATATCTCCCTTAAATTCATCTATCGGTTCGAAAACTGTACCAGAATATCCGTATGAATAACCAGAATTTAGATTATTCCCTAATTTCGAGCCATTTTGAGAAGTTTTATCTATAGTTCCTACAACTCCGTGAGGATAATTACTTCTCATTCCATTTACTACACCATCTGTTGGCCATATATGTAAAGGGTCAGATACCATAGGTGATGCCTTACTAAAAACACTCTGTGGAATTAAATGTTCTCTATTATAACAATCTCCTTCATATTTGTAATTTCCACATTCTTTCTGACCAGGTGTATAATTATAAGGATCAGTACCTGTTGGGTTTTCTGAATAAATGTCTAAAATTGAATTATCTTTTTCATAATATTTATCTTGAAAACCATTATCAGAATCATTTTGTCTATATAACCCTTTTAGAGCATCATAGCTTTTTGTACTATGATTTTTAATAATATTATATAGTTGTGTTTTTAAGGTATAACCACTACCTGTTGCATTGTCATAGTAATTAGCAGGAGCTTGAGCAAAAAGATTTGTTCCAACTAAAAACAGACCAAGATGTAAAACTATTTTTTTCATATTGAATGATTTAAAAAGAGAGTTAAGTTACAAAAAAAATAGCTTTACTCTCTTAATTATATTTTATTAAAAGGTTAACATCAAGCTATTAAGCTAATTCGAATAAGACTTATAGATGAATAAAGAATCCTGAATTTGCTTGTTTAATAAATTATATAAATCTGGTTGATTAATAGAAACACCAGCCATAGATTTTAATCTTTTTTTTAAATTGTTAGAGTTTAATAAAAATTTTGAACGATAAGAATTTTTATCCATTACTTTTTTAGCTTGAAGTTCTTCAAAGTCTTTTCTTATTTTTCGGGCGTATAGCTCAGAAAGATCAAATTGTAATTGCATTTCATTTAAAATTCCTGCATGTTTTATCGAAATCCAAGAATTAATTTCATCAAAACGATTTAAAACTTTTACTTTCGGAATTTCTCCATCCGTTTCAGCAATTTGCCATCCTAATTTCGAATCAAGAAAACCTTGTGGTATTTTTGTTTGAAAAGGCTTCTTTTTAAAGTTTTCGTATTTCAATCTTTCATTTTTATTCCAATCAATAATGCTTTGTGAATGAACATAAGACAACGATAAAATGAAGGAAATGATGATTGATTTATACATAGGTAGTAGCATTTTACAATTAGATATTCTCAAGTAAGTCAAGTCTCATGCCATGAGAACCTTTTATTAAAATATTTTTAGTTTTAATAGGATTATCAATCAAGTATTTTTCGAAAGCTTTGCGATCTTCAAATTTTTTAACGTTCGGATTTGTTGTAATTGTTTCAGAAAAATGATGTCCTAAAATAAAGATTTGATCAAAGTTTAAACGTTCAGCCAAGTCTAAAACACGTTGATGTTCTGTCTTAGCTTCATCACCAAGCTCGAACATATCACCAATTATAATTGTTTTAGAACCTTCAAATTTGACAAAATTATTGAGTGAAGCTTCCATACTACTTGGATTTGCATTATAAGCATCCATCACAATTTTATAATTTTCTTTATTGATAATTTGCGAACGATTATTTGAAGGAAAGTAATTTTCGATTCCATTTTTGATTGATTCAGCATCTATTCCAAAATATTGACCAATAGCAATCGCACATGAAATGTTACTAAAATTATAATTTCCAGTCAAATGAGAATGAATATCTAAATTTTTGTATTTAACAGCAAGGTATTCCGTTTTGTTTTCGATTAATTCGATTTGTACATCTGTATTATTCTGATCAGAAAAAGTGATTCGGTTAATATCGCCAGTTTTTTCTACTTGAATAGGATCGTTATAATTGACAAATGCAGTTTTTTTATTTGCTCTAAGAAAATCATACAATTCAGATTTTCCTTTAATCACGCCTTCAATTCCACCGAAACCTTCTAAATGAGCTTTTCCAAAGTTGGTGATATAACCGAAATCAGGTTGAGAAATAGAGGCTAACAATTCTATTTCCTTTTGATGATTTGCACCCATTTCAATTA
This sequence comes from Empedobacter stercoris, assembly GCF_025244765.1. Classification (NCBI taxonomy): domain Bacteria; kingdom Pseudomonadati; phylum Bacteroidota; class Flavobacteriia; order Flavobacteriales; family Weeksellaceae; genus Empedobacter; species Empedobacter stercoris. The sequence goes on along the minus strand of NZ_CP104209.1, from coordinate 609,357 downwards.
CAGCGATTTCTGTATCTTCTGGAATAGATAATATCGTTAAAGGAACACCAATGTGGTTATTCAAATTTCCGAATGTATAATGCGTTTTAAACTTTTCCTTCAAAACAGCCGAAATTAATTCTTTTGTTGTTGTTTTTCCATTAGAACCTGTTAAACCAATAAATGGAATTTGAAGGTGTTTTCGGTACATTCTTGCTAAGTCTTGTAGAGTTTCTAAAGCATTGTGAACTAAAAAAATATTTTGACTGTTATTTTCATATTCTTTTTCATCTACAATTGCCAACATTGCACCTTGATTTATAGCTTCTTGTGCAAATGTATTTCCGTTGAAATTTGCCCCTTTTAAAGCAAAAAAGATACAATCTTTTGAGATGTTACGTGTATCTGTCGTAACGTTTTTCGATTTTAGAAATTGTTCGAATATTTCTGCTGTATTCATGTAATCTAAATAAAATAGAAGATAAATTTCTTTTGCAAAATTGACAAAGAAATAATTGTTATTGTTCTGTACAAATATAAAATTTATTGAATCGTTTTTGTGATTTAAAGGAAGTATTTTACGATAATTGCAAAATATTTGATGAGATAAATCTTGGTGTAGTTTATTTATCTGGTTTAATTGTTATATTGAAAAATTACTGCTTGCATTTTAATTAAAGAATGAAAATAAAAGAGATTACTATAGATAAATTAGAAACAGAACGTTTGCTTCTCGTGCCATTTACAATTGATATTTGCGAAGATATGTTGTACAATGATTATCGTATTTTAGAAGAGAAGGGGTTTCTAAAAGGAAAAGATTGGCCCGATCAAGATATGATGGATACAATACCTAAGATTATTCAAAAATTGTTAATCCATAATTATGTTACGGGGTTTGAATCGTGGATGATTATTAAAAAGGATACAAAAGAAATAATTGGTGATGTAGGTTTTAAAGGTTTTAATGCAGCGGATGAAAATGTGGATATTGGTTATGGAATAATAAGAGAGGAGAGAAGGAAAGGTTATGCAGAGGAAGCGTGCACAGAATTGATTAGATGGGCATTTTCTCAAGAAATAGTGAAAGAGGTAACAGCAAAATCTTTCTCAGATAATTTTAAATCAATTAATCTTTTGAAGAAACTTGGTTTCGAAAAAGTAGTAGAACATAATGGTTTTACATATTGGTCTTTAACTCAATAAAAGCTAATTATATAAATAAGAAAACTCGGTTATTAACCGAGTTTTCTTATTTATATAAAAGGATATTTATCCTCTACGTTTACGCTTAGATTCGAAGCTACCTGTATATTCTTGAGCTACACGGAAACCAATCCAGTTTGTTGCACTTGCTTGGTGTAAATAACGTCTTTGTCCAGCATCTATCCAATAGATAGGGTCTTTCCAAGAACCTCCTTTTACAACACGTGTTTCATCAGAAATATCAGAAGTACGATTTGTTGTATCTTTTTCTAATATAACGCGACCTTTTTCGTCTACTGTAAATTTACGTTGAGGAGCATTATACATATCTTCTGTCGCCTGATCAGCAGATCTACCGTCTTCAACTCTTGGGTTAAGAGAAGAGTTAGGATCACCATCACGATAATTTGTCAAATCGTATTGTGTTTGTTTTTTATATGCGCCAGGTAAACCTTTGTAAACTAATTTACCATTGTCTAATGTATCGTATTCTACGTTTGTTTCGTCATATTTTTCAAATCCGCCAACTCCGTTATCGATATTCGTTTTGAAAACATTACCACGGTAATAGTTGAAGTCATTTGCTTCTTCGTCAATAATTGGACGATAAACATCAGAAACCCATTCTGCAACGTTACCTAACATACCATATAGACCAAAATCATTTGATGGATATTTACGAACATCACTTGTAATAGCAGAACCATCGTTTCCAAATCCTCCAATACCTGAATAATCTCCACGACCTTGTTTGAAGTTATCTAAATATTGACCTCTTTGCGCTCCTTTTGTTACTCTTAAATTATTTTGAGCAACTTCTTTTCCTTTGTATTCGTTGTATTCACGGTTTCCAGGTAAAGCTAAAGCTGCATATTCCCATTCAGCCTCAGTAGGTAAACGGAAAGGTTGAACTTCTAAAGAACCTGTTGCACGATTTGCTTTTAGGATACGAGAGTTTTGAGTTTTAATTTGATTCGCTCTCATAATTTTAGTCGAATCAATAGCTTCATTTACATTCGTGTCGCCTAACTTATATTGTTCTGCATTGAATGTTTTGTTTCCGTAATTGTATTCTTCGTTATTATAGTAATCTTTTGATAAGATTCCTTTGTTCATCAAGGCTTTTTCGTTAGCACGATCTGTTAACCAATCACAATAGTTTACTGCTTGCAACCAAGAAATACCAACTACAGGGTAGTAGCTAAACTCTGGTGAAAACAAGTAATTTTCTGTCGAGAAATCATCTCTTGATAATTGATTATTGAATACCGTTTCGTCTGGTAAGGCTCCATTATAGATATCCTTGTACTGCGTGTCTTCTGGTGGGAAAACAACTTTTAGCCAAGTTAAGTATTCTTTGTATTCGTAGTTTGTAACCTCAGTTTCACCAATGAAGAAAGATTTTACTTGCATACGAACAGGAGAATTATTCCAGTCGTGTAACACATCATCTTTCGTGATTCCCATTGTAAAAGACCCACCTTCGATGAAAACCATTCCAGGCCATGCTTTAATGTTTTCTTTCTTTTTACCCGAAAAAAACCAACCTTTACTATCGTTTGGTTTCCAACCTGTACGACTTGTGAAATTTTTTGTTCCACCTCCTTTTTTCTTACCTGAACTACTTGCACAGCCTACAAATACACTCATTGTAATGGCTGCAAGCGCAAGAGAAAAAATACGTCCTTTATTCATTTTCATAGAATATTTCTGGTTTTCAAATATTAAATTTAATGCAAATAAAAGCATTTGACATTAATCTTACAACGAAAAAATGCTTTATTTCTTGTATCTAACGTAAGAATTATTTTTTTATTTTACGATTGAAAATATATTTGCTAAAATAGCGTTTAACAGACATGAAGAAATATTTTATTTTAGTCGCAACTTTGCTTCAATTTCCTCAATTGTTTAGTCAAAATTACAAAATAAATTGGGAGAATAATCAAACAATTTCTTTGACGAATGGAAATAAGGTAAATGTGCCTTATTTTTCGAATAAAGATAATTATTTTGTTGGGGGATACTTTCTTCCAGAATTTGTGGTTGAATTAAATTCACTTAATCAAGAAGTTGAATTGACGAATGTACAATATAGAGAAGTACAAAACGAATTGATTGATTTGGATACATCTTCTATTTCAGATAAAATTAATTTTTCTTCATATAATGTAAATGATAAAAATGGACAACAAAAACTAATTGTAAAAGTTGTTCCTTTTGTAAAACAGAATAATAAATTTCTGAAAATTGAATCGTTTTCTATCGTACAAAAACCAATTTCTTCTCAACGAAAATCAGGTACAAGATTTATTGATAATTCAACTTCAAGTGTTTTGAAAACTGGAGATTGGTATAAAATAAAAGTTTCGAAAGATGGTGTTTTTAAACTAGATAGAAATTTCTTTACGAAGAATGGAATTCCGACCAATTTCAATCCGAAATCTTTAAAGATTTATGGAAATGGTGAAGGTCGATTGATGGAAAATTTGACTTTAGATAGAAAAGGAGCTTTAAATGAAATTCCGATCAAATTTGTTGGTGGAGATGACGGAAGTTTTGATAACAATGATTACGTTTTATTTTATGCAAAAGGTCCGCATCAATGGTATAGAGATAATACCACAACTTTAAGTAATGTAAAACTTCGTTATAATTTATATGATGAATCAGCCTATTATTTTATAAGTTTTAATGGAAGTGATGGGAAACGTGTGCAAAATAGTTCACTAACTGGTTCACCTGTTAAAACATTTTCGACATTTGATCATTTACAATTTCACGAAAAAGATTCAATTAATCTAAATGGTCTTGGACAAATTTGGGTTGGAGAAAATATTGGATTAAAAGATGGTTTTAAAAAAACATTCAAAGCAAATTCTATTGTAAATGGAGGTGAAGCATATTTACGTTACGCTGTTGTAGGGAAAAATTCTAATAATAATTATTCTATAAATGCTAATGGTCAAATATTTACTGGGAGTTTAGGAAATTCGGAGTTTAACAGAACTGAAGATGATAAATCTATTACTTTAAACTCAAATACAATTGATATTTCAGTTTCGTCTGTAGGAAGTAATCCCTCTGGTTTAGGTTTTTTAGATTATTTACAACTTCGTTTCAAGGATAATTTAGTATATAATAATGAACAGTTTACGTTTAGATTTTTATCTGACTATTCTAATCCAATGAATGCATTTACATTACAAAACTCTTCAAATGTTAATGTTTGGAATGTTTCTAATATTCATCAAATTTCAAATCTTCAGCCAGAAAGCGGTTCTTATAAATTTGAGAATTCGCCACAAAATGAGTTTGTAGCTTTTCGAGATGAAAATGCTTATAATGATGCAAAATTTGTAGGTCGTGTTGCGAATCAAGATATACGTAGTTTAGTTGATATAAATTATGTTGTGATTACGCACCCAAAATATTTGGATCAAGCACAACGTTTGGCAAATTTCAGAAAAGAACATGATAAAATAAATACTGCTGTTGTAACAACAGACCAAGTTTACAATGATTTTTCATCTGGAAGTCAAGATCCAATTGCGATTCGAGATTTTTTAAAGTTTTTGAAAGATAATCAAAGTCCAAACTTAGAATACGCAGTATTATTTGGTGCAACAACGTATGATCCTAAGAATAGAATAAAAGATTTTACGAATTACATTCCAACGTTTACAGACGAACCTTCAACAAATATAAACGAAGCTATTGCAACAGATGATTATTTTGCGATGTTAGATAACAATGTAAAGATGTTATCAAATAATGTAGAGGGAGTTTATAATTACGATGCAAATTGGTTTAATATAGCTGTTGGTCGAATTCCTGCATCAAATTCTCCAGAAGCGAAAGTTTTAGTGGATAAAATCATTTCTTATTATGATAAAGTTCAAGGAAAAGGAACTTCATATGGAGATTGGCGTACAAAAGTTGTTGCAGTTACAGATAACGATGATAATGTTAATACTCCAAATTTTGACGTTTCTATTGATGGTGAGTTTACTAAAAAAGAAAATCAAATTTATACGGTAAACAAAATATACACAGGTGCTCATCAACCCGAAGGTACATCGGCAGGTGTTCGCTACCCAACGGTTAATCAGGCGATATTAAATGGAATTGAATTAGGCTCTAATTTCTTGATGTATTATGGACATGGAGGTCCACGAAGTTGGGCACAAGAACGTATTATTACCGCAGAAGAATTAACAGGTTTGTCTAATTTTAGTGCTGCTTATTCGCGATTACCTATTGTATGTACTGTTACTTGTGATTTTACGATTTGGGATTTACCACAATATAATTCAGCAGGTGAAATGATGTTGAAAAATATAAATGGAGGGGCATTGTCAATGATTACAACAAACCGTCCTATTGGAACAGGATATGGAGATACAATGAATCAGTATTTGATTCAAGAATTTTTCAAAAAGGATGGTTTAGAAAATCAAACGATAGGAAAAGCGCTAAATCAAGCTAAAATTAGTTATTCTCCTTCTCATCGTAATCACAAAAGTGTTAGTATTTTGGGAGATCCTATGTTAGCTATTCATCGTCCGCAACAAGAGATTGAAATTTTAAGTATCGAAAATAAAAAAGGTGTAGATATTTTAGGAGGAGGAAAATTACAAGCCTTAGATTTTGTAACGATTAAAGGAAAGGTCAATCAACTTACTTCAACTTCTATTGACAATACTTTTTCAGGAAAAATAGCGGTAAGCCTTTTTGAGAAAGAGGAAATAAAAACCTTGTTAAGTGAATCTACTCATAATGGAAAAACGTTCAAAACAGAAAATAAAACAATTTATAAAGGAACGGGAAAAGTAGTAAATGGAGAATTTACGATTCAGTTTTATGTGCCGAAAGATATCAATTACGAGCTAGGAGATCGAAAATTAAAATTTTATGCGTGGGACGAAAAAGATGGAAAAGACGCCTCTACTTTAGAAATTGTTTCGATGGAAGGAATTAACGAAGAAGGTTTAAATGATGATGAACGTCCGCAAGGAAAATTATACATGAACAATTTAAATTTTGCCAATGGTGGAATTACAGATCGTTCGCCTTATTTGGTTGGTTGTTTAACTGATAATACAGGAATTAATGCAACAGGATCGAGTATTGGGCATGATATTGTAGCAACAATAGATGGTAAAGTTCAAGATGCATATGTGTTAAACGAATATTATGATGGAGGTGATGCAAATCCTTGTATCAATAAAGATTTCGAAGATTATCAGAAAGGTCAAGTTATGTATCAATTAAAAAATTTAGAACTTGGTCAACATACCGTAAATCTTAAATTTTGGGACATCAACAATAATTCGAATACTGCAACGTTAGACTTTGTAGTAATGGAAAATGGAACGGGACAATTGCATATTGATAAATTACTAAATTGGCCTAATCCATTTACAAAGAATACCTTTTTCCATTTCGAACACAACTGTGATTCTGAGTTAGATGTAATGGTTCAGATTTTTACCATTTCGGGTAAATTAGTCAAAACACTACGTCAAACCGTTTCTGCAGAACCTTTCCGAGAAGGATATCGTACAGGAAAATATGCGATAGAATGGGATGGTTTGGATGATTTTGGAGACAAAATAGGAAAAGGTGTTTATATTTACAAAGTCAATGTAAAAGGTGTTGACGATACCGTATGTAAAGGTTCAGCAGCAGCAGTTGAAAAATTAGTTATTTTAAAATAATAGAAAAATAAAAATATAATCAATATAACACGAATGAAAAAAATTACCGCAAGCTTATTGATTTTAGCATCAGCTTTTACCTATGCTCAAGATACAGGAAGTAATAATACAGATAAAGATTATACAAAATCAAATCCAATTTTAACGGGAGCTCCATTCTTAAAAATTTCGCCTGATGCACGTGCAGGTGGTTTAGGAGATCAAGGTGTTGCGACATCGGCGGATAACTATTCTCAGTATTGGAATGCTGCTAAATTTGCTTTTGCACCAGATTACTCTGGAGTAGCGTTCACCTATACGCCATATATGAATTCATTAACAAACGATGTTTTCTTGTTAAACGCCTCTTACTATACTTTTTTAGGACAAGATGAACGTAGTACATTAGGTGCAAGTATCTACTATTTCAATATGGGTGAAATCGAACTAAATGAACTTGTCGGAACAGATGTTGTATCTACGGGTATGGCTAAACCAAATGAATTCTCAATCGACTTATCGTATGGTTTACGTTTAACAGATAACTATTCGATGGCAGTTACAGGTCGTTTTATTCGTTCAGACTTATTTAACGGAGTAAATGAAGCAGGTGTTCAAGCTGCTAATACTTTCGCGGTTGATTTAGCTGGTTATTACCAATCAGAAACAATGGATACAAATAATTTTGAAGGTAAATTACGTGGAGGTTTCCAAATTTCTAATATTGGTCCTAAATTAGATTATTCAAATTCAGAAGAGAACGCATCTTATTTGCCAACAACATTACGTTTAGGAGTTGGGTATGATTTCAAATTTGATGATTACAATAAAGTAGGTATCACAACAGAGTTTTCTAAATTATTAGTACCAACACCTCAATATGAATATGATGAAGAAGGGAATATAACAAATAGTTACATCCCAAATAAAGGTGTGATGGACGGTATCTTTAGTTCTTTTGGTGATGCACCAGGAGGAGGAAGCGAAGAATTAAAAGAAATTACGTATTCAGTTGGTGCAGAGTATTCTTACAACGATGCTTTATTTATTCGTGCAGGTTATTTCCACGAAAGCCCAATGAAAGGGGATCGTCAGCATTTAACATTAGGTTTAGGGCTTAAATACAATGCTTTTGCATTTAATGCTTCTTACTTAATTCCAATGTCAGAAACGAACAATGCCTTAGAAAATACATTACGTTTTGGTATTGCGTGGAACTTTGGAGGAGAAACTCAAAACAGTTACGATTACTAAAATCGTTAATATAAAGTTATAAAAGAGGTTAGCTATTGGCTAACCTTTTTTTATTTATTAACTTAAATCAAGTTTTAAAAGCAGGATTAAAACTAATTTTACATGAAATAAAAACGTATACTATATGTCTAATGTTGGATTAATTTTAGAAGAGAAAGCGGCTGATATTGGCAACTTTTTAGTGGGTAGATTATTGCCTTTTCGTCAGAAAAGACATGTCGGGCCATTTGTATTTATCGACCATATGGGACCAACAAAGCTGAAAGATTATCAAAATCTTGATGTAGGTCCACATCCTCATATTGGTTTGTCTACTTTGACGTATTTGTTCGAAGGGGCCATTATGCATCGCGATAGTTTAGGAACCGAATTGGAGATAAAACCTGGAGCAGTAAATTGGATGACAGCAGGAAAAGGTGTGGTGCACTCGGAGCGTACACCCGAATATTTACGTACAACAGATAAAACGCTTCACGGTTTACAAATTTGGGTAGCACTCCCAAAAGAATTAGAAAATATGGAACCGAGTTTCACACATGTTGATGCAGAAAAACTACCAACTTGGTCAGATGAAAATGCAGATTACAGATTGATTGCGGGGCAATTTGGTGAGCACAAATCTGCGGTACCTGTTTATTCGCCAATGTATTTAATCGAAATTAAAGCGAAAAACACCTTCAATGTCTCGTTAGGAAAAGATCTTTTTGGAGAATCTGCGCTGTATGTTTTAGAAGGTTCTATAAAAGATGCAGGTGAAACCTATGGGACGAAACAATTATTGGTTGCCAAAGATGCTAAATTATGTGAATTTGAAATTGAAGCAGGTTCAACGGTTTATATTTTTGGAGGTGAAGAATTACCAGAAGAACATTTTATTTTTTGGAATTTTGTGAGTTCTTCAAGAGAAACGATCGAAAAAGCAAAAGAAGATTGGGTGAATCACCGATTTCCAAAAGTACCAGGAGATGACGATTATGTACCAATGCCACAAGCACAAAAGAATTCAAGAATTAAAGGAAACGAAAAATAAATAAAATGAGTGAAGTGAATGTGACGTCGACTTCGACGGATAAAAATTATATTTCAAAAATAAAATCAGGTAAGCACGAATTTACAGTTGATGAACCAATTGATAAAGGAGGCTTGGATACTGCTGCAAAACCAAGCGAATTGTTAGGCGCAGCTTTGGCTTCTTGTACATCGATTACATTGCAAATGTATATGAATCACAAAGAATTTCCATACAAAAAAGTGGAGGTTGATGTGAACTATGATTTGATTACAACCGAACCAATAACATTTCATCGTCACGTAATTATCGAAGGTGATTTTGATGAAAAACAGCAAACAAGATTATTAAAAGTTGCAAATTCTTGTCCAATACACAAAATCTTAGATAAAGGTCACGAAATTGAAACGACAATAGAATTCATTTAGAAATAAAAACTCCTTCTATTAAAAGACTCAAAAGTGTCTAACTTTTTTAGTAATGTAAAAGAAGGAGTCTTTTTATGCTATATTATTTGTTAAACTCTTCTGCGGTTTTACGAATAATCGCTAAACATTCGTGCAATTGTTCTTCGTTCATCACAAGAGGAGGAGCGAAACGAATGATGTTTCCGTGTGTAGGTTTAGCCAATAAACCGTTGTCTTTCATTGCAACACAGAAATTCCATGCTGTTTCAGATTCTGGCGTATCATTGATTAAAATAGCATTTAATAAACCTTTACCACGAACCGATTTGAATAAAGGAAATTCTTCAGCCATTTTAGTGATTTCTGTTCTAAAAATTTGACCTAATTTCTCTGCGTTATCAGCTAATTTTTCGTCTAAAACAACTTGTAAAGCTTCCATTGCAACCGCTGCAGCCAAAGGATTTCCACCGTAAGTAGAACCATGTTGTCCTGGTTTAATCACATTCATCACTTCATCATTTGCTAAAACAGCAGAAACAGGATAAACTCCACCCGATACAGCTTTACCTAAAATTAAGACATCAGCATTAATATTTTCATGATCAATCGCTAACATTTTTCCTGTACGAGCAATTCCTGTTTGGATTTCATCTGCAATAAATAAAACATTATGTTGTTTACATAATTCTTCGCAAGCTTTTAAATATCCTTCAGAAGGAACATTAACACCAGCTTCACCTTGAATAGGCTCTACTAAGAACCCACAAATTTTGTCAGCTTTTTCTTTAAATAATTGTTTCAAAGCATTTACATCATTGTATTCAACGGCATCAAAACCACTTGTATAAGGATTGAAGTTTTTACGCGCATCTTCATCATTCGAAAAAGAAATAATAGTTGTTGTACGTCCATGGAAATTGTCTTTACATACAACAATAATTGCTTCACCAGCTGCAATTCCTTTCTTCTCGTACCCCCATTTACGAGCAATTTTTAGAGCAGTTTCAACAGCTTCAGCTCCCGTGTTCATAGGAAGTACTTTCTCGAAACCGAACAATTCTGTTAGAAATTTTTCATATTTTCCAAGTTCAGCATTGTAAAAAGCACGAGAAGTTAACGTTAATTTTTCTGCTTGTTCTTTTAATCTATTAATAATTCGAGGATGACAATGTCCTTGATTGACAGCTGAATAAGCAGATAGGAAATCGAAATATTTTTTTCCATCTACGTCCCAAACGTAAACTCCTTCTCCTTTTTCCAAAACTACTGGAAGCGGATGATAGTTATGAGCTCCGTATTTTTCTTCTAATGCAATTAATTCTGATGTTCTTTTCATGTAATAATTTGTTTTTTGTTTGTATGTTATTATCTATAAAAAAACCGACAAATAATAGTCGGTTCTATTTAGTTCATTAATTTTTTTTCAATTAATTGAATATCTTTTCCAAAGAATTTTTTAGCAACTTTTATAATGTTATCTGTGTTTACAGAAATATAAAAAGTATAGGTTGCAGCAGCATTTTTTTCTGCTAATTTTCCTTCTTTCGCTAATTGATAAATGACTTGATTAATTACTATTAAAGGCGAATTTACAATATCAACTTTCCCTTCGAATACTTGATTGATTTCTTTTTCAAGATGAGTATAATGAGTACACCCTAAAATAATGGAATCAATTCCTTCTAATTTTTTGTTTAACAAATAAGTTTCTAAAACAGCTTTAGAAATAATAGAATTTGCGAAACCTTCTTCGATAACAGGTACCAAGAGTGGAGTTGCCATTTCAACTACGTTGATGTGTTTATTGCGACGCCGAATTGCTTTTTTGTATGCACCTGAATTAACTGTTGTTTTTGTTGCAATAACGCCAATTTTTTCTCTTAGTTCGAACGATACTTTTTCAGCAACGGGAGAAATAACATCAATAACAGGAATATCTTTTCCTGCAGCATTTCTAATCTCTTTCAAAGCATTCGCAGTTGCAGAATTACATGCAACTAAAATTGCTTTACAATCATTGTCCTTTAAAAAATTAGTAATGTCTACCGAAAATTGTGTAATCGCTTCTTTAGATTTTTCTCCGTAAGGTAAATTTTGAGTATCACCAAAATAAATTAAACTTTCGTTTGGTAGCAAACGTTTTATTTCTTTTGCAAACATCAAACCACCAACACCAGAGTCGAAAACACCTATTGGTCTGTTATCATTCATAACGCAAATTTAACAATTTAATCGATGTAAAATAATCTTGATGCAATTCCATCAGCAAAAAATTTTGATTCAGGTTTCAAAATGATTTTATTTTCTTGTTTGATGATAAGATTTTCTTTAATTAACTGATTGATTTCTTGATAAAATAAGTCAAGTATAGGTTGAGAAAATTCAGAATTTATTCGATCAACATCTATTCCGTATATAGTTCTTAATCCGATCATTATCATTTCATTAAATCGTTCAGCTTCATTTAACACTTCAATTTCTTGAGGTAAATTATTTTGATTAATTGCTTGTATATATTTTGTATTGTTGGCTATATTCCAAGCACGTGATTTTCCATTGTAAGAATGAGCAGATGGACCAATTCCCATGTAATGAATTCCTTTCCAGTAATTGGAATTATGCAAAGAAAAATAATTTTCTTTTCCAAAATTAGAAATCTCGTATTGTATAAAATTATTCGATGTTAAGGTATCAACTAAGAGCTGAAATTGTTCATTTTGACGATCTTCATCAACAGGTTTTGTGATTCCTTTTTTGATTTGATGATCCAAAATTGTTTTCTCTTCAACAGTTAAAGCATAAGAAGAAATATGCGGAACATTTAAATTTATTGCTTTCTGAAGATTCTTCATCCACATATCATTAGTAGTTGTCGAAGAACCATATATCAAATCAATTGTGATGTTATCAAAACCAAAATCCTGAACAAGTTTTATCGATCGTTCTGCCTCTTGTGCATTGTGTGCACGGTTCATTAATTGTAGATCTTCTTCAAAAAACGATTGTACACCAATCGAAAGACGATTGATAGGAGTTGATTTTAAGAATTTAAGTTTTTCTTGGTTCAAATCATCTGGATTTGCTTCGAGTGTAACTTCTTTTAAATTTTGGGTTGAATAATTTTTAAAAATCGTTTCGAAAATGCTTTCTAATTCTATTTCAGAAAGGATAGAAGGAGTTCCTCCACCAAAATAAATAGTTTCAAGTGGTTGTGATATTTCATTTTTTCTAAGTAAAAGCTCTTTGTTAATCGCTTTTACCAGATTAGATTTGTTGTGAAGATTTGTAGAAAAATGAAAGTCACAATAACTACATTTCTGTTTACAAAAGGGGATATGAATATAGATTCCTGCCAAAATAATTAAATATTAGGCAAAATTAGGTTGAATTGGTAGTCTAAAAAAATGGAACTAAAAAAAACTAAAAAAAAATGAATATAGTATTGGTTTTGAAAATAATTCTTATATCTTTATCGGCGTAAATAAAATACTATGAATAAAGGAACTGTAAAATTCTTTAATGAAGAAAAAGGATACGGATTTATTAAAGATGATGAATCAGGAAAAGAGTACTTCGTACACGTTTCTGGTTTGGCAGACAAAGTAGCTCAAAATGATAAAGTATCATTTGACTTAGAACAAGGAAAAAAAGGTATCAACGCCGTTAATGTGAAAGTAATCTAATTAATATATTATCTCAACATATTTCTTGTAAAGCGACCGGATTGGTCGCTTTTTTTTATTTTATATTTTCATTGTTTTCATAAAATTCTGCATCATTTAATAACGTATTTACAAAATGATACAATCTTCCTAATTGAAATTTAGCCAATTGATGTCCATATAAACTTGCTAAATAAGTTCCTAAAGCCAATATAACAGAAAACGGAACAGACCAAATCCATATACTTTCACCTTTTACTATGTATTCTGAAATTGCATACGAGCCTAATGTTATAAAAACAGCACCACTTAATCCATAAAGGAAAGCAAAAAATGTCCAAATGCTGGGTTTAGGACCAATAATTCCTCTTACAACCAAATAATTTGGATGATCATCATCTTCTTCAATTCGAATTTGTAATTGGGGATGCCAATATTTATCTTTATCTTTTCTAACACGAACCATTGTTACTTCCTCATTCGCATAACCACCAAACTCTGAAGTGTTTTGTTGCAAATGTTTTTTAATTAATTCGATAAATTCTTGTTTTGATAAATGGGTATACACCTTAAAACGTGGACGGCTTAAAAGAGATTTAATTGGAACTTTTTGGCTCATATTCTATTAGTTTCTTTAAATTTACAATAAATGTTTAGATTGTGACAAAAATCATTTCTGATACTTATGAGAAAATTTACCAAATCGTTTGCCAAATCCCAGAAGGACGAGTTTCTACTTATGGATTGATAGCGAAAAGTATAGGTGAAAAATTTTCAGCACGTGTTGTTGGTTATGCAATGAATCATTCACACCATCGAGATGATGTTCCAGCTCATCGAGTGGTTAATAGAAATGGTCAATTAACAGGAAAGCATCATTTTAATCCTTCGAGTTTAATGCAACAATTGTTGGAAAATGAAGGTATAGAGATAGTAAATGATAAAGTGGTCAATTTTAAAGAAATTGTATGGGATCCGAACGAATCTCATTAAAATCTGTAACGAAATCTACTTTCTTCTTACTAATTTTACAAATCAAATGATATAGATAATGGATTTTTTATTGCAAGCCGAAGGCTTAACAAGGAAATATAAAAATAAAGTTGCACTCAACAATTTTAGTATCAACATTCCACAGGGGTCTATTTATGGACTATTGGGACCAAATGGTGCTGGAAAAACAACGTTTATTCGTATTGTCAACCAAATTACAGCTCCTGATAGCGGAACAATTTTACTAAACGGAGAGCCTTTGACAAAAAAATCAATTGGTCAAGTTGGTTATATGCCAGAGGAACGTGGGTTATACAAGAATATGAAAGTAGGAGAACAAGCCCTTTATTTTGCGAAATTAAAAGGTCTTTCTTCTGCTGAAGCAAGAAAACGTACCGAATATTGGTTCGAAAAACTTGATATGATGTCTTGGTGGAATAAAAAATTGAGTGAACTTTCGAAAGGAATGGGACAAAAAGTTCAGTTTGTTATTACGGTTATTCATAATCCTTCGTTGTTAATTTTTGATGAACCTTTTAGTGGTTTTGATCCTGTAAATGCGCAAATCATTGCAAATGAAATTTTGGAATTAAGAGATAAAGGGACGACAATTATTTTTTCGACCCATAGAATGGAATCTGTTGAAGAAATGTGTGATCATGTTGCATTAATCAATCAATCTAATAAAGTGTTAGACGGAACAATAGAAGAAGTGAGAAATCAATTCAAAACTGGTAAATTTTCTATTCAATTGGATGAAGTAGCATCGGATGCTCTACAAAATTTAGCAAATGAATTTGAAATTTCTGACATGAGAAATTTTAATCAACGAACAGAGTTTAATCTTTTATACAATAAAGAAACACCAACAAACGAAATTTTACAAAAGTTAATGCAAATTGGTCAAGTTCATCAATTCAAAGAAATTATTCCTTCGATGAATGACGTATTTTTAGAAGCTGTTAAACAAAGTTCTATTTCTAATCTTTAAGCTTAATTATAAATGAAAAATATATTTTTGGTTGCGCAACGCGAATTTTTTTCACAGGTAAAAAATAAAGCGTTTGTTATTATGACTTTTCTTTCTCCTTTATTAATTGTTGGAGCAGGGGCGGTAATTTTCTTTTTAAGTTCTGCCAATAATTCAGAAGTCAAAAATATCGCAATTGTGGATGAAAGTTCTGAGTTTATTACATCGTTTAAATCTTCTAAACAAATGATGTTTAGTATTTATACGCCTCAAGAATTGAAATCAATAAAAGATACACTGAAAGGAAGTGAATATTTGAATGCCATTCTTCACATTCCAAAAAATACAGATGGTAACTATGAGAATATTGAAAAAAATACCGAGTTAATTACCAATGGTAATTTGGGAATCACAGATCGTGAAAAAATATCACGCACAATTAGTGATAAAATCGAGAAAGAGAAACAAACAAAGTCTGGTATCAACGAAACTGCATTAGAAGCTTCTAAAGCTCGGGTTAACTTGAATGTTTTCAATGTTTCGGATGGAAAAGAAGACAAAGGAATGGAGTTGAAAATTGCTTTAGCCATGTTTTTAACGTACATCATTTTTATGTTTGTGATGATATATGGTGTAAAAGTAATGCGCTCTGTTGTGGAAGAAAAAAATAACCGTGTGGTTGAAATCATTATATCTTCTGTCAAACCTTTCGAATTGATGATGGGTAAAATTGTGGGAACGACTATGGTTGCCGTTACTCAATTTGCGATTTGGATTGGAATGACTATGGCTTTGTTGATGATTTTTCCAGCCATCGCAGCGTCTAAAATGGATATGTCGCAACAAATGATGAACCAAGCTCAATTAGCAGAGTCGAACCCAGATATGATGCAGAAAATAACAGAGATTAGCGAAGTTTTATTGACATTTAATTATCCGTTAATTATTTTTGTATTTATTGCTTATTTTATTTTAGGTTATTTGTTTTACAGTTCAGTTTTTGCAGCAATTGGCTCGGCTGTAGATAATGATACAGATACACAACAATTTACATATTTTCCTTTAGTACCAATGATGATTGGACTTTATGGAAGCATGACGACTTTCGAAAATCCAGATGGTCCTGTCGCTTTTTGGTTATCGATGATTCCGCTAACTTCTCCAATTTCTATGATTACTCGAATTCCATTCGATGTTCCGATTTGGCAACTAGCGTTATCCTTATTTTTATTGTTAATCAGCACTATTTTTATGGTTTATATAGCTGGAAAAATTTACAGAATTGGAATTTTAATTTATGGTAAAAAACCAACCGTAAAAGAAATGATTAAATGGATCTCGTATAAAAATTAAAACGATATAAAAACCGAAGTAAAAATGCTTCGGTTTTTTGTTTTTAGAATTAACTTTGATAAAAATTAGATTTTATGATACATCCAAATTATCGATTGCTTGTGATTAGCACAAGTACAATTTATGGTAGTGGATATTTAGAATATATTCGAGAAGAGATTTTAGATTTTTTACAAACAGATGAATTACTTTTTGTTCCATTTGCGCGACCTTCTGGCATTTCGTACGATGAATACACGAACAATGTGGTTACTGCTTTGCAACCTTTTGGTATAAAAGTGACAGGTTTACATACTTATGAAAATCCGAAAGAAGCCATTTGTAATGCAAAAGCTATTTTTGTTGGAGGAGGAAATACGTTTTTATTACTTAAAACTTTGTACGAATTAGGTTTAATTGAAGCTATACGAAATACAATTTCTGAAGGTGTTCCATATATGGGTAGTAGCGCAGGAAGTAATTTGACAGGTTTAACAATTGGAACGACAAATGATATGCCTATTGTTTATCCACCAAGTTTTGATGCCTTGCAGTTTTTACCATTTAATATTAATCCTCATTATTTGGATCCAGATCTAAACTCTACGCATAAAGGTGAAACAAGAGAAACGCGAATCAACGAATTTCATAAATTTAATAGACAAACTGTAATCGGATTAAGAGAAGGAAGTTGGTTGAGAGTAGAAAACGGAACAATCGAATTGAAAGGAGATTTAACAGCTCGAATTTTTAAACCCAATCAATCGGCTATTGAAGTAAAATCGGGTATATTAGAAGAATCTATTTATTTGTAAATTTATTTATCCAATAATTTATTTCGAATGAATACAAAGGTCTTTAAAATGTCTTTTGCGAGTGTATATCCGCATTATATCAAAAAAATAGAATCCAAAGGAAGAACAATTCAAGAATTAGAAGAAGTTATTTTTTGGTTAACAGGTTACACTAAAAATGATTTGGATCGAAAAATAGAATCAAAAATAGATTTTGAAACTTTTTTTGCTGAAGCTAAATTAAATCCAAATGTAGATAAAATTAAGGGTTAATCTGTGGATACAGAGTAGAAGAAATTGAAGATCCGCTATATAAAAAAATTAGATATTTGGATAAAGTGATTGATGAATTAGCAAAGGGAAAATCTTTGGATAAAATTTTTAGAAATACCATCTAAAATTTTGTGCAAATAGATACATAATAGTTGACAATAACTTACAAAACCGCTTTTTTTTATAAAATATTGACACTGTCCACAATTTTGGACAGTGTTTATATTATATTAAATTAATCTTATTGTTCTGAATTAAAATACACTTTGTAATAATACATTTTCTTTTCCTCATCAAATCCACGTTCCAAATATTCTTCCGCCGCATCTGGATTAGTTAAATCTAATTTGATGTTAATTTTTGTATCTAATTTAATATCACTTTTGATTTTCTTTGATTCTTTCATCAAAGTAGGAACAGAAACTTCAAAGGATTCTACAAACTCTACACGATTATTTTCACTGTAATCTTTTTTGTATTCTTTAAATTCATCAATAATTTCAAATGGTTTTAACACCTGATCTTCAAAAATTTCGTTGGTTACAATTTCATTTGAATTCAATACATTGATAGAGTTTGAAATAAATTCTGCCTGCTGTTTTTTATCGGTTTTGTCTAATAAGAAATCATTTGAAAAGTCAGTAATCAGCTCCATATATTTTTTTGTATGGTAATTATTGTCTTTTATTAAATCAATTTCTAAGAAATTTTTCTTCCAATATTCAGATTCTACATTTTTATCATCAATAGAATATACACGAAATCCTTCGTCACGATAAGCATCAAGAATAAGACAAGCTTTATCTATTCCTTCAAGTTTATAACCTTTCCATATATTATAATCTAATCCCTTTGATTCGTCAAAACGTAAGAATTTTTTCTTGTTTTCTAACTTATAAATTCCAATTCCTCGACATACTATTCCATCAAACATCATATTTTCGAAAAGTGTAATGAAAACTTCTCCACTCTTGATTTGTGGATGCAATGATTTTTCATATAAATGACTTAAAACTTCCTGCGAAAAATCTATAAAATCGGTCTCTTCGTCAAACATTTGCTTGCATTGATTATACAAAACATTAAATTCTAATTTTTCTGTATAATGAGTAAAATGATTAATTTCGAGTGTTTTTTTGAACGGACTTAATAAGAAAGGAACCAATTGTTCTTCCTTAGATTCGTCATACTCAAGTGTCTTATCAGCAAAAATATTTGCTTCTTCCCGAACTTTATGTCCTACTTTTTGTAAACTGATAAAGGCGATGTAAGCATTTTTAACGTCAATCATTGTTTCTAATTTCTTAAAAACAAAAGTAATGATTTCAAAAATCAATGCAAACCTTGAATGATTAAAAAAAAATATTAACAAAATTGTCAAACAAAATTGTAAAATTAATGTATTGATAATTAATCTATTATATTTTTTTATGATGATAATAAATTGAAAGCGAACAGCAAACTATAATTATGGCATGAAAATAGTAATAGGATAGATGTCTTAATATTTAAAAGGTTAGATGATGAGAAAAATTAGATTTACACTTTTGGGAGTAGCTTTTACAGCCATGTTAGCTGTGGGTGTAAATGCTCAAGATAGAGGTCATAGAGGAGGTGAGAGAAGTAATTCTTCAAGAGAAGTATCAAGAAGCCAAGGGAATAGCCGTTCTGAAATGGCTAAAAGTACAAATAGAGTTAGTCGTGTCGAAGGAAATAGAATTGATCGAGGAAATAGTAAAAGTGATTCTTGGAAAAATTCGAATATAAGTTCAAGTCGTGTCGAAAGTTCACGAATCAATAGAGATAATACTGCTGTAATAAGTAGTAGACCAAGTGCGAACCGAGATAGTAACAACGAAAGATATAACAGAGAAAATAACCAAGGGAATCGAAATAACCAAGGGAATCGATCTGAGAGTTTAAAAAATAGAGATTTTCATAAAGATCCTGTTCGTATTAGCTCAAGTTCAAATAATTATAGAGGAAATCGCCCTGTGTCAAATGTTAATGTAAGAAATTATCACAAATACAATTATAACAATTATAATTTCTATGGTAACAATGGAATTTATTATCGTCCGTATAATAGTGGTTATGTAAGATATATGCCTTATGTAGGGTTCAGAATCAATGTTTTACCTGTAGGTTATGTAACAATTAATATTAGTAATCGTAATCCGTTTTATTTCTACGAAGGAGTTTATTATAGTCCAAATAGAAATTATTACGAAGTGGTTCAAGCTCCAATTGGTGCAATTGTTTATGCTTTACCAGCAGGTTATGAAAGAATAAATTATGATGGAGAGTATTTGTATGAGTTTGGAGATGTCTTATATCAAAAAATTTATTACAGAGGTTCAAGAGCTTATCAAGTAGTAGGTTATTTAGATTAGTATAAGTTTTAGTAGTTAATGAAAAAAGTCCAAACAGCAAGCTGTTTGGACTTTTTTGATGTAGCGAAGAGCAGAATTGAACTGCCGACCTCAGGGTTATGAATCCTGCGCTCTAACCATCTGAGCTACCTCGCCTAATTTTAATTTTTGCAAATATAATTTTTTTTTGAATTTATAACAAAACTTATTTTATTTTTCTTTGGTAGATACAATTCATTTTATATCTTGCGACTTCAATTAAATAGAATTATGCCAAAAAAGAAATATCAAGTAGAATTTTCAATTAAGTCTTCACCGTCTTTGTTATATAACTATATTTCAAACCCTTCTGGTTTGTCTGAGTGGTTTGCAGATAACGTAAATTCTCGTGGAGAAAAATATACTTTTATTTGGGACGGACACGAAGAATCTGCTTTTTTGATGAAATCTAAGCAAGATAGTTATGTACGTTTTCAATGGGAATATGATGAAGACACAAAGTATTTCTTCGAATTAACAATTGTAGAAGACGATTTAACAAATGATGTATCATTAGTAATCACAGATTTCGCAGATGAAGATGAGGTTGAAGAATCAAAACAATTGTGGGAAAGTCAAATTGAAGACCTTAAAAAAATCTTAGGATCTGTTTAAAATCTATTATTTTGAAAATTAACTTAGGTGGCCTTATCATTGAACAAGCAAATGCAGAAATTAGTATTCAGAACAGAGCTTTTCGAAATGGTGATGCTGTAAAAGAAATTTTACGATTTGTAAATGGTGAAATTATAGATTGGGAAGATCATTATTTTAATTTAATGGCCTCTATGCGTATTTATCGCATGAATATTCCATTAGATTTTACACCAGAATTTTTTCAAGAACAAATCAATTTAATAGCCGAAGCTAATCAAACTAAATCAGGTAAGGTCGAGTTTTTTGCCTTCCGAAATAATGAAGAAGATTATTTAAAAGCTTCAATTAATTATCTGATTTCTATTGAAAATAGTGAACAAGATTGGGAGTTTTTGCAAAGTGAAAACGAAATCGATGTTTATAAAGACTATGCTATCAACACAGCTTTTTATTCACTTGTTAACACGTATCGCCCAGAAGAAAATATTGCAGAAATCTACCGTTTAGAGAATGACTATGCAGATATTATTCTGTTGAATGCCAATAAAAAAATGGCACGTTCTTTACGAGGTGCTATTTTTGTGGTAAATGGAGAAACGATTCGTACACCCAAAAAGGAAGAAGGAGTAATAACAAGTGTTTTGCGAAATAATTTTATTACGAAGATCAATAAATCGGAAGAATTTAAAGTGGAGGAATCAGAAATTTTTCCATTCGAAATTCAGAAAGCAGAAGAAGTATTTATTTTGATAGATGGTATTGGGATATTACCAATTACCAAAAATAGAAAAAAAGAATATAATACGGATAAGACAAAGTTGATTTTTAGTTATTTGTAATTTAGAAATCAATTAATTCATAGAAGGATCTGCGGGGGTGTTTAACCAAATCAAGTTTTCACCTCCAAGTTTCTTCATCAAATTTTTCCACAAATCAGCATCCCATTCTTCGAAAATATCAAAATCTAAATCTCTTACCGTCCATGAATTATTTTTTAATTCGTCAGTAATTTGTTTAGGAGCCCAACCACAATAACCCATAAAAAACTTAATTTCATTCTCTTTTATCAACTTTTGATTTACCGCTTCTCGCACATCATCATAATTTCCAGACCAATATAAATTATGAATTATTTTTTCACTATTTCGTATTAAATCAGGGCGTTTGTGTAGATAATAAATATTTTCCTTATCAACTGGTCCACCTTCAAAAACAATAGAAGTGGATTCTATCTCAGAAACAAAAATACTAATAGGTATGTGTGAAGAATGATTAAGTACAAAACCAATATTTCCAGATTCTAAGTGTTCGGTAATTAAAATAACACTTCGTTGAAAAATATCATTATTTAATGTTGGTTTAGCGACTAAAATACTTCCTTTTTTTATACTTTTGATAGACATTTTGTTTCGGTTTTATAGTGTAAAATCTTAACGAAATAATGATTTGTAAATAAAAATATAAAATAAACATTAATGAAACAAGATTTAAGTTATAAAAGAAAAGTCTACGAAAAACAAGCCATGAATTTTGATTCGTTAAGAGAAAATCCTATCGAACAATTTCGTGATTGGTTCTTACAAGCTGAGGATTCTGATGGCGTAGATGAAGCAAACGCAATGTCTGTTGCAACGATTGGCGACGATGGTTTTCCGAGAACACGTGTCGTATTATTGAAAAGATATACAGATGAAGGATTTATTTTTTATACCAATTACAATAGTCAAAAAGGTAAAGCTTTGTTAGAAAATCCGAAAGTATGTTTATCATTTTTTTGGCCATTTTTAGAAAGACAAATTATTATAAAAGGTGTAGCTGAAAAGACGTCGGATAATAATTCGGACGGATATTTCGAAACACGACCTCGTAGTAGTCAGTTAGGAGCATGGATTTCTGCTCAAAGTTCTGTAATAGATGAACACCAAGATTTGGCTGCGGAAGAATTAGAGTTAGAAAAAAAATACGAAGGAAAAGAAATTCCTCGTCCAGAGCATTGGGGTGGATTTTTAATTCGACCAACAGAAATTGAGTTTTGGCAAGGACGTCCAAGTCGTTTACATGACAGAGTTCGTTATGTATTACAAGAAGATTTTGATTGGAAAAAAGAGCGTTTAGCTCCTTAAAAAAATAATAAAAGCCTCTAATTTAGAGGCTTTTTTATAGTATTGATTAAATTTAATCTTTCATTGCTTCACCCGCTTTACGATGTGTAAATTTACCGTAAATGTGTCTTCTTGCAAAGCGACTTGGTGAATCAGAATTTACCATTTTGATGTAGGTATTTTTAGGAACACCGAAATATTCGTAATGATTACCATCTAAATGTTCAACTTTCAAAATCTGTTCGTCCATGTAAAAATCATGAATGTTAGATTTTGTCGTAGTTGTCGTATATTCTTCTTTATTTTTTTCGTGTGTTTCAGGATTAACACTTACCAAAAAATGATACGCTTCAATCACGACTTTACTTTTTTCTTCAGCTTCTAATTTACCTGCTTCATCGTTCACAAATTTATCAGGATGCGCATCTTTCATCGTATTTCTGTAAATTGTTTTCAACTCTTTTAGAGTGACATTTTTATCAACTCCAAGTAATTTTCTGTGTTCTACAACGCTTTTCATAATTTTTTAACCCTTTTTTCGGTTTGCAAAAGTACGGAATATTAATCACGAAATACTTTTAATAGGAATAAGTTTGATTAAGATGATGATAAATGATTTTTTTTGTAAAAGAAAGTTGTAATTTTAGTGAAGCTAACACCAAACAAATAGAGATGAAGTTGAAAGATGTTCCAGCATTGAAAATTGCAATTTTAGATTTACCTACAAAAGAAAAAGACAAGCTTCTTTTGCGTCTTATAAATAAAGATGAAACGTTGGTAGAGCATTTACATTTTCAATTGTTAGAGGATGAAAGTGACTTGCAAGATCGAGTAAAAATAATTTACGAAAAGATTGATTTACAGTTCAAAAAGTCTAATCACTTAATTAATCAGATTAATATTATTCGAAGTCATAGACAATTATTGTTGACACTCAAAACACTGAGTGGAATTGTGAATTATCATGTTCAAATTACAAAAGACAAAGTGTCCGAATTTGAATTAAGAAAATATATTTTGCAAGAATCATTTACACGATATTCATATCTGTTTAATAAATATACAACAGGTGAAAATGCAGAAAAATTATTTAAATACCAAGCTGGAAGACTCAAATTAATTCAGTCTATTTTTGATAAATTTCACGAAGATTTAAAATATGATTACGAAAATGAAATTCAACAATTGAATGATTTTCTAAAAGAAACACCTTTAAAAAATAGTAGGATTGAATAAAAAAGAGAAAACTTTAATTGCTTTCTCTTTTTATTTATAGTTTTAAAAAATCGCTTCAGCAACCTTTTTTGTATTAATCGAGTTACTCATCGTATAAAAATGCAATCCAGGAACACCAAATTCCATTAACTCTTTACATTGCTGAACGCACCACTCCAAGCCAATTTCTTTAATCGCTTCTTTATCTTTTGCTTTCAACACTTCCATCGACAAAGATTCGGGTAAATCGATGTAGAAATTTTGTGGAATTTTAGTCAATTGATTAAAAGTTGTTAACGGTTTTATTCCAGGAATAATCGGAACGTTAATGTCCATTCCTCGACATTTTTGGACAAAATCAAAGTATTTCTGATTGTCAAAAAACATTTGTGTCACAATGTAATCAGCTCCCAATTCAACTTTCTTTTTCAAATAATGCAAATCTATTGCAAGGTTTGGCGATTCGAAATGTTTTTCAGGATAACCAGCTACACCCAAACAAAAATCCATCGGATGCGATTCTTGCAAATCATCATCCAAATAATTTCCAGTATTCAAAGCAGTAATTTGTTCAATTAATTCTGAAGCATACGCATGTCCACCAACTTCTGGCACAAATGATTTTTCAGATTTAATCGGATCTCCTCGTAAAACCAATACATTATCAATGCCCAAGAAATTCAAATCAATCAAAGCATCTTCTGTATCTTCTTTTGTGAAACCACCACAAATCAAATGCGGAATTGCGTCAACTTTATAGTGATTTTGGATAGCAGCACAAATCGCTACTGTACCAGGTCGTTTTCGCACTTGATACCGCTTCAACAAACCCTTCTCTTTTTGTTTGTAAATATACTCTTGTCGATGATAAGTCACATCGATAAAAGCAGGATTCAATTCCACTAAAGGATCCAAAGTTTTAAACGTTGCATTTACATCTTGACCTTTCAAAGGAGGTAAAATTTCAACAGAAAACAACGGTTTTCCATTCGCACGTTCTATATGTTCAGTAACTTTCATTCTTTATTTTATCGTTTAACGAAGTTCGAAGCTCGAATTCCAATTGTATATTTTCTTTTTTTAGGGCGTTCCCTTCGGGCGGGCTTTTCGTTACAATCTTTGCTGGTCAGCAAAGGATTTTCACTACAATCCCTAACGCATTTTTTTTGAAGTCAGAAGTTCGAAACTCGTGATTTGTTGTCATGCTGAGCTTGTCGAAGAATCTGACTAATTTCTAATCAGCCAAATTTGGTCCTAACCAACGTTCCGCTTTTTTTAAATTTATATTTTTACGTTGAGCAAAATCTTCTACTTGATCCATTTTAATTTTTCCGACACCAAAATATTTAGCTTTCGGATTCCCAAAATAATATCCCGAAACTGATGAAACAGGGTACATGGCTAACGAACTTGTTAATTCGATCCCAGCATTTTTCTCAACATCTAATATGTTAAAAATTGTTTCTTTCTCCAAATGATCAGGGCAAGCAGGATAACCAGGAGCAGGACGAATTCCTTTGTATTTTTCAGCAATTAATTCATTGTTTGATAAATTTTCGTCAGATGCGTATCCCCAAACTTCTGTTCGAACATATTTGTGTAAATATTCTGCATAAGCTTCAGCTAAACGATCAGCAATTGCTTTGACCATAATCGAATTGTAATCGTCCAAGTTCTTTTCGTACGCTTTAGCAACTTCTTCAATTTCTTGACCAGCAGTTACAGCAAAAGCGCCAATATAATCTTGTATAGTTGAATCTTTCGGTGCTATGAAATCAGCAATTGACATATTTGGTTGATCTTTCGATTTTTTCGCTTGCTGACGAAGTGTGTAGAATTCTTCTATTTTAAGATCGTTTTCATCAAACAATTCTATCGTGTCATCGTTTATCGTATTCGCTTTAAATAAACCGTAAACAGCTTTCGGTTTTGCTAAATTTTCGGCTTCGATTCTGTTTAACATTGACAATGCATCAATGTATAATTCTTTGGCATTTTCACCGACAAGTTCATCATCTAAAATCGCAGGGAATTTTCCATGTAAATCCCATGTTTTGAAAAAAGGAGTCCAGTCGATAAATTCTTTTAACTCAGTTACATTTGCTTGATGCGTAAATACACCCAATTGATTTGGTTTGAATGGTTTATTTTCTTCAAAATCTAATTGCAATTTATTTTTACGAGCTTCTTCAATTGTTAGGTATTCTTTTGCAACAGCGCGATTTAAGAAACCTTCTCTGATTTTAGTATAATCTGTTTCCGTTTCTGTAAATAATTCTGCTTGTTGTGAACCAATTAATTTTTGACAAACGGTAACCGAACGCGAAGCGTCTAATACGTGAATAGCTTTGTCATATTGCGGAGCAATTTTAACAGCGGTGTGGGCTTTTGATGTAGTCGCACCTCCAATCATTAATGGAATATCGAGATTTAAGCGTTTCATTTCTTTAGCAACATGTACCATTTCGTCTAAAGAAGGCGTAATCAATCCCGAAAGTCCAATTACATCGACTTTATTTTTTTGAGCTTCTTCTAAAATTCTTTCAGAAGAGACCATAACACCTAAATCAATAATTTCAAAACCATTACAGCTTAATACAACAGAAACAATGTTTTTTCCGATATCATGTACATCACCTTTAACGGTTGCCATCAATATTTTAGATGGTTCTTTGTCAGTTTTATTTCTTAGTTTTTCTTCTTCTAAATAAGGTGTTAAATAGGCTACAGCTTTTTTCATCACACGAGCCGATTTTACAACCTGTGGTAAGAACATTTTACCACTTCCAAATAAATCTCCTACGACATTCATTCCATCCATCAATGGACCTTCAATAACTTGAAGTGGTGACTTAATTTGATCTAATGCTTCAGCCGTATCTTCATCAATAAATTCAGTAATCCCTTTTACCAAAGCTATTTCTATTCGCTTTTCTAAAGGTAATTCACGCCAAGAATCATCTTTCTTTTTTTCTTTTGTAACACCTTTTAAATGTTCAGCAAAATCAATCAATCGTTCTGTGGCATCATCACGTCTATCCAATAAAACATCTTCAACATGTTCTAATAAGTCTTTTGGAATATCATCATAAATCTCAATCATTTCAGGATTAACGATTCCCATATCCATTCCGTGCTGAATTGCGTGGTATAAAAAGGCTGAGTGCATTGCTTCTCGAACTGCATTGTTACCACGAAACGAGAACGAAACATTGGAAACTCCACCCGAAACTAACGCATAAGGAAGATTTTCTTTGATCCATTTTGTCGCTTCAAAAAAGTCGATTGCATTTCGGCGATGTTCTTCCATTCCTGTTGCAACAGGGAAAATATTAACATCAAAAATGATGTCTTTTGGATTGAATTTTACTTGATTGACCAATATATCATACGAGCGTTTTACGATTTCAATACGACGTTGGTAATTATCAGCTTGACCTTTTTCATCAAATGCCATTACAACAGTTGCAGCACCGTAACGTTTGATTTTTTTGGCGTGCTCGATGAATAATTCTTCTCCTTCTTTTAAAGAAATAGAGTTGACAATTGCTTTTCCTTGTACATTTTTTAATCCAGCTTCGATGATTTCCCATTTAGAAGAATCAATCATGATGGGAACTTTTGAAATATCAGGCTCGGAAGCAATTAATCGTAAATATTTTACCATTGAAGCTATACCATCAAGCATACCTTCGTCCATGTTGATGTCGATAATTTGTGCGCCACCATCTACTTGATCACGCGCAACTTGAAGTGCTTCTTCAAATTTTTCTTCTTTGATTAATCGTAAGAATTTTTTTGAACCAGTTACATTTGTGCGTTCTCCAACGTTTACAAAGTTTGAATTTTCGCGTACAATTAATGGTTCTAATCCAGAAAGTTGAATTTTTACGCTTGACATGCAACATTGATTTTTCGAGGTTCGTATTCTTTTGCTAAATCTGCCATTAATTTGATATGATCTGGTGTTGTTCCGCAACAACCACCAATAATATTGACCAATTTCTTGTCTAAAAATGGACGAATATGTTCACGCATCATTTCTGCTGTTTCGTCATATCCACCAAAAGCATTAGGTAAACCTGCATTTGGATATGCACTTACATAAAAAGGAGCTTTTTCTGCTAAAACTTCTAAGTATGGAATTAAATCTGTAGCACCTAACGCACAATTTAAACCAACTGAAAGTAAATCAATATGTTCTAAAGAAATAAGGAATGCCTCAGTTGTTTGTCCAGAAAGTGTGCGTCCAGATTTATCTGTTATCGTACCTGAAGCCATTAATGGAACGTTGATTCCAGTTTTTTCGATCGCATCTTGAATTCCATAAAATGCTGCTTTAGCATTTAGGGTATCAAAAATAGTTTCAACTAACAATACATCAACACCTGCTTCTAACATTGTTTTAGCTTGTCGAAAATAAACATTAGCTAAAGTGTCAAAATCGATGTCACGGTAACTTGGGTCATTCACTTGAGGTGAAATCGATGCTGTTTTATTTGTAGGACCTAAAGAACCAACAACAAATCGAGGTTTGTCTGGAGTAGAATATTCCGCACAAGCTTCTTTCGCTAAACGAACGGCTTCCGAATTTAATTCATCAACTAAATCAACCATATCATAATCAATCATCGAAATGATATTCGCATTAAATGTATTTGTTTCAATTAAATCTGCGCCAGCAGCTAAATACTCTCTATGAATATCTTTGATAATTTGTGGTTGTGTTAACACCAATAAATCGTTATTTCCTTTTAAAGATGTATGGAAATTTCTGAATCTTTCTCCTCTGTAATCTTCCTCTTGCAAATTGTGCTTTTGGATCATTGTTCCCATAGCACCATCTAAAATAACAATACGTTCTTTTAGTATATCGTTTAATTTCATTTTACTATTTTATTAAAACCTTATGGGAAGAATTGCGAGGTAAGTCCTTATCTTTCTCTTTTTTGAGTAGGATGTAGCACCCAACTTTCCTTTGGGTTGCCAAGATATCTACGGGCCTAATCCCTCCATCTATTCTTTATAAGGTTATCTGCAAAATTATCCATTCCTTTTAAAATAAAAAAATGATAATCATTATAATTATTATTTGAAGAAGACATGTCAAAATAAGTTAATCATTCCATAAACTTAACCTGATTATTTTTGGTTGTAAAATCATTAACATAGAAAAATATTCTTACAATACGTTAATTGATGTAAAAAATATCTTTAATACTTATTTAAGGTGTTTTAAATTAGAATATTATTAGGTTTTTTGAATTTTCCAGAATTAATTAGAAGATTTGTTTTTACTTTTTAATCATTTTTATAGAATCAAATCATTAAATAATAAAAATTTTAGAAAATAATTCTGAAATTAAATCATATTAGAACTTTAATTAGAAAATTATAAACAAATGTATGTTTTAATATTTGGAAAATTGAAATAGTTTGTACTAAATTTGCCCTCAGAAATAGCTCAAGTAAAATTTTATATTTTATCAAGAAAAGTGGAGGGAAATGGCCCTAAGAAACTTTAGCAACCTGATTACAATCAAGGTGCTAATTCCATCCTGTTAAGGGAAGATAAATAACTACGATAACCATCATTCAGTATTATTCTTAATACAACTGATTCAATTGTTATTATTTTAAAATTTCCTTTTTTCTTCACATTTTCTGATAAAATCAATAGTAAAGAAATAAATAAATGAAAAAAATAAATATCGGATTATTCGGATTTGGCGTAGTAGGAGAGGGGATTTATAAGGTTTTAGAAGAGAAACCACAATTAAATGCAGCGATTAAAAAAATTGTAATTAAAGATGATTCAAAAACACGAAATGCACCAGCTGAATTATTTTCAACAAATGCAGAAGATATTTTAAATGATGATGAAATAAATGTTGTGGTAGAATTGATTTCTGATGCAGATGCAGCTTATGATATCATCAAAAAAGCTTTTGTTAATGGGAAACATGTCGTAAGTGCCAATAAAAAATTGATTGCTGACCATCACAAAGAATTATTAGAATTACAAGAACAAAACAATGTTTCTTTCCTTTATGAAGCCTCTGTTTGTGGTTCTGTACCAATTATTCGAAATTTAGAAGAATATTTCGATAATGATTTATTGAATTATGTTTCTGGAATCGTGAATGGAACAACAAATTACATCTTGACTAAAATGGCGAATGAAAATGAATCGTATCAAGATGCTTTGAAAGCAGCACAAGAAAGTGGTTTTGCTGAAGCTGATCCAACGGCAGATGTGGAAGGTTTTGATGCAGCGAGTAAATTGTCGATTATTACATTACATGCTTTTGGTAAAAAAATTGAAGTAGAAGCTATTATTCGTAAAGGGATTACTGCTTTGAAAGTTGAAGATTTTAAATATGCGAACGAAAAAAATTACACAATTAAGCTAATTGCGAATTCAAAAATAAATCATCAAACAGGAGAAATTACGTCTACAGTTTTACCAACTTTTGTTGAGCTTAATAAAACGATTGCTTTAGTAAATAATGAATACAATGGTGTATTGATCGGAAGTTCGCTTTCCGATGAGCAGTTTTTATATGGAAAAGGAGCTGGGCGTTTCCCTACATCTTCAGCGGTTTTGAGTGATATTTCTGCGTTGAAATATGACTATAAATATTCGATTCGAAAATATGAAAATCAACACGAGGGTATTTTTAATCAAAATGGGAAAAAACGTGTTTACATTGGATTTGAAAACCAAACAGATGATGTTTCAAGTTTTTTTGAGGAAATAGAAGAACGTTATCAGAGTAAAAATTACAACCATATAGTTGGTGTAATTGATATTGAGAAGCTTAAACAAAAAGAAATTATAGAAAATACAAATCTTTCAATAATTGCTTTTGAGTAATATTTAGGATAAAAAGCCTTAAATTATCTTGAGGCTTTTTTTAAATCTAAAAATGTCCCGTCCTGAAATAGCGATACAAAAAAGAAATCGTTATTATGGAAGAAAGAAGCAATTATGTCAAACGTACTCAGCGCGATTACAGTATGTCTTTTAAGTTGAATGTTGTAAAAGAAATTGAGTCTGGGGAATTATCTACTGTGGGCGCTTGCCGTAAGTATGGCATCCAAGCCCGAAGTACAGTTATGAGTTGGCTCAGAAAATTTGGTACCTTTGATTGGGAGAACCAAACACCCTCGAATATGCCAAAGTCACCAGAACAAAAGATCATGGAGCTTGAAGCCCAAGTAAAGCTTTTGCAAAAGCAGAAGGCTTTCCTTGAGAAACAAGCTTATGTGGCTGATAAAAAAGCCATTATTTTCGATATGATGATTAACCTTGCCGAAGAGGAATATCAAATTGATATACGAAAAAACTCACCACCCGAACTATCGACTCTTTCCGAATGGAACAAAAAGAAACCATAAGTTTCTCCTGTGAATTGTTCGGGGTTGACCGACAGGTTTATTATCGTCATTTGAAACGAAGAGCAAAGCGGCAACAAAATGCACAGCAGGTTGTGGATTGGGTAGCAGAGCTGCGAATGATTCATCCAAAAATGGGTGGAAAGAAACTGTATTTTCTTTTGAAAGAGAAACTTGAAAATTTAAGAATTGGCAGAGACAAATTCTTTGACTTCTTAAGGGCTAACCATTTGTTAATCATTCCCAAAAGAAGTTATCACAAAACTACCAATTCGTATCATCGTTTTAAGAAACATAAAAATTTAATTAAAGATTATCAATGCAGAAAACCAAATAATGTATGGGTGTCGGATATCACCTACTTGGGAAACAGAGAAAACCCAGCCTATTTAAGCTTGATAACCGATGCTTATTCTAAGAAAATCGTAGGCTTTGATGTGTCGGATTCTTTGGCTACAGCATCTTGTTTAAATGCTTTAAAAATGGCATTGAAAAAAGAAAACCCGAAGAGTCTTATTCATCACTCGGACAGAGGTTTACAATATTGTTCCGATGATTATCAAAAGCTATTGAAAAAGCATAAAATCCGTTGTAGTATGACACAAGAATCAGATCCTTATGAGAATGCCATAGCCGAAAGAATCAATGGAATTTTAAAACAGGAATATGATATTGATAAATTTAATGTAGATTTGAATACAAGAAAGATTTTGGTCAAACAAACCGTAGAGATTTATAATGAGTTAAGACCGCATTTGTCAAACTATTATTTAACACCGATGCAAATGCACCAGCAACAAGATTTAATACCAAAATCGTACAAAAAGAAAAACAGTACAAATACGAATATATGTACTGTTTAAAATAAAATTTTATTGGTCTAATCCTGTATCATTTTTTCAGGACGTTACAAAATTAGGGCCTTTAAAATACTTTTCCAATAGGATTTTAAATGATTTGTTTTTAATAAGTCCAGAATAGGTCATTTCTATTCTAAGATCTTTTGAGATTAAAACCCAATACGGATAATTAATCTGTTCGTTTGTTGAAATAAATTCCTCAACAAAAGCATGTAGTTTTTCTTTAGGTTGATAAACTTTTTCTAAAAAATAAATAGTATCATGCGACTCTGCATCTACTTCTAAATAATAAACTTCGTTATTTAAAAAGTGGAATAAACTCTTATCTTTTTCAATTTGTTTTTTTTTGAATTAAGCAATAGCTGCACCACTTTGTTGAAAAAAAGAGCAATATAGGTTTCGGTTTTTCATGGAAATTAGAATTTAATTTATCGAATGAAATTTGTGCTTGACTATAAATTGATAACAGTAGAAAAATGATGTGTAATTTTTTCATTATTTTAAGTTATAACGAATTCCGAAAAAACCACGAGTACCCTGCATTGCTGTATAACTGTAATCATTTGGTTCAAAAATAACATCATTCCTACCTTGTGGAGGTGTTACGCCATTTCCCGGTTCTCCAAAAGGATCCCACCAACGAGCAATGACATCACCTTTTGGTAAGACATTAAAAAGATTTTTTACGCCACCATAGATTTCAATATTGTTTTTAAATGATTTGGTAAATTGAATATTTGCTATAAAAGTTGGTTTTGAATATTCTGGACGATAATCATTTTCCACACGAGGTAATTTCATTTTGTCATTATAATTGGCGGTTAAATCAACACTTAAATTTTTTTTGAATGCATAACTTGCTAAGAAATTTCCAGACCATTTTGGAGCATGATATTGTACTTCTTTTTTTCCATTTTCGTTTTTGTACACATCCATATAGGTTGCGCCAAGCGTTATTTTTAGCGGAAAATCAAATGTTGCATCTATGTTCAAAGATACCCCTTGAGAAATTGCGTGTCCGTTTAAATTGTCGTAGATAATCTTTGTTTCATCTGTGTCTGTGTTCGCAATAATTTTATTTGTGAAATAAGAATAGAATGTCGTGAAATCAAAGTTTAATGCTGCAAAAGAAGTAGGTAATTTGAATACATAATTAATATTACCATTATATGATTTTTCAGGTTTTAATTCATTTTCAAAAACTACTTGTCTAGCGCCAGTTAATGCACGATGATCTTCTGTGAAAACATTTACAACACGAAATCCCGTACCAAAACTAGCTCTAAAAGTATGATAAGATGAAGGTGAAAGTTTGTATGCAATTCTTGGAGAATGTATTCCTTTATGTGTTTTATCGTAATCAAATCGATAACCAAGTAATAGTTTATTTTCAGCATTCAAAGTCCATTCGTCTTGTAGAAAAACACCAGGAATAGGAGTATTCATTGGATTGTTCTTGATTAGATTATTATGTTCATCATATTCTCCAGTACCTCTTGTGTTATCATCGTAATACGTATATTTAAATGAAGATCCTAAAAGTAAACTATGTTGTCCAATTATTTTATTCCAATAAGCTTGAGCAAAAATAACTTGTTGTTTTCCTTGATAAGATTCTGAACCATAAAATGAATTCTGTTGATGAAAATTATACGAAAATTGAGTTATTATTTTCTCTTTTAGAGGTAATTGATACATTCCGATCGCTTCAAAACGATTTGTCATAATACTTTCGCCATAAACTTCATCACCTCCTCTATGTAATTTACGTTTCCAGCTCGTTTCACCTCCCCAACGATCTTCGTATAAATAGCGTAAAGCAACTGATGCTGTTCTATTTTCTTGACGTTCAAAATCAAATTTATTGAATAAAGTGACACGATCTTGTAGAGTTACATCCGTAAATCCGTCGTTATTTTTATCTTTTTTATTTCCATATTTAAAGTAATTAAAACCAAATAAACTATTTACCTTTTCTCCTAAATTATATTTGTATCCACCATCAAGATTGGTTTCTAACCATGAAGTTGTAAAAGCATCTATAGATAATTTCGGAGCAGATTTCGGAGATTTTGTAATCACATTAATTATTCCTCCCATAGCTTCTGTTCCATAAAGGGAAGATGCTGGCCCTTTTACGACTTCTATTCGTTCAACCAAAGAATTCGGAATTCCACTCAATCCATAAACTGTAGATAGAGAAGAAACAATAGGCATTCCGTCTATTAAAATCATGGTGTAAGGGCCTTCCATTCCATTTATATGGATATCTCCAGTATTGCATACATTACAATTGAGTTGAGGTTGAACTCCATTGATTAATTGTACAGCATCAAAAAGTGATGAGGTTGGATTTTTTTTTAAAAAATTTGTAGTGTAAATTTCAATAGGCACGGGGCTATCAGATTTTTTTATAGCTTTCATAGTGCCTGTAACTACCACTTCATTTAATTTTTCGGTAGAATCTTTTACTATTAAACTATCATTATTTATGTTTTGGGAGAGTGCAAGTAATGGTAAAGTTGAAATGAGGATGCTTAAAGTATTTTTCATGCGATATTTATTAGGCTAATTTAAAAGTTAGACAAATCTAATAAAAATATTTATTAAATGAAATTTAAATAATTTTCTATATTTTCAGTTATATTTGTTTTATGAATTCATTAGTCGAAGAAAATTACTTAAAAGCATTATTTCATTTATCTGGAAATGGAAAAGGAGAAGTTAATGTAAAAGAGTTAAGTAAGCATTTAGAGATAAAAATGCCTACGGTAAATAGTATGATGAAAAAATTAGCTGAAAAAGAATTGGTGATCTATGAATCGTATAAACCACTTCGGTTATCTGATAAAGGAATTTTGAAAGCATCTTTGATTGTACGAAAACATCGATTAACGGAAATGTTTTTGGTCGAAAAAATGGGATTTGGTTGGGAAGAAGTACATGAAATTGCAGAGCAAATAGAACATATTCAAAGTCCTTCTTTTTTTGATAAAATGGATGAAATTTTAAATTATCCCAAATTAGATCCACATGGCTCGCCAATTCCAGATAAATATGGAAATGTAGAGTTTGTTCACTATAAAAAATTGTCTGAATTTCAAAAAGGAGATTTAGTTGAAATTTGTGCTGTTATAGGTTCTTCGGATGAATTTTTAAAATATCTGAATTCGAAAAACATTCAGCTAAATGATAAAATAAAGATCATTTCAATTGAGGAATTTGATGGAACTATGACGGTAGAATTTCTTGAAACAAATGAAGTTGAAACTTTTAGTAATCATGTAACGTCAAGGTTGTTAGGTAAATAATGATTGCGCAATTAATATTTTCAACGTTATTACTCTTATATTTTTTAGGATTTGGATTCCTTTTTCAAAAAATATTCCCAAAAATAAATTCGTCAATTTCTTTTGTTATTTTGAACGGGATGATAGGAGTAGGACTTCTCAGTTTTCTACTTGCATTTTTTATCCCTTTAAATTTTACTTACGAAGCAATTTTAATTCTTATTTCTATTCTTTCCTTAATTTATCATAGAAAAGAGGTTCAAAAATATGTGAAAGAGTTGAGAAATATTTCACGATATTTTTATATATTTTCTTTTTTAGGCTTGTTGGTTGCAACAACTTATCCGTTTATTTTAGACCATTTTGGTTACTACATTCCGACGATAAAATGGTTGGATTTTGCTGGTTTTGTAAAGGGACTTTCTAATTTAGAATGGGTTTTAGCACAAAATAGTTTTTGGCATATTTTACAAGCTGCTGTTAACGAGAGTTTGGATGTTTATTATCGATTAAACATAAGTTTATTTATTGTTTTTAATTTATATGTATTTGATAAAAAGTGCTACAAATTGTTGTTTTTTAACACTTTGTTTTTATTTTTTTTAAATTCTCCTTCTCCCGATTTACCTGTTTTTGTTATAACAATTTTACTAATTAATGAATATTTAAATCAAAAAGGAAAAGTTTCAGACTATTTATTTTATTCGACAATTTTGGTTGTCATAAAACCAATTAGCATTTTTCTACTGATTTTTTTCTTAATTGAATATTTGAAGAATAAAGAATATAGATTTTTGAAGGATAAAAACATTCTTTTAATCATATTTTTTACTTTTTTGTTTTGTTGCAAAGGAATTATTGTTTCTTCAAATCCTTTATTTCCTATAAGCTTCAGTTCTATTGAAAATCTCCAATGGAGTTCGCCGAAAAGTATGTATGATATCTCGAAATTAAATGGAAAGTTTATTCCTCTAAAGGATTCTTTTACATTTGAAGAGGTAATGAAAATGAATTCATTTGAATATTTATATGCAATTTTGTTTCAGAATGCTGTGCGGTCAATTATATTATTATTCATTATAGGATTTACACTTTTAACAACAATAATTAGTTTTTTCTACAAAAAATCGACCATTCAATTATTAATATTTTGTTGCTGGATAAAGTTATTTGCAATGCTATTTTTATCGCCTCAATTTAGATTTCTTTTAGATATTTTGGTTATTGATGTTGTACTAATTTTAAGTATTTTTAATCATAAAACCTATTTTCAGTTTTCAAAAGGAATAAGTTTTTTAGGTGTCTTTGCAGTTTCTCTTTTTATTTTATTTCCAAACTTAGGTAGATTAAGTTCAAATTCAATACGATCTTTTTCTTATCAAAAAAAAATAGAATTAAAGCAACTTTTACAGCCAGGTACTTACAGAGAAATACCAACATTAGAAAAAAAAATAGGAAATATTTTATATAATTACCCTACAAATTATCCCTTGATTTATAACTCTCCTGTACCTGCGATTAGTACTTCGACTTTGAATAGTTATTTAATATATAATGGTTATCCGCAACAAATAGATTCTTTAAATGTGAAAAATGGATTTTATTTTGTTCAGATGAATGAAAATGAACGAAAAAAAATAACTGAATTTTTGATGCAAGAACAAAAAAAGCAAGCTAATTAGCTTGCTTTAAGTATTATTGTGCTTTACCTTTTACTCTGAAGATTTTACGAGAAGAGGTTGCATCATTAGATGTGATTGTGACAGATTTATTAAAATCCCCTGCCATAGAACCACTCGAATATTTTACTGTGATATCTGCAGATGCGCCTGGAGCTATTGGGGTTTTAGGGTAATCAGGAGCTGTACATCCACAAGATCCTACAACACTTTTAAGAACTAAAGGCTTGTCTCCTGTATTTGTTACTTTAATTTTTGAAGTAACATCTGTATTCAATTTAATATTCCCAAATTGAATTTCTTCTTTATCTAAACTAAGCGTTTGAGCAAATGCACTCGAAATACCTAATGCAAAAACACTTACAAACATTAATTTTTTCATAACGATAATTAATTTATAATCAAAGTTAAGCAAATAATCCAAAAAAGAATGCTTTTTTTGTATTTTAGTAAGTATAAAAAAACATTAATATGAAAACAGTAATTATTCCATTATTACTTTTAACTTTTAATAGTGTCGATGCGCAGATATCTTCAACAGCAACTGTTAATGAATATAATTTGCAAACGTTAGTAGCAGAATTGAAACAACAAAAATATACAGATGGTTCTACAAATAAGAATGAGTATTTTGATGTAAACTTTTTACCTGCGAGTATTGATGGCTTCAAAGAAAAAGAAAATTTTAGATATAATGCCTTATTTGATGATTTCGAATTTTTACGCGATGGTTATTTATATAAAATGAATAAATATTCTGATCAAATAATTAGGTTTGACAATGGGAAAATTTATAAGTATGTAAATTTTATAGAAGGAAGTGTGGTGTCTTCAAGGTATTTGCAAGTATTAACACCAATGGATGCTAAAATAGTACTTTACAAAAAGTTAACGATAGATGGAATTGATGGATTAGGAGCAAGTGGTTTAAATGCTTCAAATAAAACAAGTTATTATAAACAAGATAAATTACAGATTGGATTTGATGATAAATTGTTTAACGTACCAAAATCAACAAAAAAGTTTGGAGAATTTACTGATAAAAACGTAGCAGAAATTGTAAATAATAATAAACTTAATCTGAAAAAAGAGCAAGATTTAATTTTACTTATCGAGTTGTTGAATAAATAAACAAATTCTTTATTAGTTAAGAAATATTGGGCAGATTGTGTAAATTTGCCCAAATTTGTTTTTAAGTTATAAATAAATAATGGAAATCGCATCGAAATATACGCCGACAGAGGTAGAAGGAAAATGGTATGAATACTGGATGGAGAAAAAATATTTTAAATCTACACCAGACCAAAGAAAAGCTTACACAATTGTAATTCCACCGCCAAACGTCACAGGTGTCTTACATATGGGACATATGTTAAATAACACGATTCAAGACGTTTTGATTCGTCGTGCACGTATGCGTGGCTTCAATGCATGTTGGGTTCCCGGAACAGACCATGCTTCAATTGCTACTGAGGCAAAAGTAGTTGCGAAATTAAAAGAAGAAGGTGTTTCTAAATTTGATATCGGACGCGAAAAATTCTTAGAACACGCTTGGGATTGGACACATAAGCATGGTGGTATCATCTTGGATCAATTAAAGAAATTAGGTGCTTCTTGTGATTGGGATCGTACAAAATTTACAATGGATCCTGATTTATCTGAATCTGTTCAACGTGTATTTATCGATTTATACAACAAAGGTTTAGTGTATCGAGGGTATCGCATGGTAAATTGGGATCCAGAAGCAAAAACAAATATCTCTGACGAAGAGGTGGTTTACAAAGAGAAAAACGGAAAATTATACCACTTAAAATATCAAGTTGTAGGTTCTGACAAATATATCGTTGTAGCGACAACTCGTCCAGAAACTATTTTTGGGGATACTGCTGTTTGTATCAATCCAAACGATGAGCGTTACGAATGGTTAAAAGGACAAAAAGTAATTGTTCCTTTAGTTGGTCGTGAGGTAAATATCATCGAAGATGAGTATGTGGATTTAGAATTCGGAACAGGATGTTTAAAAGTAACGCCAGCTCATGATACGAATGACTACGAATTAGGAAAGAAACACAACTTAGAGTTCATCGATATCTTTACGGATGATGCAAAATTAAACGATTACGGATTAAACTATGCCGGAATGGATCGTTTCAAAGCGCGTAAAGAAGTTGAGAAAGAATTAGAAGAAAAAGGTTTACTTGAAAAAGTAGAAGATTATAAAAATAATGTAGGAACATCTGAAAGAACAGGAGCGGTTATCGAGCCTAAAATCTCGAATCAATGGTTCTTAAAAATGACAGATTTAGCAAAACCTGCATTAGATAACGTAATGAACGACACAATTAAATTTCACCCAGCGAAATTTAAAAATACCTATCGTAACTGGATGGAGAATGTAACAGATTGGAACATTTCTCGTCAATTATGGTGGGGACACCAAATTCCTGCATTTTTCTATGGTGAAGGAAACGAAGATTTCGTTGTTGCTTTAACAAAAGAAGAAGCATTACCATTAGCACAAGAAAAAACAGGAAATACTGCTTTAACTATTGAAGATTTACGTCAAGATGAAGATGCATTAGATACTTGGTTCTCTTCTTGGTTATGGCCAATTTCAGTTTTCGATGGAATCAATAATCCAGAAAACGAAGAAATCAATTATTACTATCCAACACAAGATTTAGTAACTGGTCCAGATATTATTTTCTTTTGGGTGGCACGTATGATTGTTGCTGGATACGAATATCGTAACGAATTGCCTTTCGAAAATGTATATTTCACAGGTATCGTTCGTGACAAACAAGGTCGTAAAATGTCGAAATCTTTAGGGAATTCGCCAGATCCGATTGAGTTAATGAACGAGTACGGAGCCGATGCTACGCGTATGGGAATGTTATTAACAGCTCCTGCTGGAAATGATTTACCATTTGATGTGGAGCTATGTTTACAAGGACGTAACTTCGCCAACAAAATTTGGAATGCTTTCCGTTTAATTAAAGGTTGGGAAGTTAAAGAAGATTTAGAACAAACTACAGCGCAAGCAA
The DNA here is from genome assembly GCF_025244765.1 of Empedobacter stercoris. Taxonomy (NCBI): domain Bacteria; kingdom Pseudomonadati; phylum Bacteroidota; class Flavobacteriia; order Flavobacteriales; family Weeksellaceae; genus Empedobacter; species Empedobacter stercoris. The sequence continues at coordinate 569,183 of NZ_CP104209.1, read as the reverse complement.
AAGCAGTAAACTGGTTCGAAAATAAATTCCAACAAACCTTAGCAGATATCGAACATAACTACGATCAATACCGTTTATCAGATTCGTTAATGGCAATCTATAAATTAATTTGGGATGATTTCTGTTCGTGGTATTTAGAAGTGATTAAACCAACTTTTGGAGAACCAATTGATCGCAAAACATTTGATGCAACGATTGGTTATTTAGAAAATGTATTGAAAGTTTTACATCCATTTATGCCTTTCTTAACAGAAGAAATTTGGCATTTAATTGCTGAAAGAACGGATGACGAAGCTTTAATTGTTTCGAAGTATCCAGAAATTACATCTTTTGATGAAACGATTATCAAAAATTTTGAAAATACGAAAGAAGCAACAACAGCAATTCGTGGTTTACGTTCAGAAAAAGGAATGTCTCCAAAAGAAGCATTAGAAGTTTTTGCTGATACACAAGCTACTAACGAAATCTATGTAGATGTATTCTCGAAATTAGGAAATGTTTCTAACTTCAATACTGGAGATAAACCAGAAAAAGGTTTTGCTTTCCGTGTAGGTACATTAGAATTTATGATTCCTATGTCTGATAATATTGATGTTGAAGCTGAACGCGAGAAATTACAAAAAGAGTTAGAATACTATCAAGGTTTCTTAAATTCTGTTCGTAAAAAATTATCTAATGAAAAATTTGTTGCTGGAGCGCCAGAACAAGTTATTGGTGCAGAACGAAAAAAAGAAGCAGACACATTGGCTAAAATTGCTCAAATCGAAGAGCAATTACAAGCTTTATAATCTTAGATTAGATTTTAGTATAAAGATTTAACCACTCCTTTTGGAGTGGTTTTTTTTATGTATTTAATTTTAATTGAAAAGTATATTTCTTAACTTTGCAGACCTTTTTACAAAAACTTAATGCAGTATTTAGAACTACTTTTAATCGGAATTTTTACAGCTTTTATTGGATCATCCATTCCTGGATTATTGAATATGACGGTGGTGAAAATTGGTAAACAAGAAGGAACTAAAAGTGCATATACCTTTATGTTAGGAACAGCAATTACAATCGCGATTCAAGTTTATTTAGCCATTTTTTTAGCAAAATTCATTAATTTTAATGAAGAAGTAACTAAAATTTTCCGGCAAGTAGGATTAACAGTTTTTGTAATGATTACGATATATTTTCTATTTTTTGCGAAAAAACAAGACCTAAAAAAGAAAAATAAAAGACTAAAACAACAAGGAGATGTCAAACAGAAGAATAAGTTTTTATATGGATTATTGTTATCAGCTGTAAATGTTTTTCCGATACCTTTTTATGTCTTTTTAAGCGCAACTTTAGTTTCATATAAAATTACGGTTTTTGGTCAACCTAATAGCTCTATTTTTGCATTAGGCGTAGTGATTGGTTCGATGATAATTTTTAGTTTGTATCTTAAATTTTTCAATTCAAAATCAGAAGAAAATTCATTTATTCTAAAAAATATCAACTATGTCATTGGCGGTGTAACGAGCGTAGTTTCTATTTTGACGATTTATCAACTGTTTCTCTAAGAATTTATTTCTAACTAAAGATTGTATTCTCTATCGCTTTATTTATTAAGATTCATTCAAAATAACTTTAATTAATCTTAAAAAGTGCTTTTTCATTTTTACGATTGAATTAAATAAACTAAAATTCCAAAAAAAATCATTAAATTAACATTTCTAAAATGTTTAAAATGGCTGATTTTAAAACGGAAATTGATAAGATTTACGAACTGCAATTCAAGAATAAATCAACTATTCGAAATTTAACTATTGCTCAACGCAAAGTATTTTTGCTAAAATTAGAACAATCAATTCTTAATCACCGAATTGAAATTGAGCAAGCATTGTTTATTGATTTGAGAAAATCAAAAGTTGAATCAGATTCAACTGAAATTTTCCCTGTTTTATCAGAAATTAGGTTATTTCGAAAAAAGTTGAATCGCTGGTCGAAAATAAAATCTGTTTCTAATAATCTTCTTTTTTTTGGTTCGAAAGCAAAAATTCAGCCCGAAGCTTTAGGTAATTGTTTGATTATTTCGCCATGGAATTATCCTTTTCAGTTATGTTTACTACATCTTGTAGCATGTATTTCAGCTGGAAACACAGCCATATTGAAGCCTTCAGAATTTTGTCCAAATGTTTCTAAACTACTTGATAAAATTATATCCGAAGTTTTTGAACAAAATCATGTTGCAGTTATTGAAGGGCAAGTTGATGAAACCACCTATTTATTAGCCAAAAAATTTGACCATATTCATTTTACAGGATCTCCGAAAGTTGGTAAAATTGTAATGCAAGCAGGAGCTAAGCATCTTTCTTCTGTGACATTAGAATTAGGAGGTAAATCGCCTTTGATTATTGATGGATCAATTCCGATGCAAGAAGTGGTAGAGAAAGTTGTTTGGGGTAAATTGATCAATTTGGGACAGACTTGCATTGCGCCAGATTATATAGTGATTAAAGAAGAGTTCAGCGATCAATTTGTAGATGTTTTTATTACACATGTCGAAAATATTTTTGGAAAAAATCCTTCTCAATCAGAGGATTTGGCTCGAATAGTAAATGTTCAAAATTACAATCGATTAAAAAATTTGATCACCGATGCTTTAGAAAAAGGTGCGAAATGCCCGTTTGGAAATGAATATAAAGAGGATGAACTATACATTAAACCAACTTTATTAATTGATATACCGAAAGATGCTTTAATAGAAAATGAAGAAATTTTTGGTCCAATACTTCCTATCTATACATTTAAAGAGATTAATGAAGTAATTGAGTATATTAATTTGAAAGAAAAGCCTTTAGCTTTATATTTATTTTCTAATAACTTGGTTTTTATTGAAGAAGTTAAAAATCAAACATCTTCAGGATCTGTCGTAATAAATGAAACTTTAGTTCATATTTTACATCCGAATTTACCATTTGGAGGAGTTAATCATTCAGGAATTGGTGCGTCAACTGGTTATGAAGGGTTTAAAGATTTTTCACACATGAAGCCAGTCTTACACGTAAATCGTATTTTATCGCCATCCAAATTTCTTAATTATCCGTATACTTCTACAACCCAAAAGGTAATTGATTTTTTGATGAAATATTTTTAAAATCATTTCAACCGTTTTAATCTTATATTTGTTTTATACAACTATCAACGTTATTTTTGTAATTAAATCATATAAAATTGTTATCAAAAAAAACAAAATACGGACTAAAAGCGATGGCTCATTTGGCCAGACAAGAAAGTAGTAAGCCAGTATTGATTGGGCAAATTTCTGAAAAGGAAGTTATCCCTAAAAAATTCTTGGAAGCAATTTTATTGGATTTAAAAAAAATGGGATTTGTCAATTCAAAACAAGGAAAAGGTGGTGGCTATTATTTAGCAAAAGAAGCAAAGGATATTAGTTTAGCCTCTTTGATTCGTGTTTTAGAAGGTCCAATTGCGCTTTTACCCTGTGTTAGTAAAAATTATTACGAAAAATGCGACGATTGCCCCAACGAAGGCGTTTGCACTTTGAATAAGGTAATGGTAGAATTAAGAGATTCGACATTAGAAATCCTTGAAAATAAATCATTAGAAAGTTTAAAATAAATTTTGCCTGAAATTTTTCAGGTTTTTTTATTGGTAAATTTTATAAGAACAAGGAAAAATAGTGTAACACTATTTCAGGAATAATTTCTAATTTCGAACATTTGTATTTCATGAAAAATAAATCCATTCAACAAGAGTTTAACTTACTTTTAAATCAACACGATTTTAACACACATGGCTATCTATTAGCTGTAAGTGGGGGAGTTGATAGTATGATTTTGTTGGATTTATTTCGTCAAACTTCTGCAAATTTTCAAGTGGCTCATTGTAATTTTCAATTGCGTGGAGTAGATGCAGATAAAGATGAGGCATTAGTGAGAGAATATTGTGGAAAATTGAATATTCCCTTTCATTCGGTTCGTTTTGACGTTGCAGCTTATCAAAAAACAGGTAATTATTCGGTAGAAATGGCTTGCCGAAATTTGCGTTATGATTGGTTTGAGCAAGTTCAGCAACAAAATCATTTGGATATTTTGGTTACCGCGCATCATTTGGATGATAATATCGAAACGTTTTTGATTAATCTATCTCGTGGAACAGGTTTGAAAGGTTTGATTGGAATGCAAACTGATAATGGAAAAATATTCCGTCCGCTTTTAAACTTTACAAAAAATGAGTTGTTAGTATATGCAGAAGCAAATGAAATTAGTTGGCGAGAAGATTACACAAATGCGACAGATGAATATACCAGAAATAAAATTCGTCATCATATTACACCTGTTTTAAAAGAACTTCATCCTCAGTTTGATGAGAATTTTTTGGCAAGTTTAAGTCATATCAATGATAATTATCAAATTATACAAAATAAAGTAGAAGAAGTCAGAACTGATTTATTTTCAGGAGATAATCCAATAAAGATTGAAATTAATCCATTAAAATCACTTCAACCTTTAGAAACTTTTTTGTATTATTTATTCGAAAAATATGGTTTTTATTCGAGTAAAGAACTTCTGAAATTTTTGGATGCGGAAACGGGAAGTGAAATAAAATCAACAACTTATCGATTGGTTAAAAATCGAGAGAATTTGTTGCTTCAACCAATAGAAGAAGAAAATGAAGACGAAATAACAATTTTTGATGATTTAATTGAAATCAATTCGTTAAATTTGAAGTTCGTGAAATCGATAAATCCACACGAAAACGCTACAGAAATAGTAGACTTTACATCAATTTTGTTTCCACTTAAACTAAGAAAAGTGAAAGAGGGAGATTTCTTTTATCCAATCGGAATGAATGGACAAAAAAAACTGATGAGTAAGTTTATGAAAGATTTGAAACTCTCTAAGTTAGAAAAAGAGAAGGTATGGTTGCTTTGTGACCAAAAAGATCAAATTATTTGGGTGGTGAACCATCGTTTGGATGAACGTTTCAAAACAACAGAAACAAGTAAAAACTTTTTAAACATTACAGTATGTTAAAGAAACTTTGGATACTTTTTTTGTTTCCAATTTTAGTCAACGCACAATTATTTAGTCCTGCAAAATGGTCGAGTTCGGTGAAGGAGGTTGGACAAAATGAGTTTGAAATTGAGGTAACAGGAAAAATTGATAAAGGTTGGCACCTTTATTCATCAAAACATCCTGATGGAGGAATAGGAATTCCAGCAAGTGCAGCATTTAAACCAGCTGCCAATGCAAAATTAGTTGGTGGAGTACGAGAAATAGGAAAACGTATCGATAAATACAGCCAGATTTTTGAACAAGATGAAAAGTATTTTGAGAACCAAGTAAAATTTGTTCAGAAAGTAAAAGTTACAGGTGATAAACCTGTAAATATTTCGTACACAATCGAATTTCAGATGTGTGATGCCGAACGTTGTTTGCCACCAGATGAAACAAGTGGTAGCGTAAAATTAACGCCAACTGCACAAGTTGAAGAAACAAAAGAGGAGTTAAAAATAGAAGAAACTGTAGCTGAAATAAAAGATACAGTAGTTGAAAAAGAAATTGTACAAGACACTATTGAAGTTGATTCTGTAGCAGCTGTTCCTGCAACTCAAGATAGTATCAAAAAGGTAGATGAGTCTTTATTAGCAGATAACGAAAAACATGATAATGGATTAATAAAAATCTTTTCATTAGGATTTTTAGGAGGTTTAGCAGCTTTGTTAATGCCTTGTATTTTCCCAATGATTCCTTTAACTGTAAGTATGTTTACGAAACAAAGTAAATCGAAAGGTGAAGGGGTTGGAAAAGCATTTATTTATGGTTTATCCATTATTGTTATTTATGTTGCATTAGGATTATTAGCAACAGTAATTTTTGGCCCATCGGTACTAAATGAAATGTCAACAAATCCATGGGTAAACTTAGCTTTCTTTGTTATTTTCATTGTGTTTGCTATTTCATTTTTCGGAGCTTTCGAATTGACATTACCAAGTAAATGGGTAAATGCAGCTGATAAAGGAGCTGATAAAGGAGGATTAATCGGAATTTTCTTTATGGCGTTTACTTTAGCATTGGTTTCATTCTCTTGTACAGGACCAATTATTGGATCATTATTAGTACAAGCAACGCAAGGAGGAAATTATTATTCATTAATTGTAGGAATGCTTGGGTTCTCTTTGGCTTTAGCCATTCCATTTACATTATTTGCAATGTTCCCAGGATGGTTAAATTCGATGCCAAAATCTGGAGGATGGTTAAATACAATCAAAGTATCGTTAGGGTTTATTGAATTAGCCTTTGCTTTAAAATTCTTATCAAACGCAGATTTGGTATGGCAAATGAATTGGTTACCAAGAGAAATTTTCTTAGCATTTTGGATTGCAATTTTTATCTTCTTAGGTTTATATTTATTAGGTAAATTTAGATTAGAATTAGATTCGCCTGTGCAAACGATTGGCGTGCCAAGAATGTTGTTTGCATTATTATCGATAACTTTTGCAATTTATATGATTCCAGGTTTATGGGGAGGTCCATTAAAATTGTTAAGTGGATTAACGCCACCAATGACCTATTCTGAATCGCCACGTGGTTTCCACGAAGGTGTAGGAGGTGGACAAACAACTGCTAAATTTGATGATCCAAATATGGTTGCTGGACCTCATGGAATTCCTGCTTTCAAAGATTTTGAACAAGGAGCTGCATACGCAACAAAAGTTAACAAACCAATTTTGTTAGATTTTACGGGACATGCTTGTGCAAATTGTCGTAAAGTTGAAGAACGTGTTTGGAGCGATGAGCGTGTGAAAAAGATGTTGACTGAAGATTTTGTTTTAGTTTCGTTATACGTTGATGAGCAAACTCCTTTACCAAAGGAAGAACAAGTTTTTTCAAAACATTTAAATAATAGAACTTTAAAAACAGTTGGTAATAAATGGACAGCTTTCGAGATTGAACATTTTAATGCCAATGCACAACCATACTATATTGTGGTTGACAAAGATTTGAATCGTTATTCTAAACCATTAGAAGCAGAGCTTGATATAGAAGTTTACTTGAAATGGTTACAAGATGGTATTGTAAAATATAAATCGAAATAATTATCTTTTATATACAGATAAAAACTCCCGCATTTGCGGGAGTTTTTTGTTTTTACTCAATTTGTTCCAATAAATACCAATTATCTTTCAATTTTTGAGAGATTTTATATTCATTTTTAAAACCGTAAGTATTTTTATTTTCTGTATTTTTAGTGTAAAATAGTTTATTATAGTTGCGCAAACCTTTTATAATCATCCAGAATTTTTGATTTAAGAACTCTTATATATTCAATTGTATCAGTATTAAGATAAAAATAATAAGTTGTTTGATTATTGAATACATATGTTTTTCCTCTTAATTCATAATTCATATCAAATAAATTTCCATTAGCTTCAATTGCTTTTTGATAATCAACTTTCTTAGAACAACTTATTGTTCCTATAATAAGTAAATTGAAAAATAGGAGTTTTTTATTCAGTTTAAATATGAGATATAATAGTTTAAGATACATATTTTAAATATAAAAATCCCTCAATTTCTTGAAGGATTTTAAATATTATTTGATAAAATCTATTACAACCATTCGTCATCATCTTCTGAATCTTCTAATTCAGCATCGATGAATTGGATGTAAAATGCAACAATTTCTCCTTTTCCATTGTATCCAAAATAAGCAGGATAGATTCCTTCTCCGAAACCAGCCTGAAAAATTGGTGATTTAAATTCTGTTGTTGGAATTGTCCAATTGATCCAATCTCCTTCTTCTGATTGATATTTAGGATTATTTTTAGCATTTTCTACGAATAATGCGTTAAAATAATCATCGTATAAATTAGCATCACCTTTACTTTCGAACTCATCGATAAATTTTACAAAAGAATCTTTTGCTTCTGCATCAACAATAGTCGCTAAACCACTTTCGATTGAGAAACCAAAGTATTCTCCTTCTTGTAATTCTTCAATCAACTCGATTCCTTTCATTGCTTCTTCATAACGAACAGGTTTTTCGTCTGTAAAAGCAACTTTTACACAACCAATTAAGTTTTCAACATCACCATCGTCTTCAAATTTTACAATGCTTGCAGTGACAGGAAAATTACCTTTTGGTGTTTCAAGGAAATAAGGATCTTTATCCATTGATAAATATTCTCCCAAAGGATCATTCACAAAAATCTTTCCTGAAGGCAAAGACACTTCTCCCAAATCAATTTGGTCAATCTCAACTCCACTAATTTCTTTATCGGTAAAATATTTTTCTAAGTCGTTAGGAGCCAAAGTAAATTCTCTTTTAGATTCCCAAGTTTTTAACCATTCTGCTGTTGGTTGCATATTTTTTTATTTTAAAGTGGTACAAAATTACATTAAATAATGATAGCGAGAGAATAGAGGTTGATTTAATTATCTCAATTTCTTTTTTAATTCGTTTTTATCGATGTCATATTCTAAATGCATAATCGAAATTAAATCTTCTTCGGAAAGTAGATTATTTTTGTAATAATTGATTAAAAAAGGCTCTATTTTCGAAAATTCTGATAACGAATTTTGTTTGAAATAAACTTCAATGAATTGTTTGTCTTTGGTTTTTAATGTTATCAAATTACTAATTCCGTGCGAACCTTCTGGGGTTTCAAATTCACCAAATGATTTTACTGCTTTTCCTTTATAATCATCATTATCAATTACAATGGAAAATAAATCCTTAACAGCAAAAAATTGATCTTTTACTGAAATTCCATCTTTTGAGAAAGTAAGTTTTCCATCAAAATTACCTTTTAATTCTGTTGATGGTTTTTTGAAATAACCATTCCAATAGGCCACAACTGTTGCTAAAAGTCCAATAAAAATGTAATAATACGTTTGATTTTTAAAAACTTTCAATTCTAAAAAAACAAAGCTGATTACCGTAACAACAAGAAAAGATAGAATCAATTTTACAATTTGCTTGTTGTTTTTTTTCGGTTTTTCGGGTACAAAAATTTCAAAACTATAATTATCCATGTGCAATTTCTTTACGAACTCTACTTAAACTCTCGGGCGTGATTCCTAAATAAGAGGCAATCATCCATTGGGGGATGCGAGAAAGTTGGTTGGGGTATAAACGCATAAACTCTAAATAGCGCGTTTTTGCTGAAGCACCAAGTAATAAATTGATGCGGTCTTGTAAACTACGTACATGATTCTGAATCAATTTGTTTTGTGCAGCTAAATAATTTGGGTTCAAACTAATAATTAGTTCATTCAATTTTTCATTTAACAATATCACTGTCGAGTCTTCAATTGCTTGAATGTAAAACTTAGATTTTTGTTTACAGAAAGCGCTGTTTCGATCGCTTACAATCCAATTTTCTGTTCCAAATTGTAGTAGATGTTCTTTCCCATTATCATCAATTGTGTAAGAACGAATAACACCCGATTCAACAAAATAATAGTCTTCAGAATATACACCTGGCTCTAAAATAAACTCATTTTTTTTGTATTCTTTTACAACCAATTCATTTTCTATTTTTGACCATTGTTCTTCGGTTAAATCAATGATTGTTGATAAATGTTTTTTATAATTTTCCATACATATAGCAGTATGTTTACAAATTTAGCAGAATTTAATCAATAATAATGTATCAAAATTTGTTACATTTAAAATAAAAGATTACTTTTGAAGTATTAAATCATTAAAATGAATAATTTAAGATTCGCAACAGCTATACATATTTTAGTCTTGGCCGAAAAATTTCAGGGGCAATTAATTACTTCTGATTTTATTGCAGGAAGTATCAATGTAAATCCAGTTGTTGTACGTCGTGAAATTAGGTTTTTGAAAGAAGCAGGTTATATCAATTCGAAGAAAGGGAAAGAAGGTGGAATTTTTTTAACGAAAAATGCAGCCGATATTTTACTTGGAGATGTTTATAAAATTGTAAATCACGAAAATATTTTCGGAAAAATGAATCAAACAAATCCTGAATGTCCAATTGGAAAACAAATGAACGCAAATCTTGAAGTTTTATTTAATAAAGCGGAATCTGACTTAATAAAAACATTAAATCATAAAACATTAAAAGAGTTTTCTGATGATTTTCAGTAAATTTTTTTTGAATTTAATTGTAACAATATTAATTACAATATATAATTAATCAAACAAATTATAAAAAATGAAAGTAGCAGTAATTGGAGCAACAGGTTTTGTAGGCTCACACATTGTAGAAGAGTTAGTGGATAGAAATCAATCTATTAAAGCATTTGCAAGAAATACAGATAAAGTTTTGGATAGCAAAAATGTAGCAAAAGTTGCCTTAGACGTAAATGATGTACAAGCTTTGTCTACAGACCTGAAAGGGGCGGATGTAGTTGTAAGTGCATTTAATGCTGGGTGGTCAAATCCATCTATTTATGAAGATTATATAAAAGGAGCAAAAGCAATTGAAGAGGCAACGAAGTTAGCAGGCGTAAAACGGTTGATAGTGATTGGTGGTGCAGGAAGTTTATATGTGAATGACGAAAAAGAAGTACAAATTGTAGACGCTCCTGGTTTTCCAGAAGAAATCAAGCAAGGAGCTTTGGCTGCAAGAGATTATTACAATATCCTAAAACAAGATAATGAATTGGATTGGACGATGTTTTCTCCAGCACCAGAAATGCATCAGGGAACATCAGGAGAGCGAAAAGGAAAATATAGAGTTGGAAAAGATGTGCCTGTTTTTAATGAAGAAGGGCGTAGTGTTTTGTCTGTAGAAGATGTGGCGGTTGTCATTGCAGATGAAATAGAAAATGCGAAGTACATTAAAGAAAGATTTACTGCAGCCTACTAAGGGTGTGGTAAATGATAAATAATATCAAATTTTTAGGACAAAAAGATTTTTTTTGGTACGATTTGTGAAAAATACAAATCAAATGCAAGAATAATGAAATTGTCAATAGCAATAGGATGTTTACTCTTAAGTGTAGGTTTCGTTCTTTTATGCTCTTTCTTAAATCTTGAAATATTTTTTAACCTACTACTTGGAATAATATTTTTATTATGTAGTTTGTTAATGGGGTACTTAGGATTTAATTTTTTGTTCGATTATCTAAATCGCACAAGATTATTAAAAAAAGGTTTAAAAGTTAAAGCTCATATTATAGAAATTAAAAGAAGCTTATTAGGCGAAAATCATTTGCCAGATTATGTTGTAGAAGTTTTTTACACACATCCTAACACAGAAAAAATTTATTATACAGAGTTCGAATATTTTGGTGATGTAAATGCGAACGAACGATTAAAAAAAGGAAAAGATGTTGATATTTTGATCGATCCGCAGAATCCAGAAAATATTTACTTCAAAAATGTCATATAAAAGGAACTAAATTTTTAGTTCCTTTTATTATTTTCTAATTATTACTGATTAAAAATATTTTATTTTAAATGATCCAATAACATTTCGGCAGTAGCAGGGTTTGTAGCTAAAGGAATGTTGTGTACATCACACAACCTCAATAACATATTAACGTCTGGTTCGTGAGGATGTTTTCCCATTGGATCTCTAAAAAAGAAAACCATATTTGTTTTTCCTTCTACAACACGAGCTGCAATCTGTGCATCACCACCTAAAGGTCCAGAAAGATAGCGTGTCACTTTCAATCCCGTTTGTTCAGCGTATTTACCTGTTGTTCCAGTTGCTATAAAAGCTATGTTGTTTTTATTTAACGCTTCTTTATGTTTCATTAAAAAATTTACCATTTCGGCTTTTTTACCGTCATGAGCGATCAATGCTATTTCCATATATTTTTTCTATTTAATCTAAAATCTTACTTTTGTACAAATTTAGCAGAACAATCTTAAATATTGAGTTGTTTTGAGAATTATAAATAGTAAAACGACTATGAAATTTAATTTATTAACGGTAAAAGAAATTGTAAAATTAACAGCAGATTCGGTTCAAATTACATTTGATGTTCCTGATGAATTGCAAGATCAATACAACTTTTTACCTGGACAATATATCACACTAAACATAAACGGAGAACGAAGAGACTACTCTTTATGTGCTTCTCCAAATGATAAAAAATGGAGTATAGGGGTAAAATCTCAACCAAACGGAAAAGTTTCGAATTATCTTTTCAATGATTTAAAAGTTGGAGATCAATTAGAAGTTTCGACACCAAGTGGTCGCTTTACAATTCCTACAAAACCCAACGAAAAACGTACATTATTGGCTTTTACTGCAGGTAGTGGAATTACACCAATTATGAGTATGTTAGAGTTTACGTTGCAAACAGAGGAGTGGGTGAACTTCCACATTTTTTATGTGAATAGAGACGAAAATTCGATTATGTTCAAAGAGCGTTTGACGGAATTGAAACAAAAGTATCCAAACAACGTTTTTATTCATCATTTTTTCACAAGACAAGAACAAGAAAATTTCATTTACAACGGACGAATTGATGAGAAAAAATTTGATTTAATCTTGAATCAAATTATCGATATCAATGAAGTTGATGAAGCAATGGTTTGTGGACCTGAGGAAATGATTTTGACTTTAGCTAAGAAAATAAACGAAGCGGGAATTATCGAAAAACATATTCATTTTGAAATGTTTAATCCATCTGTTAAAACAGAAGATATTTTTACTAAACACGATGAAGGTCCTCAAACGGTTCAAGTTACAGTAACACTCGATGGTGAAACATCTGAAGTGACTTGGGATAGAGGAAAAAATTTGGTTGATACCATGTTAGATGCTGGTATTGACGCACCTTATTCTTGTAAAGGAGGTGTTTGTTCTTCTTGTATGTGTAAGGTGACAGAAGGCGAAGTGCATATTGGAGACAACTATGTATTAACGGATTCTGATTACGAAGAAGGAATAACATTAGCGTGTATTTCTCGACCAAAATCGGCTACTTTATCAATTGATTTTGATGATGTTTAGAAATAAGATTAATAAAAAAATGGCGAAACAGTAATGTTCGCCATTTTTTTTATGATTTGATTAATCTTCTTCATCAAACATTTCTTTGAATGTTATAATCTCTCTTCCTGGAAGGATTAAATTTAATGCAACACCAATGATAGACGCCAAAGCCATTCCTTCTAACGAAAATAAATCTCCAATATGAATTGCTGCTCCTCCAATTCCAATGATTAGAATAACAGAAGATATGATTAAGTTTCGTTTAACCTTGAAATCTACTTTATTTTCAATCAACATTCTCAAACCACTCGAAGCGATAATTCCGAATAATAAAATGGAAACTCCACCCATTACAGGTGTTGGAATTGTGCTTAATAGAGCTGAAATTTTTCCGCAAAATCCAAATAAAATAGCAAAACAGGCAGCGCCAACAAATACATAAATACTAAATGCTCTTGTTATAGCCAAAACGCCAATGTTTTCACCATATGTTGTATTAGGAGGTCCGCCCAAACATGCAGCAATCATCGTCGCAACTCCATCTCCTAACATCGATTTGTCTAAACCAGGATCATCAATCAAATCTTTGTTAACTACTTTACTTAAGACTAATTGATGTCCAATGTGTTCAGCAATAGGTACAATTGCAACGGGAATCATCAGGAAAATAACATACCAAGATAGTGTAGGAGTATAATTGATAAATGGAATAGTAAAATCTGGAACCATAAACCATTTCGCTTGTAAAACAGGTTCTAAATTAACTACTCCCATTGCAATAGCAAAAAGATATCCACCAATAATCCCAACTAAAATAGGGATAACACTTAAAAATCCTCTACTAAAAATTGCGGTGATCACCGTAATAATCAATGTAACAAAACCAATGGTAACATATGTTAAATCATATTCTCCAGAAGGATTATTTGTCACCATTTTAATCGCTGTTGAAGCCAATCCCAGACCAATAACCATAATAACTGGACCTACGACAATTGGTGGTAAAAGTTTCATCAGCCACTTTGTACCTGCTGTTGCGATGATAAGCGAGACAATGGAATAAGTAACTCCGACTAAAAAACTTCCGACTAAAAAGCTACCTACTGCAATACCACTTTCAGGATTTGCTTCTAACGCTTTCATTGCTATAATTGGATTGATAAACGCGAATGAAGAACCCAAATAAGAAGGAACTTTTCCTCTTGTTATAAGGATGAAAACCAATGTTCCTATTCCGCTCGAAATTAATGCAATTGCAGGCGACATTCCTGTTAAGGCAGGAACTAATACTGTAGCTCCGAACATTGCAAAAAGATGTTGTATACTCAATAATATTCCTTGTCCTAACTTCGGTTTTTCGTCGATCGCTAAGACAATTTTTTGGTCATTTTGTTGACTCATTTTAAAAGAGATTGAAATTGTTTTTGTTTGAGTGCAAAAGTAGTTCAAAACGATTAATTAGTTGTGAAATCATATAACTATTTCACCTAATAATATAAATGGTATGCCGCAATTTAGTTCGAAATTTGTGAGTGTAAATCAATGAATGATGAAGACAAAAGAATTAAAATTCAAAACAAATATAAATTGCAACAGTTGTCTAAATAAAGTAAAGTCTTACTTAGATCAATTACAAGATTTAGAATCTTGGGAGGTTGACACGAATAATCCTGATAAAATTTTAACAGTTAAAGGTGTACAAATAACTGAAGAAGAAATTATTGATACAATCGAAGAAGTTGGTTTTAATGCAGAATTAATTAAAGAATAAAGGTTTTTAGGTAGAACGACTTATTTTTTGTGATAATTTAAGTCAATGTAATCCCAATCATTTACGAATGATTTGGGATTTTTTAATACAAAATAATTAATAAAATTATTCTATTTTTTTCATAATGAGTCATTAACTTTGCAGCTTCAAAATTTGAAATGAACAGTAAACGCATCATAAAATTCGTTACCATTCTGATTATTTTTATTATTCAGTTTTTATTTCTATTCTCGATTATAAACGAGCGTATAGAACATGATCTTGTACCGTATATTATTGTTGCAATTTGTCTGCTTTTGCTGATTGTTTACCGCAAATTTCCTTTGCATCATCACGAATATTCCTTTGATCGAAAAACATTGGTTTTATGGATCCCAATCGCTGCAATAATTACCTATTTAATGAATAATAAATTAGGCTTAGGTGCAGTTTTTTCTGCGGGAATTATTGGTACTTTAGGTTCCTTTTTAACGAAGCTAAATCCACGTTCTGATTATTTAAAACAAGTTGCAGGACCTATTTATTGTGGAGCTTTTATTGGAATGACTTCCTTGGATGTTGAATATGTTTATTGGATGATTATTACAGCAGGAATTTTTACTGCGTTGTTATTTTTTGCCACAAAATCATTATTTGTTGGTGTAGGTGGAAAACTTGGTACTTTAGCTTTTATTGGCGTTTTATTGAGTATGTTATTGTTTAAATTAATCTTAGGCTAATGATTATTGAATTTTTAATATTAATGATGTGTTCCATTATTGCATCGTTGACAACTTTTGAATTAAACATTCGTTTTAAGCAAGGTCCAGTTCGTTCATCTGCGGTGATAGCGATGATTATTGGTGGTTTTTTCTACTTTTTTCCAACCATTTTGCCTCAATTTTACACGGACAATATACCTCTTTACGTAATTGGTGGAACGTTCATCGGAATGGTTTCTTCGACAATTAATATTAGTTATTTTTCGTTGATTTTTTCGCCCATGTTATTTGCTATTTTATTGCATTACACGAGTCAAATTTTTAATGGTTATGGAGGTGCATTAGGCACAACAGCGTGTATTGCGTTGATGTGTACAATGGCTTTTCCTATTATCACAAAAAGCAAAAAAGTAACCTATGGTTATCGCTTGTTACGTGTTATGTTTAAGAAGAGAAAACGTAAAAAAGTAATTAAATTAAAAGTTTAATATAGTTCATTTAATTGCTTTATAATTAATAATATATGTTTAAAATTATTTCATTGATTTTTCTATTCTTCTGTCTGGGATTAACCAAATTAAAGCAATAATACCGTACACAACTATTCCAAATTCTGGTTGAATAAAAACTAAAACAATACCTAAAATATAGCCAATACTTGATCCTTTTTCTTTTAGATTTTGACTTACCGATTTACCAATAATAGATTCTTTTCCTTCTTGTTTTATAGCTGTTTTTTCGATGAGCATAAAGGCAAGGCTACTCATTAATAATACAAAACCATAAAATACAACTGGAAATCTTGAATGAAAGTTTTCGCCCATCCAACCCGTTGAAACAGGTAATAAAGAGAGCCAAAAAAGTAAGTGTAAATTACTCCAAAGAATTCCACCATTCACTTTCTCGATTGCTTGAAAAAGATGGTGATGATTATTCCAATAGATTCCGACATAAATGAAACTAAATAAATAGTTTAAAAATTTAGGTAAATATGGTTTTAAACTCATTAAATCATTACCAATAGGAACTTTTAAATCCAATACCATAATGGTAATAATGATAGCAAGAACGCCATCACTAAAGGCTTCTAATCGATTGGTTGTCATACTTTTTAATTTAATCTAATATATTAATTGTTAATCATAAAATAACATGTTTAATTTATTTTTTTGTTGTTGTAATTCTAAAATTTAGGTTTATATTTAATTCTAAATGAACTAATTTAGTGTCAACAAAGTAGGTTATGAATACATTTATTGTGATTCTAAGAGGAATCAACGTTAGCGGAAAAAAAATCATCAAAATGGATGTTTTAACGAAGCTTTTAGAAGATTTATCTTTTGTGAATGTGACAACTTATGTTCAAAGTGGTAATGCGGTTTTTTCTTCAAACTTGACCAATCTCAAAGAAATAGCAGATTTAATTCATGATAAAATTGCTGAATCACTTGCTTTTGAAGTTCCAGTCTTAATTCTTACCATAGATAAATTAAAACGTATCATAGAGGAAAATCCTTTTCTTCACGATTCTACACTCGATAAAGAGTTTTTATATTATACTTTTTTGGGAAATCAACCAGCAGAATTTGATAAGGAGAAAATTGAACATATAAAAGCCGAAGATGAACAATACGAAATCAAGAATGAAGTGGTTTATTTGTACTGTCCATTTGGATATGGAAAAACAAAATTGACCAATATTTTTTTCGAAAATTTATTACAAGTAAGTGCAACAACAAGAAATCATAATACCGCAACTTCTTTATTACAACTTGCTTCGATGAGAGAAAATTAGAAAAAGAATGACAATAAAAAAACGTCATTAATAATTAAGTTAATGACGCTTTATATGTTTTTAGAATGAAATTATTCTGCAACTAATTGATCTAACAGATCATTAATTTCTTTATCGTTCCAATCTCTTGTTTTTGTTTCTTTTAATACAACTTCTCCTTTTTTATTTAAGATGTAAGTAGTTGGAAAAACTTTCGGTAACATATTATTTGATATTGGACTATTTGGCTCATAAACGGGCATTGTATAATTATTTTTTTCCAAAAATGGATTAAAAACTTTCGGTTTATCTTGAATTGTAACCAGTACAAATTTAACTTTTTGTCCTTTTGCCTCATATAATTTCTGAATAGTTGGCATTTCTGCAACACAAGGAGGGCACCAACTTCCCCAAAAGTTTAGAAAAACGACTTCCCCACTTTTTTTGAAATCAAGCAAGTTAGTATTTGTTGCTCCATTATATCCAATCAAATCAATATCATAATCACTTTCTGATAATTCTACATCAGCACCAGCAATGTGGCTATTATCTTCCATTTTATTTTTAAAAAATGTACCAACCGGTGTAAACATTATAGCAACTAAAGCAATTACTACAACGATAGCAAAAATAATTTGTTTATTTCCTTTCATATTTTTTTAAAAAAAATCTTACACAAAGATGCAAACAATTAACAAGTTGAACAAATTGAAAAACCTGATTAATTCGCGATATTTTCGTCGATTAAATCTAAAATTTCATTTACAATATCTTCTCCTTTATTTTTATTATAGAAATGTTGTAAGTCTTCGTGAAACTCATCTGCCGAATATTTATCAGGATTATTTTTAAAACGAGCTAACATTTCCATTCCAGCTTTTGGACGAGGGCCAAAACGAAAAGCTTCTTCATTATCCTCATTTACACCAATAATAATTGGAATAGAAGCAGCTCCATTTGTTTTGTATTTTTCCATTAAATCCATATTCTCATCTCTGAAAATATAATGTGTCGAAACGTTTAAGGCATTTGCAAATCGCTCTACAACTGGTAAAATTTGAGAAGCGTCACCACACCATCCCTCTGTAATAATTAATAATTTAAAATTATTTACAGTCGATTTTATACGTGTTTCTTGAGCAGGATTTAATTTAAACGTTTTATAAACTCTATTCATACGTTGTAATCCCAACGCATAATATTGCACATATTCTTTCGGATCATCGTTTTCGATTTCATTTTCTAACTCATCTTCTACACGTGTGATATAATCTTCGTACGTTAACCCCTTGTTGATGTATTCTTCTAATTTCATTTGTTTATTATTTTATACAAATATAAAGTAATTCTACGAGCTTATTTTGTAACATAGATGACATAGTTTGTCGTTAAAATTTGGTAAATTGCGACTTTCTAAAGTAGAAAAATGTATCAAAATCCATTAAAGAAAACCATAGAATATTTGAAGGGAGCTGGTCCTGAGCGTGCTAAAACACTGCAAAGTGAATTCAGAATTTTTAGATACGAAGATTTGATACAACATTTTCCTTTTCGTTATGTTGATAAATCGAAATTTTATAAAATTTCTGAAATTTCATCTACAGCTGCCGAAATTCAATTAAAAGGCAAAATTGTTCAGTTAGAAGAAATAAATCAAGGTAAAGTAAAGCGTTTAGTTGGGAAGTTTCAGGATGGAACAGGAACGTTGGAATTGGTTTGGTTCAAGGTTTCATCTTGGCAAAAAGAGAAACTAAAAAATGATCTTTTCAAAGAAGTTGTGCTTTATGGGAAACCAAATTTATTCAATAACAATCTTAGTATTACGCATCCTGAGATAGAATTAGTTGAAGATGCTAAGAATATTCCACTTGGTTTATTTCCTATTTATCCAAGCACAGAAAAATTAACGAAAAAAGGAATTACAAATCGAGTTCTTCAGAAAATGATGATGAACCTTTTTGCTGAAAAAATCGATATTCCTGAAAATTTACCTCAAAATGTAATTGATCATTATAAATTAGTTGGACGAAATGAAGCCTTAAAAGCGATTCATTTTCCAAAGGATTTAACAGAATTAAATGCTGCTATTCGACGTTTAAAATTTGAAGAATTTTTCTTTCTGAATTTAGCTAATCTTTCTCAAAAAGCAGTTAATAAACAAAAGAATAGAAGTAATTCTTTTCCAGAAATTGGTCATTATTTCAATAGGTTTTACAACGAATATTTACCTTTTGAACTGACAAATGCTCAAAAAAGAGTGGTTAAAGAAATTCGCTCTGATCTTCGTCAACCTGCACAAATGAATCGTTTATTGCAAGGAGATGTAGGTTCAGGAAAAACAATGGTTGCATTGTTAACGATGTTGATCGCAGTAGATAATGGCTATCAAGCTGCTTTAATTGCGCCAACCGAAATTTTGGCACAACAACATTATGAAAGTATTACAGAATTATTGAACGGCTTAGATGTTTCTGTTGAATTGTTAACAGGTTCGGTCACGAAAAAAAGGCGTCAACCAATTCTTGAGAATTTAGAAAATGGAAATCTAAAAATCATTATCGGAACACATGCCTTATTAGAAGATAACGTTATTTTTCAGAATTTAGGATTAGCGATTATTGATGAGCAACATCGTTTTGGTGTGGCTCAACGTGCTAAATTTTGGCGTAAAGCTAAACTTCCACCTCACATTCTAGTGATGACAGCAACGCCAATTCCTCGGACATTATCTATGACAATGTATGGCGATTTAGATGTTTCTGTGATCGATGAGTTACCAAAAGGTAGAAAGCCAATAAAGACTCTTCATAAAACAGATGCGCATCGGTTAAGTGTTTTTAAATTTATGAAAGATGAAATTGCCAAAGGTCGTCAAATATATGTTGTTTATCCGTTAATTGAAGAGTCTGCAAAATTAGAGTTAAAAGATTTGATGGATGGTTACGAAAGTATTTCGCGTGCTTTTCCTTTACCAGAATATGGAATTAGTATAGTACATGGAAGGCAAAAGCCTGCTGATAAAGAATTTGAAATGAATCGTTTCAAAAATCATGAAACACAAATATTAGTTGCAACAACTGTGATAGAGGTGGGTGTTAATGTGCCTAATGCTTCGGTAATGATTATCGAAAACTCTGAACGATTTGGACTTTCTCAACTGCATCAACTTCGTGGACGTGTAGGGCGGGGTGAAGAGCAGTCCTATTGTATTTTGATGACAGGAGGAAAATTGAATGACGTTTCGAAACGTCGCATTCAAACGATGTGTCAAACTAATGATGGATTTCAAGTTGCAGAGGTAGATTTGGAACTACGAGGTCCAGGCGATATGATGGGAACGCAACAAAGTGGTGTTCTAAATCTTAAAATTGCTGATTTGTCAAAAGATAAAGAAGTGTTGTATGCAGCAAGAAAATGTGTTGAAATTATCTTAAATCAAGACCCGACTTTGTCATCACCAATTTATCAAAATACAAAAAAATATTTTATTGAAAATCATAAAGATAAAGTAGGTTGGAGTCAAATTTCTTAAAATTTAACGTTAAATAAATACGTGATATATTTTTTGGTATAATATGTGATAGTTTAAAAATGAATTTATAAATATCGCGTATTATAGGAAACTTTTAATTTTATTAAGTATGTTAAGATGAATTAACAAAATATTTATTTTTTAACATAATATTAGCGTCAACCAAAAAACACACACAGATTATGATGTACACAAATTTAGAACTTATTAGAACTCCACAAGGAATAGAGGTTGAAGGAAACTCATTATGGAAGTTTAATCAACATTTGAATGTAATGATTTTGATCGCTAATGAATCAATAAAAATAAAACCAACAGTTTCGTTTCAACGTTTCAGAAAATATTAATCCATATAATAGGTAAACCGCTGTATAGCGGTTTTTTTTATGAATTTTATAAATCAACAGTTCTGGTATAGTATTAATTTATTAATCTATTGTAAAATAATATATCTACGATTTGAGTTGACTAATTTGTTGAGATTTAATTATTATAAAAATTAATTATATCTAATAGATTTTATAGATTTGATTTATAGTTTGACTGGTTATAGTTTTGTGGTGTCTTAAAATAATAAATAAAGATTAAAACTATAATTATGATCAAAAGAAGTTTCGTACTAGGATTAGCTTTTCTATCTACTGTTGCATTTTCACAACAATTAACTACAAATACAGGGGCTCCTGTTGGAGATAATCAAAACTCTAAAACATTAGGCAATAATGGGCAAGTTTTATTAGAAGATATTCATCTCATTGAAAAATTAGCAGCTTTTGACCGAGAGCGTATTCCAGAACGTGTTGTTCATGCGAGAGGAGCTGGAGCTTTTGGTGAATTTGTAGCAGAACAAGATTTTTCTGAGGTTACTATGGCAGATTTCTTATCACAAGCAGGAAAAAAAACACCATTATTTGTACGTTTTTCAACGGTAACTCATCAACAAGGTTCACCAGAAACCTACCGTGATCCACGTGGTTTTGCAGTGAAATTTTATACGGAGCAAGGTAACTACGATTTAGTTGGAAATAATTTACCAGTTTTCTTTATTCGTGATGCGATTAAATTTCCAGATATGGTACACGCTTTCAAACCTTCTCCATTAACAAACGGTGCTTCTGACCCTAATCGAGTATTTGATTTCTTTTCTAATCTTCCAGAATCGACACATATGTTAACCTGGTTATTTTCTGATTACGGAATACCTGCGAATTACCGTCAGATGGAAGGGAACGGTGTGCATGCTTACAAATGGGTAAATAATAAAGGTGAAGTGACGTATGTAAAATACAAATGGAAGCCTCAACAAGAAGTGAAGAACTTAACACAGCAAGAAGCGAACGAAATTCAATCTACAGCTATTGAACATGCAACGTTGGATCTGCATCAAGAAATTGAGAAAGGAAATTTTCCAAAATGGGATTTATATGTTCAAATGTTAAAAAGAGAAGATTTTGAACGTTTAGATTTCAATCCTGTTGATGTCACAAAAGTCTGGCCAGAATCTATAGCTAAATTAATTAAAGTTGGAACAATGACGTTGAAAGAGAATCCGACAAATTATTTTCAACAAGTGGAGCAAGCTGCTTTTGCGCCTGCTACATTAGTACCAGGTATCGAAGCATCAGAAGATAAATTGTTACAAGGTCGATTATTTTCTTACACAGATACACAGCGTCACCGTTTAACAGGGAATTTTCAACAAATTCCTGTAAATGCAGCAAAAACTCAAGTCAAAACATACAACCAAGATGGTTATATGTCATTACGTGAACAAAAAGGTGATGTAAATTATCAACCATCGACAAATGTTCCTGAAGTGGTAGATAACGCAAAATTCAATTATTCAAAATCAGTTTTTCCTGCAGGAACGACAACTACTCAGCATGTGATTGATAAAGAAAATAACTTTGCACAAGCAGGTGATTTGTATCAATCTTTTTCTAAGAAGGATCAAGAAAATTTAATTAAAAATTTATCAGGAGCTTTAAATACAGTGAAAAATAAAGTTATCGTCCACAAAATGATTGCCCATTTTTATCAAGCAAATAATGAATACGGTACACGTTTAATGAAAGCAACCAATACTTCTATAAATGATGTAAAACAATACTTACCAAAATAATAAATTAATGGATTGGAGTCGATTGGTTTTGACTCCATGACTTTCTGAAAAATAAAATATATGAAAAGATTATTCTTAGCATTCGTCTTTTTTCTAACAACTTACACAGTAATTGCACAAGATTTATATACTGCGTCAAGAGAGAATGATATTGCATTAATCGAACAATTAATTACAAAAGGTGCAGATGTTAATCAGGCTAATGATAGAGGTTTTACTCCTTTGATTTTAGCGGTTTATAATGACAACAAGGAAGCGGTTTTGTCCTTGTTAAAAAATGGAGCGAATCCAAATGCTCAGGATAAATCGGGTAACAATGCCTTGATGGGAGCTGCGTTTAAAGGTTATCAAGAAATGGTAGATGTTTTATTAGCTCACCAAGCAGATGTAAACCAAGTTAATTTTAATGGAGCTACTTCATTAATTTTTGCAGTTACGTTTGGTAGAAATGATATTGCTAAAAAGTTGATTGAAAAAGGTGCAGATCTTAATATTAAAGACTTTAATGGAAGGACAGCAAAAGATCATGCGTTATTGCAAGAAAATAAAGAAATGATCGAATTGTTAACAACAATGTAATCAATAAGTTTAATTCATAAAAAAAGCAGTAATCCAGAGATCACTGCTTTTTGAATAGTGAATGGAAAAAAAATTATGAATTTGTAGAAGTAAAGGCTGCGCCGATACTTCTTCTTGTGAATTCATGTATTAACTCGTCTAAAACAGACGCGTCTTCTATTGTAGAAGGAATTGTAAATGGTGTTCCATCTGCAATTTGAGTTAAAGTTTTACGCAAAATCTTACCACTTCGAGTTTTTGGTAAGCGATCAACTTTAATCGTTGTTTTATAGCATGCTATTCCTCCAATTTCTTTACGTAACAAAGCAATTAAATCTTTTTCAATTTCTTCTTCAGTTTTTGTTGCGTTTTCTTTTGTAACAATAAATCCGATTGGAACTTGACCTTTCAATTCATCTTTTATTCCAACAACAGCACATTCCGTTACATCAGGATGAGAAGAAACTAATTCTTCCATTGTAGCTGTGCTTAATCTGTGTCCTGCAACATTTATAATATCATCTGTTCGACCAGTGATAAAGACAAATCCATTTTCGTCTTTGTAACCACCATCTCCTGTTAGATAATGATCAGGAAATTGTTGAAAATATCCTTTAATAAATCGGTGTTCGTTTCGCCATAAACTTGCCATACATCCAGGAGGAAGTGGAAGTTTGATTACAATAGGCCCTTCTTCATTTACATCATTTTCGATTCCTTCCTCGTTTACGATTTTGATGTTGTATCCAAAAACAGGAAGTCCTGCAGCGCCAGGTTCTGGCATTATTTCTTGTAATCCTGCACATATACCTAACATTGGCCATCCACTTTCTGTTTGCCACCAATGATCAATAACGGGACGTTTCGAAATTTCTTTTAACCAATAATATGTAGAAGTATCGCATCGTTCTCCAGCTAAAAACAGACGTTTTAAACTCGTTGTATCATATTGTTGAAATAATTTTCCTTCTGGATCCTCTTTTCGTATTGCACGAATTGCTGTTGGAGCAGTAAATACATTTTTTATTTTGTATTCTTCAACCATTCGCCAAAACGCACCAGCATCTGGAGTTTTGATAGGTTTACCTTCATATATAACAGTTGTTACGCCATAAATCAAAGGAGCATATACAATATAAGAATGTCCAACAACCCATCCGATATCACTTGCTGTAAGAATCGTGTCACCAGGTTCTAAATCATAAAAATATTTCATGGTTGAATTTAGAGCGGTTGCGTAGCCACCTGTATCACGAACAACACCTTTAGGAGTTGAAGTTGTACCAGATGTATACAGAATATATAATGGATGTGTACTCGGAACTTCTATTGGTTCTACAGGTTCGTGTTTATACATTTCATCGTATGTATGTACATTAGCTGCAGATAAATCGTCGCTGTGATTTGGACGTTCGAAAATGATAATATCTTTTGGTTTATATATCGTTAAATTAATAGCTTCATCAATTAAATGTTTGTAATTGATTTGACGGTTAACTTCTACACCATAAGAAGATGAAATAATGACATCTGGTTGAGCGTCATCAATTCTAATCGCTAATTCTGGAGCAGCAAAACCTCCGAATACCACCGAATGTATTACACCAATTCTTGAACATGCCAACATAGCTACAATAGCTTCAGGTATCATCGGCATATAAATAATGGCTGTATCGCCTTTCGTTAGTCCTAATGAAGTTAATCCACCTGCAAAACGACTAACTTTATCTAATAATTCGTTGTATGTTATTTTCTGTTTAACTCCAGTTACGGGTGAATCATATATTAACGCATTTTGTTCGCCACGACCAGCTTTAATATTTTCCTCTAAAGCCAAACGGCTCATGTTGATTTTTCCATCTAGAAACCATGAATAATAGCCATTTTCATTTTTTCTTAAAATTTCTTCAGGGTAAGTTGACCAAGCCAATTTGTAAGCTTCCTTTTTCCAAAAGAGTTCGGGTTCTTCAATACTTTTTGAGTATAAAGTTTTGTAATCCATTTGTGTGTGTGTTGTGTTTTATTTGTTGCGGTAAATTACGAATTGTTTTTATTTGATAAATTATTATTTGATTAATTATTTTAAGACATAGAAAATATTTGTATTTTTAATAAATTTTAAGACGTTTGAATGAGTAAATGTTAAAAACATCAGTTAAAAATCGTTAATTCTTATCAAATTGATAGTGTGTCAAATACACATTAAAAATCAATTCAATGTTATTTTCTTAAATTTACAATTTAAATAAACAAAATAACAGATGTATAAATAGAAAATATCGTATATTTATTTGAATAAAAGCGGATAAATAAAGGTTTGACTAACTTTTTTTAACAATAATATAAAATACTAATTTTACCATAAATATAGATAAATGACGCCTCACGTTATTACAAATGAACAATTAGAAAAAGAGAACATCGAAATAACAAGACGTTATAAAGAGATGCTTCAAAATACATATGTCACGCTGTCCGATGACGATAAAAAATTAGTTCGCAAAGCATTTGATTTGGCTGTTGATGCGCATAAAGATCAACGCAGAAAAACTGGAGAACCTTATATTTATCATCCAATAGCTGTTGCGAAAATAGTTGCTGACGAAATTGGACTTGGAGCAACCTCTATTGCTGCTGCCTTAATGCATGATGTTGTAGAAGATACTGATTATACTTTAGAAGATATTGAGAAACTTTTTGGGAAAAAGATTGCTAAAATTATTGATGGATTAACAAAAATAGCAGTTTTAAATAAACAAGATGTTTCCATTCAATCAGAAAATTACAAAAAGCTTTTATTGACTTTGTCAGAAGATGTTCGTGTTATTTTGATTAAAATCGCAGATCGTCTCCACAATATGCGTACACTTGAAAGTATGCGAGAAGATAAACAGTTAAAAATTGCTTCTGAAACGATTTTTATTTATGCACCTTTAGCACATAGAATGGGATTGTATAACATCAAATCTGAATTAGAAGATTTGAGTTTAAAATACACCAAACCAGATGCATACTACAATATTGAGCATAAATTAACTGAAACTGAAGCAGAAAGAAAAAAATACATTGATGATTTCTGTAAATTAATCTCAGAAAAATTAGAAGCCGAAGGGCTGGAGTTTGAGATTAAAGGGCGTTCAAAATCGATTAATTCTATTTATAGAAAGACAATAAATCAAGGAATCCCTTTCGAAGAGGTGTTTGATTTATTTGCTATTCGTGTCATTTATCGTTCGGATAGAAAAA
The DNA here is from genome assembly GCF_025244765.1 of Empedobacter stercoris. NCBI lineage: Bacteria > Pseudomonadati > Bacteroidota > Flavobacteriia > Flavobacteriales > Weeksellaceae > Empedobacter > Empedobacter stercoris. The sequence goes on along the minus strand of NZ_CP104209.1, from coordinate 542,557 downwards.
ATGAAAAATTCTTAGCTTGGAAAATCTATTCTTTAATTACGGATATATTTATACCAAATCCTAAACGTATGCGCGATTGGATTTCTCAACCAAAAACAACAGGTTACGAGTCGCTTCACGTGACTGTGATGGGACCACAAGCACGTTGGGTTGAAGTTCAGATTCGTTCCGAAAGAATGGATGAAGTAGCAGAGATGGGGATTGCTGCACATTATAAATACAAAGAAAATGTCTCAAACGATGAAACGAAAGTAGATGAATGGATTCACCAAGTTCGTGAAATGTTAGAGCAAGAAGATACAAAAGATGCAATTGAATTTATGGACAATTTCAAATTCAATTTGTATTCAAAAGAAATCTATGTTTTTACGCCAAAAGGAGATTTGCATTCGCTACCAAAAGGAGCAAGCTCGTTAGACTTCGCCTACTCAATTCACTCGAATGTTGGTGATCACTGTTTGGGAGCAAAAGTCAATGGAAAATTGTATCCTTTATCGCATCAATTACAAAGTGGAGATCAGGTAGAAATTATTACTTCGACGCAACAAAAACCAAAATTAGAATGGTTAGATTATGTCGTAACAAGTAAAGCGAGAAGTAAAATTAAAGCTTCTTTAAATTCGGATAAACGCAAAATCGCCGATGAAGGAAAAGAAATTATTCAACGTAAATTGAGACACTTAAAGGTTGATTTTAACGAAAATACAGTTAATCAGTTACAGCAATACTTTAAGTTAGGTTCAAGTATGGATGTGTTTTATAATGTTGCTATGGGAATTATAGACAACAATGATTTACGTAAGTTCGCAGAACGCAATTCTGGTTTTACTGGTTTAATCAATCGATTTAGAAAATCAACATTCAATACAACGAAGAAAGAAGATATTCCTGTTGATAAAACAAAATTAGATAGTCTTGTTTTTGGAAACGATGAGGAACGTTTAGATTATGAATTAGCAAGCTGTTGTAATCCAATTGCAGGAGATAAAGTATATGGATTTATTACCGTTTCGAAAGGGATAAAAGTACATAAAGTTGATTGTCCTAACTCTGTTTCGTTACAAGCAAATTATGCTTATAGAATTATTAAGGCTAAATGGATTGATTCTTCTCAACAAGAATTTAAAGCACTGATTGAACTTCAAGGATTAGATCGTTCGGGAATGGTAAGTGATATTACATTGGTGATTTCGAAAAATAATTCCTTGAATATGCACAGTATTAATTTGTCTGAAGATGCAGGTATTTTTGATGGAAAAATTACAGTTTCTGTTAAAAATAAAGCAGAATTAGAAAAAATTATGATGGAATTAAAGAATATCGAGGGAATTCAATCTGTTAAGAGAACATATAAAAATTAGTTTTAGTCGAAATTAATCCAAATCGTTAAGATAGAAAGAGTAAAACAAAAAATCCAACTTAATGTTGGATTTTTTTATTTGCTGAGGTTACTAACAAAGGCACAAAGTTACACAAATCTTTTTGATAAAATCGCTTCATTTCTGTTGAATAATCTTGTTAATTTTACATCCCGAAAACAAACAACTCACGATGAACAGACAAAACTACAATCCGATCGAAGAAGTACTTGAGAGAATCAAAGAAAAAGGAGGTTGGGTTAATACACATTCACATTTAGACAGAGCTTATTCGTTAACTTCGGACACTTTCGCTTTATCAAATTCATATTTAAAAGAAAAATGGCACTTAGTTGATGACATGAAACGTAATTCATCTGTTGATGACATTTATTTCCGTATGGAAAAAGCAATTAACTTTATGTTAGAGCAAGGTTGTCAAGCAATTGGTTCTTTTATTGATGCAGATGAAGTTATCGAAGATCGTAGTATTCAAGCCGCTCAGCGCTTAAAAGATAATTACGGGAAAGACATCGAAATGCGTTTTGCAAATCAAGTGTTGAAAGGTGTTATTGAACCAAAAGCACGCGAATGGTTTGACATGTCTTCTGATTTTGTGGATATTATCGGTGGTTTACCAGCCAAGGATTTTGGTAGAGAAGAAGAGCATTTAGATATTTTATTATCTACAGCAAAGGCAAAAAACAAATTGGTTCATGTACATGTCGATCAGTTTAATACCGATGAAGAGATTGAAACAGAGCAGTTAGCATTGAAAACAATAGAACACGGAATGCAAGGAAAAGTTTCAGCAGTGCACTCTATATCTGTTGCAGCGCATCCCCGAAAATACCGTTATGAGTTATATGATTTAATCAAAAAAGCAGATATGCACATTGTATCTTGTCCAACTGCTTGGATAGATCACAATCGTACAGAGCGTTTAGCACCTTCTCATAATTCAATTACGCCTGTTGATGAAATGATTCCAAGAGGAATTAATGTTGCATTTGGAACAGATAATATCAATGATATTTACAAACCTTTCTCTGACGGACATTTACTTACAGAATTGCGTGTAATGTTAGAATCTTGTCACTTCTATGATGTGGAACAACTTTCGAATATTGCAACTGTAAATGGCTTGAAAGCTTTAGGAATTAAAAAATAAAATGTATATTTATACAGAAATTAAATCTCGCTAATTGCGGGATTTTTTTTGAAAAAAAATAAAAAACCACAAAAAATATGCGATTAAATGTACAGAATGAAACGGCACAGCTACAAACTGTAGTTTTGGGTCGAGCTGAATCTAATGGAGTTAATCCAACACTTGATCAAACTTTCGATGCAAAATCTTATGAAACTGTAAAAAATAATGATTATCCCAAAGAAGAAAAATTGATTGAGGAGATGTCAGAATTTGAACAAGTTTTAAAAAAATATGAAGTAGAAGTTTTACGTCCAACTTTAATAGAAAATTGTAATCAAGTTTTTTCTCGTGATGTCGGATTTGTGATTGAAGATGAATTTTTTATAGCGAATATTATTCCAGACCGTTTTGAAGAATTGCAAGCTTATCGCGATATTAAACGTTTGTTTAAAGGAAATAAAATCAATTCTTTACCTGAAGAAGTATATGTAGAAGGTGGAGATGTTATTTTGTATAACGATTATATTTTTGTCGGAACTTACAAACAAGCTGATTTTAAACAATTCAAAACTGGACGTACAAATGTTCAATTTGTAGAGTATATCAAAGCTAAATTTCCAAATAAGAAAGTCTTAGATTTCGAATTGAAAAAGAATGACCAAGATCCGTACGAAGGTATTTTGCATTTAGATTGCACGTTTAATCCTGTTGGAAAAGACAAAGCAATTATTTACAAAGACGGATTCTTATTTGAACATGAATATCAGCAAATAGTTGATATTTTTGGAAAAGAAAATCTTTTCGAAGTAACGAAAGAAGAAATGTATTGGATGAATCCAAATATTTTTTCTATTTCTCCTGAAGTAGTCGTTTCTGAGAAAAATTTTACGCGTTTAAATGATCATTTAGAAAATGTATGGAATATAAAAGTTGAACGGATTAATTACCGAGAAGTCTCTAAAATGGGAGGTTTATTAAGATGTTCGACTATGCCTTTAATCCGAAAATAACATGAAACAAAAACAATATACATCAACTATTTTAATGGTTGAACCGACAGCTTTTTACTACAATCCAGAAACAGCTGTTAACAATTATTTTCAAACCGAAACAACAGAATCGCACGAAGATATTCAGAAAGAAGCTTTGTCAGAATTTCAAGGAATGGTTTCGGCTTTACGCTCAAAAGGTGTTAATGTCATTACGATAAAAGATACCGCTTCACCACATACGCCAGATTCGATTTTTCCAAACAATTGGATTTCTTTTCACGATAACGGAAATGTTGTCTTATATCCAATGTTTGCAAAAAATAGAAGAGAAGAACGTCGCGAAGAAGATGTATTGAGCTTATTAGAAGAGAAAGGATTTCACATCGAAGATGTGATTGATTTTACATCCGCTGAAGAGGATGAGATTTTCTTAGAAGGAACAGGAAGTATTATTCTTGATCGCGAAAATGAATTGGCTTATGCTTGTGTTTCTCAACGTACAGATGAGGATTTGTTAATTGAATTTTGTGAGGAATTAGAATATACACCAGTTATTTTTCAAGCCAATCAAACAGTAAACGATGAGCGTAAACCTATTTATCACACTAATGTAATGATGTGTATAGCAGATAAATATGCGATTATTTGTTTGGATTCTATCGATGATAAGAAAGAAAAGAAAGCGGTTTGCGAGTATATTTTAGAATCTGGAAAAGAGATTATTCCAATTACAGAAACGCAAATGCATCAATTTGCTGGAAATATGTTGCAAGTTGGTGGTTTAGGACAATCATATTTGGTAATGTCGCAGACAGCTTATAATTCATTAACAGAAGATCAAATTTCTAAGATTGAAAACTATAATCCAATTTTACCTGTTAAGATTGATTTGATTGAAAAAATAGGAGGAGGAAGCGCTCGATGTATGATGGCAGAGGTATTCTTACCAAAAAAATAAATAGTTAAAAGGCTACAATTTGTAGCCTTTTTTAATTATACTCAGTTAAATTTTTCCAAAATCGCTTTGGCATCAATTGCATCTGTAATTTCGAGTTTTTTCTCGCCTCAATCGTTGTCGAATGAAAATAGGATTTCCATAATTCTTGGTACAAATTTTCATCCACATCAATGTATTCGGTAGGTAATGTTGTAGATTTTGGAGTGAAATTTAATTGTATTTGATGAACTTGTTTTGAATTTTTATCATAGTAAATTCCATATTTTCGAATCCTATCGTAAATAATCCAATTTTGATCCGCATACCTTTTTCTAAAATGATGGATAATCAAAGGTAAAATATTGTATTTGGGTTCTGTTTTAGCAAAAAACAAATCTTGATTAATCTTTTCAAAACGGATAAACGCTTCATGATGATGCTTTTCGCGATGAACTGAACGATACATTTTCATTACATAAAGCACAAACTCATTTCCGTAATTTAATTGTATTGCAGCTGATTCATTAATTATTAAACAACAATAATGAAAGAGTTTTTCAAACGCTTCTTTTTCTTCTGACAAAAAAACGGCTTGTAAAGCTTTGTAACTTGTTGAATTTAATTTATTTTTTAAGCTTTTATGAACCCTTTCCGCTTTTTGTTCATCTGTAATTACTATATATTCATCGTCGAACATCGATGGTAAAAAATCCCTTTGCGAAACAATTTTTATTTGCTGAGGTTTTCGAACATAATAATCAAAAATTAATGTCAAAAATCCTTCGAAACTATTATCAAAAACATAGCGTTCCATTAGTCGAAAAGATTTAATTGATTAGGTTGATTTTTAAGGTATTTACTTTTACTCGTACTCAATATTCGATGTTTAATCTGAGATCCAAGTAAATCCTTTTGTTGGTATTGATCATCAGCGCATGTCATAAAAAATTTAGCCCGGTTATAAGCAATTCCTAATTTTTTTAATTGATAAGCATAAATTTTTCCAAATCTTCGAGCAGTAATTATTTTCTTTGCTGATTGAACACCAATTCCTGGAATTCGTAGAATTAAATGATAATCTGCGGTATTAATATCAATCGGATAAAGATGTAAATTTCTTAAGGCATAACTTAATTTTGGATCAATATCCGTATCGAGATGTGGATTTTGTTGATTTAAAATTTCTTTGACATCAAACTGATAAAAACGCATCAACCAATCTGTTTGATAAAGTCGATTTTCTCTAAGTAATGGTGGTTGAGTACCAATAGAAGGTAGCATCTTATCATTGTGATTGATTGGAATGAATCCTGAATAATAGACACGTTTAAGTTTGAAATTATTGTAATATTGATTAGCCGTATACATAATTTCCATATCATTTTCGGGTGTCGCACCAATCACCATTTGTGTAGATTGTCCAGCGGGCACAAATGTTGGGGTTGACTTTATTAATTTTCGTTCTGCATTATATTCAGTCATTTGTTGTTGAATAAAGGCCAAAGGTTTTTTTACATCTTCGTGCGATTTTTCAGGTGCAACTAATTGAAGACCTTTTTCAGTTGGCATCTCCAAATTAATTGACATTCTATCAGCATACAATCCTGCTTCTTTTAATAACTCGTCACTTGCGCCAGGAATAGTTTTAAGATGAATGTAGCCATTAAAATTTTCTTCTAAACGTAATTTTTTTGCTATCAAAAGCAAACGTTCCATTGTGAAATCAGCATTTTTGAAGATTCCAGAACTTAAGAATAATCCTTCTATGTAATTTCGTCTATAAAAGTTAATAGTTAAATCTACCACTTCTTGTACAGTAAAAGCAGCTCGTTTTACATCGTTACTTTTTCGTGATACACAAAATGCACAATCGTAAATACAGTGATTGGTCAACAGAATTTTTAATAATGATACACAGCGACCATCTTCTGTAAAAGAATGACAAATGCCAGATTGAGAAGCATTTCCTAATCCATTGCTTGTGTTTTTCCGTTTACTTCCACTCGATGAGCATGAAACATCATATTTTGCTGCATCAGCTAAAATACTCAACTTTTCATTAATCCGATCAAAATTCATTTTATTCAGCTTTTTGCAAAAAAAATAATTTAAACAGACATAAGATGTCGTTTAAATTAACATTACAAATTATTCGTATTCCAAATTTATTAATAGTTCAGTTTTTAAACGGCTAATAAAATTGCAATCCAATTCGGATAAAAGAATATCAATTAATTGAGACAAAAAATCTCGATGAATAAAGTTGAAAATAAACGTTTTTTCGTTGGTATAGAAATAAAAATCGTATCGTCTAAAATAGCCTGAAATAGATATAACTTCAAGCGTTATCAATTCTTCAGGACGAAAATAGTCATTTAATTTAGCACGATAATCTTGAATTTTCCGCACTGAATTAGTTGTAGAATCGACATATTCTAAATTCAAATCTTCGATTTCGTCAGTATAAAATTGTATTGCAAATTCATTTTTAGGATAATCATTTATGTACAAGTTGAAACGATTATCTTTTTGATACAATTGAAATAGTCGATTAAATTCTTGCACATTTTTTATCATAATAAAACGAGATAAATGGTTGATTAGAATAAAGTTAATAACATTTAGTTAAATAATCAAATAAAAAAGAGCCAAATTTATTGACTCTTTGTGTTATTCGTAACGAATTGTTCTTGTTGTGTTTGAAATTGGTTGATCAAAATTTTTCACGTATTGTGTTCTTTTTGTCCAATTTTTGTGATTATCATATTGGTATTTGATTGTCGAAATCTGCTTAACTTTTCCAGTTTCATCTAACGTTACTTCTTCTGTCATGTTATTGTTGTCGTCAAATTTTCGGAGATATTTATTGACAGCTTTGTTATCTTTATCTAAATAAATTTCTTCAATCGGATTGCCTTTAGCATCGTTTTTATAATCTAATGTATAAGATCCTTGGTTATATTTTACCTGTGTTTTAACTAAAAAACCATTTTGATACAAATGATTTTTTTCGATAAAAATATCATTATCCTCCAATAAGTTCGATTCGTGTTCGTAAGTAATGTTTTGATTCTGATCTAATTTGTATTCTATTTTTACAACATTGACATCATTTTCACTTTTTGTCACAATGTAACCTTCGGGCGTATATTCGTAATCAAAGTTAAAAATCAAACTTTCATCCGTATTTTTTAATTCTCTCGAAGCTAATTTGTTGGTGTCGTTGTAATTAAAAGATTCTGAAAAAGATACATTTCCTTCTTCATCAAAATAATCACGTTTAGTTGGATTTCCTGCTGTATTGTAGGTTGATTTTGTATAATATTCTTGATCGTATCCTTCGATATGCATCATTCGAATTCGTGCTTTTTGCATTGATTCCTCAATGAAAATAGGATTTCCAAAGACGTCATTTTGTACTAATTCAGATTTTTGTGCAAAAGCAAAATTCGAAAATAGTAAAGCCATTAATGAAATATTTTTTAACATAATATTGTATTATTTAGTTCTTAGTGATTAAAGTTGATTCAAAATTAATAGAAAAAATCTTGATTTCTTGACCTATTTAAATGTCAACGTAAAAACAAGAACTTATATTTGAAAAAAATATTAAATGAGCACAAAATTTAAATTATTAGGAAGTCAACCTGCTTTTATAGATGTATCCTTGTTATTCATTCGTTTGGCTGCTGGTGGATTTATGTTTACGCATGGTTTTGGAAAATTACAAAAATTAGTCAATGGAAATTTTGAATTTGGAGATCCAATAGGATTAGGTCCAGAAATTTCGTTAGGATTAACTGTTTTTGCAGAAATATTATGTGCATTTTTAGTTTTGGTTGGACTTTTTACACGTTTAGCATCAATTCCATTAATTATTACCATGTTGGTAGCTGTTTTTATTGTACATGCTGACGATGATTTTGGTAAAAAAGAATTAGGTTTATTCTATTTAATTAATTATTTCGTTTTATTTTTATCAGGTGCAGGAAAATATTCGTTGGATCGATTAATTCTAAAAAAATGATAAAAATAATTACGTTTGGTTTATTGATTTGTTCAACTGCATTATTTGCTCAATCTAAAAATATGAAGAATAAAACCTATAAACCTTTGACTGGAGCTGAAGTTACTTTAGTAAAAGAAAAAAAATCGTACGAAACATTTCGAGTTTTATTAACAACTTCTGATGATGATCTTACTGTGTTGAAAGCCCAATCTATTGACATAGATCCCAAAGATCCAAATATTAAACTATTGGCGGATCGTATGTATGCGACTGTGCAAGACGAGGCAAGTAAAGGTGTTGGGATTGCGGCACCACAAATTGGCATAAATAGAAATGCCGTTTGGGTACAACGTTTTGATAAAGAGGGTGAACCTTTTGAGTTTATCATCAATCCAAAAATTACGTGGTATTCGGATATTGTTCGTTATGGAAGAGAAGGTTGTTTGTCGATTCCAGATATTTTTGGAAAAGTACATAGAAGTTTAGTTCTTCGATTAGAATATTTTGATTTGGATGGGAATTTTCATGATGAAACAGTAGAAGGTTTTACTGCTGTAATTTTTCAACATGAATACGATCATTTAATCGGAACATTGTTTACAGATCGAATCAAAGAGCAAAAAAAGCTGAATTATGTAAAAGCAGAAGTCATGAACGATGTTTTTTATTTAAAGAAAACATCAACAGACATTGACACAGAAGATGATGAAGATTAAAAATATCTTAAAGTTATCAAAAGTATTATGCTTGGCATAGTTTTTAGTTTAATTTTGCAGTTCTAAATTACGTATAAATTGTTAGCACACACTACATATACTCATCCCACAAGTGCAGAATGGGTCACTTTTGTTCATGGAGCAGGAGGAAGTTCAACGATTTGGTTTAAACAAATTCGTGAATTTCGTAAGCATTTTAATGTTGTTCTTTTGGATTTGAGAGGACATGGTCGTTCGAAAAATAACCTTAAATCGCTTTTTGAAAAACGCTATACGTTCGAATCTGTAGCGAAAGATGTGATTGATGTATTGGATCATTTAAAAATTAAACAAACACATTTTGTTGGAATGTCTTTGGGTACAATTGTTATTAGACAGTTGGCAGAAGATTATTCAGAACGTTTCAAATCGATGATTATGGGTGGAGCAATCATGAAGATGAATTATCAAAGTCGCTTTTTAATGACCGTTGGTAATATGTTCAAACATATGATTCCGTATTTAGTTTTGTACCGTATTTTCGCTTTTGCCATTATGCCGAGAAGTGCACACAAAGAATCGCGCAATTTATTTATTAATGAAGCGAAGAAACTCTATCAAAAAGAATTTCTAAAGTGGTTCAAACTAACAGCAGATATCAATCCGTTGTTAAAATGGTTTAGAGAAGTAGAGCTTAATATCCCTACACTTTATATTATGGGATCAGAAGATCATATGTTTTTACCATCAATTGAAAACTTAATAAAATCACACACCAAAAACTCTGAATTGATTGTCATTGAGGATTGTGGACATGTTGTGAATGTTGATCAACCTCAGATTTTTAACGAAAAAGTTATTGCGTATATTAATACGATTAAATAAAATAAAAGCTTCAACTCAGTACACTGCCCCCAAAAAGTTAGACACTTTTGGGGGCATTTTTTATGACAAGAAAAGTAAAATATGGTGTAGCATTTAAGTTACGTTGTGTGAAAGAAGTTTTAGAAAAACATCGAACAATACGTTCAATTAGTAAAAAAGAAAATATACATGCTTCTTTATTAAAGAAATGGGTTTCTGATTATCATAATCAAGGAATTTCAGGTATAGAACCTAAAAAAAACCAAACGTATAGCGTTGAATTTAAGTTGAAAGTTATTAAGACTATAACCAAACAGTTTCTTAGTTTGCGTGAAGCACGCTTGAAATTTAATATTCCAAGTGAATCGGTTATTATAAAATGGCAAAAAGATTTTGCTACCTTTGGAATAGACGGATTAAAACCCAAACCAAAAGGCCGTCCCAAGACTATGAGCACATCTAAAGGTAGACCTAAAAAATCGAAACAACCGTTAACAAGAGAAGAAGAACTATTGTTAGAGATTGAACGTTTACGTTGTGAAGTTGCACTCTTAAAAAAGTTCAATGCCTTAATTCAAGCCGAGGAAGAAAAACAAAAGAAACTTGGACACAAGCCATAAATGAATTAAGGCCAGAATTTCATCTAAATTTACTTTTAGATTGTACACATATGGCTAGAAGCAGCTTTTACTATCATATTTCACGTAGTAAAACAGATAAATACGAGGAATTAAAACGTAAAATACAAACCATTTATCATCAGCATAAAGGGCGATATGGCTATCGACGAATTACCGATGAATTAAGAAAATCAGGAACTATCATCAATCATAAAACTGTTCTTAAACTGATGAATAGCTTAGGATTAAAGAGTTTGATTCGAAGAAAAAAATACAAATCTTACAAAGGAGAACAAGGAAAGATTGCACCAAACATCTTGCAAAGAGCATTTAAGGCTGATAAACCCAACCAAAAATGGGTAACAGATGTTACCGAGTTTAAAGTAAAAGATAAAAAACTATATTTATCACCAATAATGGATCTGTACAATCAAGAAATTATCAGCTATGAGTTAAGCGAACGACCTGTTTTTAATCAAGTAACTCAAATGCTTAAAAAGGCATTTAAAATAACGAAAGACACCAAAGATTTGATATTACATTCAGATCAAGGATGGCAATATCAAATGAAACAATATCAGGCTTTATTAAATGAAAAAGGAATCATACAAAGTATGAGTAGAAAAGGAAATTGCTTAGATAATGCTATTATCGAGAATTTCTTCGGAATACTGAAATCGGAACTATTTTATTTACAAAAATTTAATTCTATTGAAGAGCTAAAAAAAGAAATAAAACAATACATTTACTATTACAATAACGATAGAATAAAATCGAACTTAAATAAAATGAGCCCGATACAATATCGAACTCATTTTTATAATTATTAATTTTTAATCTGTCCAAACTTTTGGGTGCAGTCTACAGTTGAAGCTTTTATTTATTTAACAACTTTTTATACTCCAATTTCAAAATCTAATTAATTTGTATTTAGTGTAAACTCAACAATTTATATATAAACCCAATCATTTTATAATATGTTCATTTCTAATTGTTTTGGTCTATTTTTTGTTAAAGAAACTGAATCAAATATTTTTTATAAATTTTAATTTATTGTTAAAATTTATAAAAAAATACAGTTAGTTCTGTTTTAACCGAACTAACTTATATATATTTGCACGGTTTTATAGACTAAACACATTATGAATATAGATAATCATGCAGGTAACATGGACTTATTCTGTAGTTTTAGTGCTTTTTTAGAGAAAACGTATAAGTTTCCTCCTTTAACAGCCAAATTGCAGGCATATATGGTTTTAGAATCAACTGAAGAAGGATTTACTTTTGAAGAACTTTTAGAGGTTTTCAATGTTAGTAAGAGTTCTTTGTCTAATTCGATTAATTACTTGCTATCGATGAAACATATTGAATATATAAACAAGATTAATTCTCGTAAAAGATATTTTAGATTAAATTTTAATTATTTGATAGAGAAGTTAGATTTTTTATATGATATGATTTCACAGGATATTGTTTTTACAGATCGTATAAAAGAACATAAAATGTTAAATAACTCGCTTTCGAAAAATATTGAAAACAGGGTAATTGATATTTATTCAGATCATTTAAATCAGACGAAGTCTTTGTTAGGCGAAACAATAGAAAAAATTAATAAAATTCAACTAGAAAATAAGTAAAAGTAATATGAAAAACGTTAACGTTATGATGGTTGGTGCTTTGGCTATTGCGCTAAGTTCTTGTGGTAAAAAGGACAATGCAGGAGCACAAGCACAAGGTCCGACACCTTATCCAGTTGTTGATGTACCAACAAGAGTGGTGACAAGTTATGATGAATATCCGACAAATATTGAAGGAGTTGTGAATAACGAGGTCCGTGCGAAAATTCAAGGATACATTACAGAAGTTTATGTTGATGAAGGTCAATACGTACAAGCTGGTCAACCTTTGTTTAGATTAGAAACAAATGTATTAACTCAAAACGCTGATGCTGCAAGATCAGGAGTTGGAGCAGCGCAAGCGAGTGTAAAGTCAGCACAAGCAAATGTAAATGCAGCACAAGCAAATGTAAATGCAGCGCAAGTGGAAGTGGATAAATTAACTCCTCTTGTTCAGAAAAATATTATAAGTAATGTACAATTAGAAACAGCAAAAGCAAATTTAGCAAAAGCTCAGGCAAGTTATAATCAAGCTTTGGCAGCTGTGGGACAAGCTCAAGCAGGTGTTACACAAGCTCAAGCAAATTATAAAGGTGCTCAAGCAAATGTAGATTATTCTGTTGTACGCGCTCCAATAAGTGGAGTATTAGGTTCTATTAACTTCCGTCAAGGAACATTAGTAGGTCCATCAGATCCAACAGCAATTACTACAGTTTCTAACACCTCTAAAGTTTATGCTTACTTTTCGATGAATGAAAAAGAGTATTTAAATTTTATTTCTAAATCTGAAGGAGCAACTTTAAAAGAGAAATTAGATAAAATTCCTGCTGTAGATTTAGTTTTAGCTAACGGAGAAATTTATCCTGAAAAAGGTAAGATTCAAACTGTTACAGGACAAATCAATCCTACTACTGGTACGATAGATTTCCGTGTATCTTTTAACAATGCGGCAAAAATATTAGCGAATGGTAATTCAGGACGTATCCGTGTTCCAAAAACTTATGTTGATGTATTGGTTGTGCCAGAAGCTGCAACGTTTGAACAGCAAGGTATGACTTATGTTTACAAAGTAACAAAAGATACAGCTTACGCAACTCCAATTACTGTTGTAGAAAGAGCGAATAATATTGCAGTTGTAAAAGATGGAGTGAAAAAAGGTGATAAAGTTGTTGCACAAGGTGTAGGTAAATTGAGAGATAAGACTGCCGTTAAACCAATGCCAGCAAACTTTGATACAATCGTAAATTCTACAAAAACAGTATTCTAATTGGATAAATTATGTTAAAAACCTTTATTGAAAGACCCGTACTGTCTACGGTTATTTCTATTATCATACTTATATTGGGTATTCTGGGGCTTATTGCGCTACCAGTTACTCAATATCCAGACATTGCGCCAGCTACTGTAAAAATTTCTGCTTCATATCCTGGAGCGAATGCGAAAACAGTAATGGAGTCTGTAATTATTCCGATCGAGGAACAGGTGAATGGGGTTGAAGGAATGGATTATATTCAATCTACAGCTTCTAACAATGGATCTGCATCTATTGATGTAGTTTTCAAGCCTGGTGTTGATGGGGATATCGCGCAAGTAAACGTTCAAAATCGTGTTGCACGTGCTACACCTTTATTACCTTCAGAGGTAACTCGTTCTGGTGTTGTTACACAAAAGCAACAAACTTCGGCATTGATGTTTACATCTTTCTATTCAACTAATCCTAAGTATGACGAAATATACTTACAAAATTACTTGAATATTAATATTATTCCTGCTTTAAAACGTGTAAATGGTGTAGGTGATGCTCAAGTTTTTGGAGCGATGACTTATTCTATGCGTATTTGGTTAGACCCTTCTCGTATGGCAAGTTATGGCTTGATACCTTCAGATGTTTCTGCAGCATTATCTCAAGAATCTCTTGAAGCTGCTGCTGGATCTTTAGGTGAAAATTCTGGACAATCTTTCCAATATACGATTACCTATTCTGGACGTTATAAAACAGAAGATCAGTATCGTAATATCGTCATTAAATCTTTACCTAATGGAGAAGTTTTAAAATTAAAAGATGTTGCGAATGTAGAATTTGGTGCTCAATCTTATGCAGGACGTACGAATATGAATGGAGATCCTTCTGCTGTATTTGCTGTATACCAAACACCAGGATCTAATGCCCAAGAAATTATTGTTAACTTAAGAGAAGAGTTAAAGAAAGCTGAATCTCAATTACCAGATGGAATTAGTTATACTATTTTGATGGATACTAATACATTCTTAGATGCGTCTATCGAGAAAGTAGTTAGTACGATGATCGAGGCATTTATCTTAGTATTTATCGTGGTATATATTTTCTTACAAGATTTCCGTTCTACATTAGTTCCGTTAATTGCGGTTCCTGTATCTATTATTGGTACATTCTTCTTCCTTAATGTAGCAGGATTCTCGTTAAACTTATTAACGTTATTCGCATTAACGCTCGCCATTGGTATTGTGGTGGATGACGCGATTGTAGTGGTGGAAGCCGTTCACGCTCGTATGGAAACACACCACGAAACTCCGATGGATGCTACTAAAAATGCGATGGATGAAATTTCTGGTGCCATTGTATCGATTACATTAGTTATGTGTGCCGTATTCGTTCCAGTAACATTTATATCCGGCCCTACAGGAGTTTTCTATAAACAGTTTGGTATAACCTTAATTGTAGCGATTTTAATTTCTGCCGTTAATGCCTTGACATTATCTCCAGCATTATGTGCGTTATTCTTAAAACCACATCAAGAAGGAGAAGTAAAACGTAATTTTGTTCAACGTTTCTTCGATGCATTTAATGCAGCGTTTGATCGTATGACACATAAATACGGAAATTCATTCAAGTTTTTAGTTAAACACAAATGGATTTCTTTTATCATTATTATTGCAAGTGCTGTAGGAATTTATGGCATAGGAAAAATGATGCCAACTGGATTCGTTCCTGCTGAGGATAATGGATTCATTATTGGTAATGTCGAATTACCTGCAGGAGCTTCTATGGACCGTGTGTATGAAGTTGAGAAACAATTCCAAGAAAAAATTAAAAATATTCCAGGAATTGATAAAGCGACTATTTATTCGGGTATCTCTATTATTTCAGGTGCAGGTTCTAACTACGGTATGATGTTCGTTAAATTGAAATCATTCGAAGAACGTACAACCCCAGATTTATCTATTCAAGCAATTATTGGGCAATTATTTGGTGCAGCTGCACAAATTCCTGATGCACAGATGATTTTCTTCCAACCACCAGCAATTCCAGGTTTTGGTATGTCTTCTGGTTTCGAATTAAAATTATTAGATAAAACAGGTGGAGATATTGCTGATTTTGATAAAGTTTCAAAAGAATACATTGGAGCATTAATGCAACGTCCAGAAATTCAGTATGCACAAACTTCATTCAATACGAACTTCCCTCAATATGAAATTGATGTTAATATTGAAAGAGCAAAACAATCAGGAGTTTCTGTAAGTTCAATTTTCTCAACATTACAAGGTTACATTGGAGGTTTATATGCAGCAGACTTTACACGTTTTGGTAAACAATACCGTGTGTATATTCAGTCTTCTCCAGATGATCGTATCAATGAAATGAGTTTAAATAAAATGTTTGTGAAAACATCAACAGGAGCTATGGCACCCGTATCACAATTTGTTTCATTGAAACGTGTATATGGTCCTAATTCTGTAGACCGTTACAATTTATTTACATCTGCTAACATTACAGGAGCTGTAAATCCAGGTTTCTCTACGGGAGATGCGATTTCAGCAATTAATCAAGTAACAGAACAAACATTGTCAACTTCTTATGGAACTGACTTTACAGGTTTAACACGTGAAGAGATTAATTCTGGTAATCAAACTGCAATGATTTTTGCATTATGTATTGTTTTCGTATACTTTATTTTATCTGCTCAATATGAGTCTTACGTTTTACCACTTTCAGTTTTATTATCTGTTCCATGTGGTGTGATGGGAGCTTATTTATCTCAATGGTTAGCGGGATTAGAAAATAATATTTATTTCCAAATTGCCTTAGTCATGTTGGTTGGTTTATTAGCCAAGAATGCCATTCTGATTGTAGAGTTCGCTTTACAAAGACGTGCGCATGGAATGACAATTGTACAAGCGGCAATTGATGGAGCAAAAGCTCGTTTACGTCCAATTTTAATGACATCTTTTGCCTTTATTTTAGGTTTAATGCCATTAGTATTTGCGACAGGAGTTTCTTCTGCAGGTAACCGTTCAGTTGCAACTGGTGCTGCATTCGGATTATTAATTGGTACAGTTTTAGGTATTTTCGTAATTCCTATTTTGTTTATTGTTTTCCAAACATTACAAGAAAAAATTAAGCCAATGAAATTTGATCGTCCACAAGAAGAAATTGAACATAATAATTCAATCTAATTATGAAAAAGTACAGAATTTTAAATATTACTTTAATCGCAGCTGGATTGTTTGCTGTTCAATCTTGTTTCGTAGCAAAAGACTATAACCGTCCTGAAGCTGTTGTAAATGAAGCAAACTTCAGAACAGATGTTATTGCAAAAGACAGTGCAAATGTTGCAACTGTTTCTTGGAAACAAATTTTTACAGATTCGCAATTACAAGCTTTGATTAATCAAGGTTTACAAAATAATTTAGACATACGTTCGGCTCTGCAAAATATTGCAGTAGCTGAGGCGTATGCCAAACAAGGTAAAGCGGGTTATTTACCAACTTTATCTGTTGGACCAAAATACTCTTTTACAGAAAGTTCTAAAAATACACCATTTGGTGCAATGATGACGGACAGAAGTCAAAATCAATACGAGCTTTCAGGTAATTTAAGTTGGGAAGCAGATATTTGGGGTAAAATCAGAAGTAATCAACGTGCATCTGCTGCAACTTATTTGCAAACTATAGAAGCACACAAAGCGGTTAAAACTCAAATTGTAGCATCTATTGCGAATGCTTATTATAATTTATTAGCATTAGATGAGCAAAAAAGAATTTTAGACAAAACGTTGATCAACCGCGAACAAAGTTTAGAAACAACAAAAGCTTTAAAAGAAGCTGGTAGTGTAACAGAAGTTGCTGTTAATCAAACAGAAGCTCAGTTGTATAGCGTGAAATCTATGTTGGTTGATGTTGAAAACGGAATTAAATTAAACGAAAATGTGATGAGTATTTTGTTAGGAACAAATCCTCAATCAATTAATCGTACAAATTTAGCTTCTCAACAAGTTAACCAAACTTTATCAGTTGGTGTGCCAGCGCAATTGTTAGAAAATCGTCCTGATATCAAAGCTGCAGAGTTTGGATTGATGAATGCTTTTGAGAATGTAAATATAGCAAACGCAAGTTTTTATCCTTCTTTAACTATATCAGCAACAGGTGGTGTACAAGGAATTGATATTGATAAATTATTTAATGCGCAATCATTATTTGCATCTGTTATTGGAGGCTTAACGCAACCACTTTTACAACAACGTAGATTACGTACACAAAAAGAAGTAGCTTTAGCGAATCAAGAAAATGCTTTAATTAATTATAAAAGTAAAATCTTGAACGCAAGTAAAGAGGTTTCTGATGCATTGTATACGTATGATGCGGCGACTAAGAAAGTTGAATATAAACAGAAAGAATATCAATTATATAATCAAGCAATTACCTATTCTGAAGAATTGTTAAACTACGGTATGGCAAATTATTTAGAAGTAATTACTGCAAGAGACAATGGATTGAATGCAGAGTTGAATGTAGTTGATGCGAAGTTAACGTCTTTATCATCAATGGTCGAGTTGTATCGTGCTGTTGGAGGTGGATGGCAATAAACTTATCTATCTAATCATAAAAAAACCACTTCAATCGAAGTGGTTTTTTTGTACATTATTTTTTTATTCTGTTTTTAATATCGAATCAAAAAATTCTTGTGAATCGTTATCAAAAGTTGGTTTTTGTAATAATAATTGAGAGATTTTTACAATCTTATCAAAATCTTGTTGTGTAAAGTATTCGCCAAAATGTTCGTTACAAAAATCACCTATATTTCCTAAAACAACATTTACTTCTCCTTCGCTTAACTCTCCTTTTTGTTTCCAACGTTCACGAAACAAACTTGCAGCTAAATAAGAAGAAATATCAATCAAATCATCTATTGAGATATTAGATCCATTACGCAATTTAGCCATAATCATGGTGTCCATATCACGATAAATCACTTCTCGTATTGTCAATTCTTTATTTTCCATTGTATATATTCTTTCACAAAATTAAATATTAAAATTTGGATCCACTTGGAATTTCATCACTTCTTTTGTTTTAGGATGTGTAAATTCTAATGTCTCGGCATGAAGATGCAATCGATTTGCTTTTTTTCCGTACAAATCATCCCCAATAATTGGAGCGTTTAGTCCTAAAATGTGCGAGGCATGCATGCGTAATTGATGTGTTCGTCCTGTAATTGGATAAAAATAAATCAACGTTTTGTTCGCTTTTCTTTCGATAACTTCATATTTCGTTTGTGCAGTTTTTCCATTTTCATAGCACACCATTTGACGTGGTCTATCATCCAGATCTACACGTAACGGTAAATCTAAATATCCAGAAGGATGCTCAACAATTCCATCTAAAAGTGCAATATATCGTTTCGTAACTTTACGTTTTATGAATTGTTGTTGTAAGTGTTTATGACTTTCTTTATTTAATGCTAACACCAAAATACCAGAAGTAGACATATCCAAACGATGTACAATTATCGGTCCTGTTGCATGTGGAAATTGTTGTTGAATTCTTATATAAACAGAATCTTTGATTTCTATTCCAGGAACAGAAAGAAATTCTTCAGGCTTATTAATGACAGCTATATCTTTGTCTTGGTACAAAATTTCTAATTCTTTAACAGTAGTATTTTGTTTTAATAATAAATTTTCGTTCAAATCAATTCCTGTTAACATATGTCCCAAAATAGGTTCGCATTTACCCGTGCAAGCAGGATAAAATTTACCATGTTTTCTCACTTCAGATTTAGGCGAATCTCCCCACCAAAATTCAGCCATACAAATTGGATCTAAATTATTTTGAAATGCATATTGCAATAATTTCGGTGCAGCGCATTCACCAGCCGCAGCAGGAGGTTGTTGAAAAACAGATGTAGAAAAGATATCCAATAAACTTTTTTCTTGCTTAAACTTATTCAAGAACTGATATTGGTTAAATAATTGATTTTGAAGCGAATTAGATTTTAATTTTCGTTCTTCTTTTAATGCGTTTATTTCCTCTTCAAATGTTTTAATTTGATTTGAAAATTGATTTCGTTCAAGTTCAATTTGTTCGTTTAGAACTCTAAATTCATATTTATCGCGCAAACTTTGTTTGATTAAATCATCTTCAAAAAGTTGTATTTCATCTTGAGATAAAGTTGAAGAAATATTTTCGCGTTGTTTTTTACGATCTTTTTTATTTGATTTTAAAAGTTGTTTTCCTTCATTAATTCTTGCTGTTGCATTCAATTCAAATTCATGAAAATCATTTTTCAATTGAAGAAATTTTTCATTTGATTCTAACTTTTCTAAAATTCGATTTATCTCATTTAAGCGTTCTTCTTGTTCCAAGAAAAATCCATTTTTGTTTAACATATCAAAAACTGGTGGAACGAAAAGTTTATGTTGATTGGTATTGGCTAATTTTCCTGAAACAGCAGCTATATAACCAATTTCATCTTTACTATTTCGAACAACCAAAACACCAAACATTTTACCAATTGGAGTAGAAGAGTGGTTTTTTTCTTTTTCTAAACCAAAATTATGTTCAAAATCGGTTTGGTTTTCTAAATAGTCTTGAACTTCTTGACATGCTAATTTCGCAATTTCAGTAGGTTCATAATAAAATGGATAATCAAACTTAGTGGGTAGTTCGTAAGTTGAGATTGGTTGCTTAAAATATTGAAAGTAGTTGGACATTTTATTTTTTGAAATCCTTGCAAAGGTACATGATAAGCAATAAATTTTGAAATGATATTTATAAATCATAAAAGAGCTTGATTTTCAAGCTCTTTTATTTAATCATCTATGGTATCTTTTTGAATAACTTTTGTGTTGTTAGGGACTTTTCCGTACAAAAAGTCGAGGTAAATTTTGCTGTATGAATTAAATAATTGAAGTAATTTAAAATAATTAACATCATTCAATTCTATTTTAGATTCAGTATTTGTCAGTGCGTTATCTATGAAATCTCTGATTTTAAATTTCGGAATTTTTAAATCATTTATAAAATAATCTTCGCCAAAATAATTTTTTATTTTTGTGATTTTATCATATTTACTTTCGTAATCTATCAATGCTTTTCGTTGTTTAGCTTTTCCTGTAAACACATCGTACAAACGACCAATATCCAAACGAGTTAGTGAAATATCACCATCTAATAGACCCGCTCTTAAAGCAGAAGTATCCTTTATTGGCTTGATGTCTGGATTTACACCAAGACTTTTGTAAAGGTTTGTAACTACATCTTGTTTTTTTCCATTTTTGACATCTTTTTCAAGAATTCCAGTTAGTTTTTGACCGATAAAAGCAGTGTTTAATTGAATGGTTTGCACCGCCAAATGCACAACAATAGTGGGTTTACTAAATAGATTAGGTTTTAAAATAATCAATCGATTTTCATACCAATCAGATTGTATTTTCAAGGTGTCATTTACTTGTGCTTGAATAAGGAAAGTGCCTGTGAAATTCGAAATCGTAGTATGGTTTGTACGCAAATTCGTTACATAAATTCCTTCGGCAGTATCATCAGAATCATCGATAATAATATTTCCTTGTATCCACTTTTCTTGTGCAAAAATGAACTGTGAAAACAATAAAATTAGAATGGTAAATAGTGATTTCAATTGTTTAGTATTATTACGTTTAATTATTTGCACGAATATAAGTCTAAAAAATATAGCGATTAACGTGTTAACATTTATTGGCGAAACTTTAATATGGTATTGTGAATATTTAGTTTTTAGATTGATTTAATTCAGTCAAATATTCTTTTGCATAAGATTCTAAATCAATCATAATTGTTCCGAATTGTCTGCTCAAAACTTTGTCTTGAAGTGGATAACGTGCGTTAACATAATATAAAAATTCTTCAATTTTGTAAGAAGGTATATTCAATTGATTGGTGTAGAATTCAGTTGGATAATAGTTTTTAACCTCTTGAATAAGAGATAGTTTTGTTTCGTAATTACGAACACGACGTTGTTCGCGGTAAAAACCATTCATATGACCAATTAATCGAACAGGATTTAAAACATCCATCGGTTTGAATTTTGCAATATCTCTTTTAGGTTCTAAATCTCTTAATCGTTGATCAAGCCCCATTTTATCATACATATCTGTTTTATTGTCTTTGTGATATTTAGGTTGCAAAGGTCCTTTACCGATAGTTGCACCTGATAATTCGATAATTTCAATATCCAAATGAGCTTGTAAAAATCCTTTGTCGTAGATATTTTGATTCACAACGAAATTTCTTGGAACTAAAAAATCAGCTTCAAACAAAATCGTATCACCCACATTTGCTTGTATTGAATAATAACCTGAAGAACTTGTATAAGTTTTACTTTCAGATGTTATATTTTCGACACGAGCTCCAGAAATAGGAGAGATATATTCGTTACCTTCATCAACCACGACCGAACCAGTAATCAGTTTGCTTTGTGCAAAATTGATCAAAGGCAAAGTGATAAGAAGATATGTAAACCAATAGCGCATTTTAGTTTTAACCTTTTATTTTTTGTTTCATTTTAGACCAACGATAATTTCGAATAAATTTTTCTTGTTCACGATTGACCATTTTTTTTGTTCCATTAGATTTTGCTTCAAAAAAACCTTTCATATAATAGAGAATATACGATGGTTTCTTTTTACGCAACGCCAATTTTGTGCCAGCAATTGTGGTAATCCAAAAACCATAACCTAAAGCATAATAAGCTGCTCCTTGTTTGTAAAGTGCTGATTTATTATAACTTGCACCAGTAGGTTTTAGATGTTTTATATGTAATGATTCGTCTGTCACAACTTTCCAACCATAATATTTACACAATAACTCATCTACAGTGTCCCAACCCATATGGGCACGTAAACCTCCAATTTTTTCATAACATTTTTTTCGATAAGCTTTAAATGCACCGCGAATATGGTCCTTATCGGTTAGATTTTCTAAAACCCATTCTCCATTTTTTTCGATGTACGCAAAACCACCTGCCATAGCAACTTCTTCATCTTGATTGAAATGGTGTAAAATTGTTTCGAAATAATGATTTGGAATATCTAAATCTGCATCCAATTTAACAATAATATCGTAATTCGGATCAATTTGTTCATAACCTTTTAGAAATGCTTGAATGACTTTACTGCCTGGTTGATGTTCTCCTTTCGAAAGAATATTTCTTAACTTTATAAAAGGATACTTGGCTGTAAATTCTTCTACAATTTGTTGTGTTTTATCGGTTGAATGATCATTCACAACAATTACTTCATACGGTAAAATTGTTTGATTAACGATAGATTGTAATGTTATTGCAATAAAATCTTCTTCGTTATGTGCAGGTATAACAATTGAGTAGTTAGAAAGTAAAGTCTTTTTTTCGTTCTGCGTAAATAGCATAATATCTTGGTGTAATTCTTCTTAATAAGGGTCTAATTCCCAGTTTATTTGATGGATGTGTCCATTTGTGACGATGAATAACTGTCCATCCAGCTTTTTCCATTAACATATCAAATTGCCAATCTTCAAATTCATGGTAATGTACATCTCTTGGGTCATTTTGACTACGATAAGCAGATGAAAACCATAAACGCATTGGGATAGATGCTAATAGTTTATCACCAGGTAAGTTTCTTAAAACTTCCATCGGATTAACTAAATGCTCTAAAATTTCTAAAGCTGTGACAAAGTTAGCATCATAATTTTGCAAATCTTTATAATAATAATCTAAATCATCACCATTTGTATTTTTTACATCAAAACCATTTTCAAGCATTACTTCAGAAAAAGGATTTTTAATTCCTAAATCTAAGATTTTGTCAGTAGGTGCAGCAAACTGTTTCAGTAAAGCTAATGTCTCGTTATATCTTTTTTGCGGATAAACCTTATACATTGTGTTAGTTGTTTTCGGATGATAAATGTAATCATCTATTTTAATATTGTTCGTTTCTATTTTAAAATATTTTATTGCAAATTTGCCAAATGAAAATGATCGGATATTATCGATTACGAAATAAAAACAAAATAGAAGGTTATGCGAAAGAAATGAATGGAGTAACCTATTTTAAGGGATACAATGAATTTACTTGGCATGAAACATCTTTACCCTTTGATACAATTGATATCGGAATAGATGTGTTGGATAAACGGAATCGACGATTATTTACAAATGATATTGTGTTGTATAAAGTTTCTTGTAAACCTTTTTTACGTTCGGGTTTTGTTGCATACGAACCCAATAAAAGAGAGTTTGGAATTATAGATCAACAGAGTTTTCACTTTACCCCATTTTATATTGATAATTTATGCCTATTCGACAAGGATAAATTAGAAGTAATTTCACATTTGTTTACAAAAAAAGAAGTTAGTAAAGGTTTGTAAATGGTTTTTGGAACGTTTTTAGATAGTTAAAAGATAAAAACCATCTAAAAATCACAAATTATGGGAAATCTTGTTTATACAATTGCTATCATCCTACTTATTCTTTGGGCAATTGGTTATTTCGGATTTGGAGAAGCAGTAGGAAGTTTTATCCATATTCTATTGGTATTAGCCGTTATTGCAATCTTGTATCGATTGATAACAGGTCGAAAACCTTAAATTTTCTCCCGCAAGGGAGAAAATTTACTATATATTATGTTGTCAATTAGTTGATAATTATATTTTTATGATATTTATTCTCTTATTTTTTTGATAAACTAACTTCGCTTAATTTTACAAAAAAAATAGGTTTGTCTTACCCTTCCCAAGTTCAATTATCCAATAAATCAATTTATGTTATAGCATTAATTGTAAGTGTTATAGCCGTAATAGCGCTAGTTATATTAAGTTTTTTAATCAACAATGAAAGTCAAAAAAGTAATGACGATTTTGTAATTAAAGGATTTCATCGGAAATATGAAGCGATTGAATTCGAGTTTAAGAATATCGAAGAATACCAAGAGGTATTAAAAAGGGTGGTTCAAAAAACAAATGATTCAAATGTTGCAGATCATTTTTCTGTTCTGAATGAATTAAACTCGAATCGAAAATTAATTCGTTACGATTGGTTTGTAAATACTGCAGCAAAAGACGAAAAATTAATAAATTATCAACATCTTTCGAAAATTCTTAATCAACCAGATCTTGATACATATGAATTAATCGATCATTCTAAAAATCAATTTATAGATAATTTTTTGATTGATTATAAAGATACTTTGTATTGGGTAAATTATGATTCACTTCAATTGCAAAATGGTGCAAATATGTATTATGGAACTACAATTAATTTGTATGATTTATATAACTTCTTTACCAATGTCGATGTTACTTCTTCTAATTATATGTATGTTTTTAACAAAGATGGAATTTGTTTGACGCATCCAAATGAAGCTTTTATTGGGAAAAATATTTTTGAATTTACAGATATTCTTCCAATAGATACAATAACAAGTACATTAGATACTGATTTTCCACAAGATAAATATACTCTTAATGATGCAACATCTGAGTTTATAAAGAATACTACAATTAAGCGATTTATAAAACCTTTGCACACCAAGAATTTTGATGGATATATTGTTGTGAATCATCTTAAATACATAATTGATGAGAAAGTCGAGAAAACTAAATTTTATATCAGTTTTATATTTTTAGGAACTGTTTTTTTAATTGTAATTATCTTTCTGTTGTTCAATAAAATAACGTCAAAGGCTTATCGTGAAAAAGCGGCTGTTATTGAAGAAAAAAATAGGTTGTTAATCGAAAACGAAAAGATTAAAAATATCAATACCTTTACGCAATTACAACAATTAAAGAATCAGATCAACCCTCATTTTCTCTTTAATTCACTGAACTCACTTTATATGTTAATCGGAATTAACAAAGAGAATGCAAAGAAATTCACGATGAATCTTTCTAAAATCTACCGTTATTTAATCGTTCCGCCAAAGGAAAATATTGTAGCAGTAAAGAAAGAATTAGATTTTATTGCGCAGTATATGGATTTACATAAAAGTAGATTTTCGGAAGAATTGATTTTCGATTTGCAACTTGAAGATGCAAAAAGTTTAGAGAAAAATATTCCGTATTTGGCCTTACAAATTGCTGTAGAGAATGCAATAAAACACAATATTGCGACAATAGATCAGCCTTTGACCATAACTATTTTAGTGAAATCAGATTTAATACTTGTTAAAAATACTTTTCAGAAAAAATCAAAAGTTTTAGAGAATGAAAAGTTTGGATTAAATTATTTACAAAAAATCTATCATTTTTATCAAGTTGATAATTTTTCGACTAAAGTAGAAAACAATGAATTTATTTGTTTTTTACCTTATATCACACCAAAATAACCACTCACTCCAAAAAAACAACCACTCACTCCAAAAAACTATTATGATCAAAAAACTGCGATTAAGTTTATGCCATAATTAATGATAATTTAACGTTTGAATGAGTCAGAATAAGGAAAGAAAGAATTATAAATTAGCGCTATATCTAAGTTTGGCAATGTCTTCAGCTGTTGTTTACGGACAAAAAAAAGAGGATACAAAAACGGATAAAGAAAAAATAGAGAAAAAGGATTCGACTATAACGAAAGTTAAAAAAATCGATGAATTAATAAAGAAAGGAACCTATAAGAAAGGATTATTCAATACGATTCAAGTTAAGACTGACATCTATTTTGAAATTCCAGATAGTTTATTTGGTCGTCAATTTTTAGTCGTCAATAAATTGTCTCAAGTTCCGATGGAAGTAAACGAAGCGGGCTTGAACAAAGGAATGAATTATGAAAATAAGGTAATTTCTTTTTATCATGATAAAGTAGCAAAAAAAGTCTGGGTAAAAACGTTAGTTCCACAAGTTTCTTCTCCTAAAAATGATGCCATTACAGCTTCTGTAAAAGATAATTTTTCAGAATCTATTATAGAGGTTTTTGATATTGAAGCTCAAAATAACGATTCGACAGCTGTTGCAATTAAAGTAAATAAAATTTTTGATGGAAATCAAAAAAGTTTTAATGATGTATTAACGAACATAGGTTTAGGTGGTTCGGTAAAGGCAAATCTATCATATGTGGAAAATGTGAAAACGTTTCCAGAAAACATTGTGGTTAAATCTCAATTAACAACAAGTGTGAATGAAGGGGGGGTAGATTTAGCCGTTACCTTAGGTGTGACGAGTAATATTGTTTTGCTTTCAACAACTCCCATGCAACCCAGGTTAGCTGATAATCGTGTAGGCTATTTCACAGAAAAACACTGGTTTTTTAATGATGCTCAACACAAAATGGAAGATCAACGCTTTATTACAAAATGGCGTTTGGAACCAAAAGATGAGGACAGAGAAAAGTACTTGAAAGGCGAATTAGTTGAACCTAAGAAACCCATCATTTATTACATCGATCCATCAACACCAAAACAATGGCGCCAAAAAATTATTGCAGGTGTACACGATTGGCAAGTTGCTTTTGAGCAAGCAGGTTTCAAAAATGCAATTATTGCAAAAGAACCTACTGCAGATGACAAAGATTTTGATATTGATGATGTTCGTTATTCAGTAATTACGTATGCAGCTTCACCAAAATCAAATGCAATGGGTCCTTCAGTGGTTGATCCGCGTAGTGGAGAAATTTTAGAGGCTGATATTATTTGGTGGCACAATGTAATGACTTCTTTGCATGATTGGATGCGTATTCAAACTGGTCCAATTGATCCAAAAGCAAGAGGAAATAAATTTAGTGACGAACACATGGGAGAAGCAATTCGTTTTGTGTCTTCTCATGAAGTAGGGCATACATTTGGTCTGAAACATAATATGGGTTCTTCATTTTCTTATCCAGTAGAGTCTTTACGATCGAAAGAGTTTACAGATAAAATGGGTGGAACTGCACCATCTATTATGGATTATGCGCGTTATAATTATGTAGCACAACCAGAAGACGGCGTTACTGCGATTACACCAAAAATTGGATTGTATGATAAATACGCAATCGAATGGGGATATCGTTGGTTCCCAAATCAAGAAACTGAAAAAGTAGCTCTTCGTAAAATGATTGAAAAACATGAAGACGATCCCATGTATTTTTATGGTGAACAACAAAGCTATTTAAGTACTATAGATCCACGTTCTCAGTCAGAAGATTTAGGTAATGATGCTGTTTTGGCAAGTGAATATGGTATGAAAAATCTAAAACGTGTTTCAGAAAATATTTTGAAATGGACGTATGAAGATGGAAAAAGTTATATCAATACAGGAAAATTATATTACCAAACTATCGGACAATGGGATTTATATTCAAATCATGTTTTAGCAAATGTTGGTGGAATTTATCTGAACAATACTTATTTCGGAATTGATAAAAAAGCATACGAGCCAGTTTCAGCAGCTATGCAACGTAAAGCGGTGAATTATCTAAACGAAAACGTGATTAACTTACCAAAGTGGTTATTCTTCAATGATATTTTAGAGAAAACATATGCCATCAAAAATTCGCCAATGGGACCTTACGAGCAAACGCCGTATACATTAGCAAGAGAAATGCAATATGGATTGATTTATAATTTATTTACAGATGATCGTTTATTGCGTATGTTAGAAAATGAATTGAATCACCAAGAACTAAAATCAAACGAAAAAATATATACCGTTGAAAACTTATTTGATCAAGTAAGAAGTGCAGCTTTTGATAAAAAATCAAGCTTAACGATTCTTGAAAGAATGACTCAAAAAAATTATGTTGATGCATTGATTGTTTCAACAAACAAATTATTTGAGAAAACAACTGTAGTAGGACTTACAATTGACCAAAACCTACAAGTACCAACTATCTGTAATTATTTAGACGAAGAAAAAATGGCACGTAATATCAACTATTCTTCTATGAAAAGAGTGTCGGAAGTGACGACTTATAAAAGAGCAGAATTACAACGCGTGTTAGCTTTGTTAAACAAGAAAAAGAATAATGGAGATGCGTCTACAAAAGCGCATTATGCTGATTTAATCATCCGTATTAAAGAGGCTTTAAAGTAAGATATAGACATGAAAAAGACACTCATTCTTTTGCCACTTTTTGCGGCAAGTATTGCATTTTCTCAAGAAAAGAGAGTGATTACAGGTTCGGTTCAAGACGAAAAATCGTTGGTTGGAATCGCTGGTGCGTCTGTTAAAATTGAAGCGCAATCAATTTCAACTAAAACAGATCAAAAAGGAATTATAGAAAGTGTAACAGTTGGGACTGTTACAGATGAAGAAGGTTTCTTTTCATTAGAAGTTCCTGCAAATACTAAATCTGTTTTAATTAGTTATTTAGGTTATGATTCTAAATTAATTGAACTTTCAACAGATTTAACGACGTATCATGTTAGTTTAAAATTAACTTCTGGTGAATTTATTTCTGAGAATAATGACCTGAAAGAAGTTGTCGTAACAGGGTACCAAAAAATCGAAAAACGTAAGTTAACATCAGCTATATCAACTGTAAAAATGGATGATATACAACAAGCTGGTGTAGCAAGTGTTGATCAATTATTAAGTGGACAAATAGCTGGTGTAGCAGTAGCTACAGAAACTGGTTCACCTGGATCTCCAAGTAAAATTAGAATTCGTGGAACAGCTTCTCTTTCAGGTCCTCAAGATCCGTTATGGGTGATTGATGGTTTGCCATTAGAAGGAAATGATGTGCCAAATTTTAGTGATAAAGATAATATTGATCAATTACAAAACTTTTCTATCGCTGGATTAAATCCAAACGATATCGAAGATATTACCATTCTTAAAGATGCTGCTGCAACAGCTATTTACGGTGCAAGAGCTGCAAATGGAGTTATTTCGATTACTACAAAACGCGGGAAAAAAGGTGCTATGACGGTTAATTTCTCTGCGAATACATTTGTAACTGCTCGTCCAGATTTTGATCGTTTAAATTTATTAAATGCATCTCAAAAAGTTGATCTAGAATTAATGCTTGCTGGTCGAGACGATTTAACGTATCGAACAGACAAAGGTGAAGTGATGCGTATTTTACAAAAGAATGGTCAACTTGGTGCTTTACGCAATGGTGGTTTTAGTTCTTTAGATCTTACGACTCAAAATCAGATTAATTCTTTACGAAATAACACAACAGATTGGGGGAAATTATTGTATCGCAATGCAATTAATACACAATATGGTTTAAGCGTTTCTGGAGGAAATGATCGTTCTGATTATTACTTTTCATTAGGTTATTACGATGAGCAAGGAACAACGATCGGAACAGGTTTTGAGCGTTACAATCTTACCTTAAAAAATAATTATAAACTAAACGATAAACTAGATGTAGGGATATCTATTTTTGCGACATCAAGTGATAAAGAATCTTTTGTAACTGATGCAGATGCATCGATAAATCCGATTAATTATTCGCGTAATGCGAATCCATATTTATCTCCATTTAATGCAGATGGTTCGTATCGTTATGACAACGATATTGATGGATTTGAAGATCGTTCGGTACCATTTAACTTTATCGAAGAGAGGGAGAATACAAATTATACGTTAAGAAATCGTTCGATTAAAGGGATTATAGATCTTAATTATCAATTAGCAAAAGGTTTAAAATTAACATCTCAATTCGGAATTCAGTACGATAGTAACAAAACAGAAAAATACGCCGAACAAGAAACTTATTTTACACGTAAAATGAAAGAAGGAACGCGTTATTATAAATCTGGTGAGTATTTATATTTTTTACCTGATGGAGGAGTTAAACAAAATTGGGATAACGAATTTTTTCAATATAACTGGAAACTTCAAGGTACATATAATACCACAATTAACAATCGTCATGAAATAGACTTGATGGCTGGTACTGAAATTCGTCACACTCAAAATGACACGACTTTAACACGTGCTTTTGGGTACAACAAAACGACGAAAAGTGGAACGCCAATTGTTTTCCCAAATTCAAGTTTTGCGGCTGAAAAACGTTACGAAACGTACAGAGAAATGCCGACTGAAGAAAATGCATATGTTTCAGCATTTGCAACCGCTTCGTACACTTTAGACCGAAAATATACACTTTTTGGAAGTGTTCGTTATGATGGTACGAATTTATTTGGTGTGAACAAAAAATACAAATATTTACCAATTTGGGCAGTTTCTGCTTCTTGGTTAGTTTCAAAAGAATCGTTTATGGAGAATATAGATTTTATTTCGAATCTACGTTTACGTGCTTCTTACGGTTTACAAGGGAATATCGATCGTAATACGTCGCCGTTTTTTATTGGTGATTATAACGATGCAACAATTTTACCAGGTGAAAAAGAAGATATTATCAATGCGATTAATTTACCAAATGATTTGTTACGTTGGGAAAAAACAACCAATACAAATGTTGGGTTAGATTTAGGTCTTTTCAAAAATCGTATCAACCTTGCTGTTGATGTTTACAACCGTAAAGGAACAGATATGATTAGTATGCGCGAAACGCCTTTAGAAACAGGTTTTGAGTACACAATGGTGAATTGGGGAGAGTTAACAAACAAAGGTTTTGAAATTGCTTTAACAACTCGCAACATTGATAAGAAAAACTTCAAATGGTCGACAACGATTAATTTTGCCCATAATAAAAGTAAAGTTCTGAAGGAACAACAACGCGAAAATAGTTTACTTCCATCGCGTGAAGGTTTACCTGTAAATGCAATTTTTGCTTTAAAAACAGCTGGATTTGACGAATATGGAAATCCAATGTTCTGGAAAGGTGATGAAAAAGTTTCAGCAAAAGATTTCTTTGCTTTATACGATTTATATGCAGACTTTTTACCAGGAGAAATTGTTGATTCAAAATTAACAAGCGAAGAAAAACGTAATTTGTTTACATACATCGGAGATCGCGATCCTAAATTTACTGGAGGGATTATCAATAATTTCAAAATTCACAATTTTGATTTGACAGTTTCAGCCGCTTTCAATTTAAAACAAACGGTGATGAGATCACCTTCTTATCGTGGAATGGAATTGGATCCAGGTCGTAATTATACGCAAGATATTTTCGAGGCAGGTTCTACACTTCCAGGAATTACAAGTCCTATTATGGGCGATAATGATGCTTGGATGGCGAACAAATGGTTTGCAGGAAACAATGCAAACGCCTATAATTTATTAGACATTTGGGCAAAAGAAATTAGTTATTTAAGAATTAGTAGTATACGTGTTGGTTATACTTTACCAAAGAAATACGCTGAAGTTGTAGGTTTCAAAAATGCTCGTTTTAGCTTAGAAGGTCGTAATTTATTTGTATTTAGTAATGGTTACAAAGGTTATTTCGATCCAGAAACTTACGGAAATATTTATGCACAACCAATTGCAAAATCTGTAACTGTAGGTGTTAATGTTTCGTTCTAAATTTTAAAATCAAATGAAAAAAATATTTTTATTATTAAGCATAGTTGCAGTTAGCTTTACAGCAGTTAGTTGCGATAACTATTTGGATATCGAACCAGATGGGAAAGTAATTCCAAAAACGGTAGAAGATTATCGTATGGTGTTAACGAATGCCTACTCAAAATATCCTACGCATAAATCGTTGACAGCTTTGCGTACGGATGAGGTTACATTGAACGAATATTCAAATGACTTTATTTCGTATCGTGAGATTGCGCAATGGAAGGATACAAATCCAGATCAAATTTCAATCCAGTTCCCTTGGGTTAGCTTTTATACAGTGATTTTTTATGCCAATCAAATCATTAATGAAGGACCAAAAACAATGGAAGATTCAGCTGAAAAAGATCAATTACTAGCAGAAGCTTATGCGTTACGTGCTTACGCTTATTTTGATTTGGTTAATTTATACGGTAAACCTTATAATGCAGCTACAGCATCTACAGATAAAGGCGTTCCTTTAAATTTGAAAGTTGATTTAGAAGCAACGCTTAAGCCGTCATCTGTTCAAGAAGTTTACAATCACATTCAGTCTGATTTAGCCCAAGCAACTAAGTTGATGAAAATGGATTCGCAATTAGCAGGATTAAATTATAGATTTTCGAATGCAGCTTTAAATGCTTTAGAAGCAAGAATCGCTTTGTATAAAAATGAATGGCAAAAAGCAATTGATTTTTCTGATGCAACACTAAAAATGAAAGGTGAGTTAGTTGATTTGAACACAACAAAACAAGTTCCTAATCATTATACATCTGTCGAATCTATTTTGGCTTTAGATAATACTTTACACAATGCTGTTCAGTATATGTCGTATGCATCGCCAGAATTATTAAGTAGTTATGATACAGAAAATGATTTACGCTTCTCGCTATATTTTGAGAAAAATGGTTCAAAATATAAAATTATCAAAGGAGGAAATTTAGAATTTAAAACATCTTTTCGTGTAGCTGAATTATATTTTATCAAAGCTGAATCATTTTTGAAATTAAATAATTTAGATCAAGCAAAAGCAACATTGTTTTCAGTTTTACAAAATCGTTATACCTCAACTGGTTTTGCAAAATTACAAACCGAGATTTCGACAATGAATTCTACAGAATTGATGAAGTTTATTTTAGATGAACGATTCAGAGAATTTGCCTTAGAAGGTCAACGTTGGTACGATTTACGTCGTGCAGATCAAAAACAAATTATACATCATATTTCGGATAAAGAATATATTCTACAGCAAAATGATGTTCGTTATACAATAGAAATTCCACAGGCAGCTAAGCTCAATAATCCTCATTTATAACATTTTTAAAACCGTCTTTATTCTAATTTAGACGGTTTTTTTATACTTTTGCATTCATGAGAATTGCAATTGTAGAAGACGAATTATTAGCTGTAACTTATTTGAAAAATTTGTTAGAGGACCAAACCATTGTTGATGTTTCGTCGATAATAATATTACGTTCTAGAAAACAAGCAATAACATTTTTTAAGGAGCACTCGGTTGATCTGATTTTTATGGATATTCATTTGGGTGATGGAAAAAGTTTTGAGATTTTTCAGGAAGTAGAATTGCTTACACCAATTATTTTTATCACAGCTTATGATGAATATGCAATGAAAGTTTTCAAGCATTTTACGATTGATTATATTCTGAAACCGTTTGAAGTAGAGGAGTTACATATCGCTTTGCAAAAATTTAATTCAATCAGGACAAGTTTTGATATTGCACCAACTTTAAAATCGATAACAGTTTTAGAAAATTCTCCCTCTGAAATTATGCATCGTTTTTTGGTCACAAACGGAAACAAATTACGTTCGGTAGAGGAACACGAAATCGCTTATTTTTTTGCTTCAGGAAAACATCTTTTTATGAAAACAAAAGACGAGCAAACTTATATTTACGATGACACCATAAAGGATATTATAAATAAATTAGATGAAACAATGTTCTTTAAAATCAATCGTAAGTTTATTGTTCACATTGATGCAATTACAGAAATTATCAAACATTCAAGTCAAAAAATAGAAATTTATCTTCAACCAAAACCAGAAACAGAACAAGCTGTTTTTATCAGTAAAACACAGATAAATAGCTGGATGGATTGGATGAATAGATAAAAAAATCTCACATTTGTGAGATTTTAATTGACTTATAAATTTGCTTTTTTATTCTATTTGTTTTAACACTCTATTCGAATGAAATTCTGTAAGAATTTTGTATCGAGAAAAAGAGTTTAAAAATTAGTTTATAAATTTTCTAACATCAAGATAATTTCACTTTCGATACGTTGCATCATTTCAGCAGAAATTTCCAATTGATGTTTTACATTTTCGATTGTATGATAGGTTAATTCTCCTGTTTTTAAATTCAAATTATATTCAATTTGCCCTTCCCAAGAATTACTCGATTCGTAAAATGAAACGTTTTCGAAAGGTAATCGAGGCAAAAGTTCGCCAAAATGTTCTTCTAATTTGATTCTATTTTCTTGCTTGACTGTTAGTTTTTCCATGATTTAATAATCATTGCGTTTGCAGCAGTTTCGTAAAAAATAATCGCTAAAAGTTGTAAAAACTCAGCATGATTTAATTTTCCTTTAACTACTTCGTCTAAATTTGTTTCGTAATATTCTTCAATAGTTTTTGAAATCAATGCTTTAAAATTATCTAATGGTATATTTTGATCTTTCAACTCTTTCATCAAATAATTATCAGAAGTCAAAAAGTCTGGTCGAGTTGTAAAAATAGGAGATTTACGAATATTCAATGCATTGTGTAAAGTTTGCGAAATCAAAACGCCACGTTCCACTTCTTCAAATTCCCATCCTTTACGAATTCTTCTCGGATTATTTTCATAAAAAATATGATTGTGAAAAGCATGAATATGTTTTGCAATATCTGTATTGGTGTGCAAATAAAGGAATTGTAAAATAGAACTAAACAAATGATTTGCATTCAGATTTGCAGGATAATAAGTGTACAACAAAGGATAATGAAATAATGTCGTATACAAAGGCGAAAAACTATCTATAATGTTAAGATTAAGAAGATTTATTCCTTCAAAATCTATTTTTTGATGAGTTTGATAATATGTAATTCCTGCCAAATAAATATCTTCATGACTTAATTCAAATTGATTTAAATATGCACCAATTTGTTTGAAGAAAGAAGTGTTTAAATTGTGATTCGTAATTAACTTATATGTTTTACCTTCAAATTTTTCAATGAAATCTAACTTAAATGTCGACTTTAAATTATCGTTTATAATTGATTCAAAATCAAATGATTTATTTCTAATTTTGTTAACGTAAATTTCGTTGTATGTATAAATAATTTGTTTGATCGGTTCTATGTCTAATGCTTCAAATGGATTGATTTCAGCACTTGACGAAGCATACAATGTAAACAATCGACGGAATTCTTGTTGAATTTTTTCTTCTTCTACAAACATATTCATCAATTGATTGGTATTTGCAGCAATTATACTTTCTCCTAAAAAGAATAACATACCAGCTTTTAAATCATCATCAAAACCACATCTTTCAAGGGTTTGATCAAAGTAAGTTTTGAATGGACTTTCAGTATTTTGGTTCATATCGACTTCTTTATTTTATTATTTAAAGGGTAAAAGTATTGAATTTTTGAGGATATAAACTTGTATTAACAAAAAAAACACTTCGTAAAGAAGTGCTTTTTTTATAAAGTTTATAATTGATCACTTTAGTTACAAACTGCTGTTTTTCTAAAGTAGAAAGCAAATACTTTTGTTCAACTATTGCTTGTTCTTTTTCTGATAATTTTTTTCATAACCTGTCTGTATATCATTTAACGAATTAATTTCTCCATTTTCTAATAAATGATTCTGAAACTTTGTATATCTATCCGCTAATTTTCCAAAAACATCTTTTGCTATTAATGTCTGCTTCATAAATATCTGTTACATAAACCTCATTATCTTGTCCATAAGCTATGGAAAAAAAATAAGTTTGATTACCCTTTGTTTGACTGAAAACCACCTCAGCAACAAAGAATAAAAATAAGACTAAACCTTTTCTCATTCTACCAAATTTTGAAGGCGCAATTTAACTAAAATATTATTGAAGTATGGTGTATTGTGTTATTTTATATTATTCGATATAATTTTTTTATATTTGCGTTCTAAAATTGACTCAAAATGTTTCAAAATCTTCAGGATAAATTAGATAAAGCATTACATACCT
Source organism: Empedobacter stercoris (assembly GCF_025244765.1). Classification (NCBI taxonomy): domain Bacteria; kingdom Pseudomonadati; phylum Bacteroidota; class Flavobacteriia; order Flavobacteriales; family Weeksellaceae; genus Empedobacter; species Empedobacter stercoris. The sequence continues at coordinate 506,434 of NZ_CP104209.1, read as the reverse complement.
TAAAAGGAAAAGGACAAATTACAGAAATTAACGTTGCTGAAACTGTGAAAGAGGTGCGTAGAGCGCTTGTTGATGCTGACGTTAGCTACAAAGTTGCGAAAGATTTTACGAATGTTGTAAAAGAAAAAGCATTAGGAGAAAATGTAATTACTTCGTTAAATCCAGGACAATTAATGGTTAAAATCGTTCATGACGAATTAGCTAAATTAATGGGAGGAGAGGTAACAGAATTAAATATAGATGATAACCCTACGATTATTTTGATTGCAGGTTTGCAAGGTTCTGGTAAAACAACTTTTTCTGGTAAATTGGCAAACTTCCTTAAAACAAAGAAAAACAAAAAAGTATTATTAGTTGCTGGTGACGTTTATCGTCCTGCTGCAATTAATCAACTTCAAGTTTTAGGAGAGCAAATTGGTGTTGATGTCTATGCTGATTTAGAAAATAAAAATCCTGTAGAAATTGCACAGGCCGCAATTGCACAAGCAAAACAAAACGGAAACAATGTAATTATTGTCGATACAGCAGGTCGTTTAGCAATTGATGAACAAATGATGGATGAAATTCGTCGTGTACATCAAACAGTAAATCCTACAGAGACTTTATTTGTTGTAGATTCTATGACAGGGCAAGATGCTGTAAATACAGCAAAAGCTTTCAATGATGTATTGGATTATAACGGTGTTGTTTTAACAAAGTTAGATGGTGACACACGTGGTGGAGCTGCTTTAACGATTAGAACAGTTGTCGATAAACCAATTAAATTTATTTCTACAGGTGAAAAGATGGAAGCGTTAGACGTTTTCTATCCAGAACGTATGGCGGATCGTATTCTTGGAATGGGAGACGTTGTTTCGTTAGTAGAACGAGCTCAAGAGCAATTCGATGAAGAGGAAGCTAAACGTTTGCAAAAGAAAATTGCTAAAAACAGTTTTGATTTCGACGATTTCTTGAAACAAATTCAACAAATCAAACGTATGGGTAATATGAAAGATTTGGTTGGAATGATTCCTGGTGCTGGAAAAGCATTGAAGGATGTAGAGATTGATGATAACGCATTCAAAGGTGTTGAAGCGATTATTCATTCAATGACGAAAAAAGAACGTCAAAATCCAACGATTATTGATAACTCTCGTAAAAAAAGAATAGCAGCAGGGTCGGGGACTTCCTTACAAGAAGTGAATCAATTGTTGAAACAATTCTCTGAAATGGGAAAAATGATGAAATTTATGAATTCTGCGAATGGTAAAAAGATGATGGAAACAATGTCTAAAAATATGCCAGCAGGAGGATTCCCAGGAATGCCAAAAATGTAATTAGTTATATATTATAATATTTTAAACGTTTGAAAACGTAAAATGCTCCAAACTAAGATGTTTTTTTGGAGCATTTTTAGTATAAAATACTAATTAACTCACTTTAAACAAAAAAATCTTTCATTAAAAAATGCATTTAAGAGTTGAAGGAATTTTGTTTAAAAAAATCTATATATCACAAATTTTTATCAAAAAAATCAGATTATTCGTAATAATAACCCGTAAATTTGCAATCGATTTCAGACTTCGAAATCAATAGAATTTAAGCAATGATTATAGAAACAGAGGAAGAGTTAATCGGAATGAAAAAAGTCAGCGAAGCTGTAGCCGTTACTCTTAAAGAGATGAAAGATTATGTAAAACCTGGAATGTCAACAAAAGAATTAGACGATTTTGGAGCTACCATTATGAAGAAATTCGGTTGTAAATCGGCACCTTTTGAGACTTATCAATTTCCTGGTTATACATGCTTAAGTGTAAATGAAGAAATTTGTCACGGAATTCCAAGAGCAGATAAAATCCTTAAAGATGGAGATGTTATCAATATTGATGTCTCTGGTGAATTAGGTGGTTTTTGGGCTGATAACGGTGGGTCAATTGTTGTTGGTGAGGATGTAAACGGTTATCAAAAAATTGTAGATGCTTCAATTTCGGCTCTTCAAAAAGCAATTGGTGCGGTTAAATCTGGCGTTAAAATTGCAGATATTGGTGGTATAATCGAGAAAGAAGCAAAAAAACATCATTATCATGTGATCGAAAATCTGACAGGTCATGGTGTAGGACGTTCTTTACACGAAGAACCTTTAGATTTATTGAATTTTAGAGATATAGATGATAAACGTCGTTTCCGTAAAAATTCGGTTATTGCTTTAGAAACGTTTATTTCAGAAAACTCTTACGAGGCAATAGAACAAGCTGATGGTTGGACAATGATTGGAAATGCACCAGGAGTGTTTGCGCAACATGAGCATACTGTTTTGGTTACATCTGAAGGTCCAATGATTCTGACACATATGAATGGTAATTGGTAAAATTATATGAAGAAAAACGAATATATTAAAATTGACCGTGAAGTGGTCAAAAAGATGAGCGAAGATATACAAGCTTATTTAGTAGAAAATAACCTTGAACATGTTAAAACAAAAGACATGATGCCTTTCTTAATTGAAAAAGGATATTTTCCTCATGATCGCAAAAAAGGATATCCTTTGCGTCAAATTTTAACTGATCTTAAAAAGTCAGAAGAGTTACATTTATTACCTCAAGCTTTTCCAGAATATTTGGAAATTGAAAATAAAAAAACTTCTACATATTGGTATTTTAGTCCAGTAAAATAAAGCATAAGCACTTCGAAAGAAGTGCTTATTTATTTTGTATTGGTTTGATTTTCAAGTGATATTGGAATATTAATTGATGCTGTTTAAAAAGACGTTTTATAAATGTAACAAGAAATAGCTCATTTCTTATCTTAAGTCAATGAAATACGGATGTGACCTAAGTTACCTTTGCAGTATCAATAATTAATAAAAGATCAAAAATAGACAAAATGAAAAAATTATTATTCACTTTATTGTTATCAGCAGCATCAATCTCTGCATTTGCTCAAAACTATACAAATGATAAAGCACATTCAAAATTAGGGTTTTCTGTATCTCACATGACGATATCTGATGTAGAAGGACAATTTAATAATTTTGATGCTCATTTAAACTTTACAAAAGAAGATTTAAGTGATGCTAAATTTCATGTAATTGCTGATGTTAATTCGATCAACACAGGTATCGAAGCGCGTGACAATCACTTGAAATCAGCCGATTTCTTTAATACAGCTAAAAATTCTAAATTAGAGTTTTCTTCAAAAGGAATTACACGCGTTAAAGGAAATCAATTTAAAATGACTGGAGATTTAACATTGAATGGTGTTACAAAACCAGTTGCTTTAAAATTAGTGTACAACGGAAGCATTAACAATAATGGTGTTAAAACTTACGGATTTACAGTAAAAGGTAATGTAAAAAGAAGTGATTTTAATGTGGGAGGAAACTTTCCAGAAGCTGTTGTAGGTGATGTCGTTACATTAACATCTAATCTTGAATTTGCTACACCAAAAGCAAAATAAATTTTAAAAAAATAAACTATAAAAATCGTGAATTTCAATACGTTAAAATCTGTTACTTCATGTTTTAGTAAAACAGAAAAAATGCCAGTATTATTTTTAGGTCATGGTTCACCAATGAACGCCATCGAAGAAAATATATTTGTTGAAGGATGGAGAAATATTGGAAAAACAATCCCAAAACCAAATGCTATTTTATGTATTTCGGCGCATTGGGAAACAAAAGGAACGAAGGTGACTGCTATGCAACAACCTAAAACCATTCACGATTTTTATGGTTTTCCTCAAGCTTTATTCGACGTTCAATACCCAGCAGCAGGAAGTCCTGAATTAGCAAATGAGATTAAAAATTTAATTAAAACGACACCAATCGATTTAGATCACATATGGGGTTTTGATCATGGTTCTTGGAGTGTAATTAAATTTTTGTATCCAAATGCGGATGTTCCGATGATAGAACTAAGTTTAGATGTTTTTAAAACGCCAAAAGAACATTACGAATTAGCAAAAGAGTTAGATGCTATGCGAAGTAAAGGAGTTTTAATTGTAGGAAGTGGAAATGTTGTTCATAATTTAAGAACTTTAAATTGGAACGAACCAACCGCTGGCTATGATTGGGCTTATGAGGTAAACGATACCTTCAAAAATATTGTTCAATCAGGTAATCATGATGAATTATTTCATTTCGTGCAAAAGGGAACTGCTTATAATATGGCGATTCCTTCGATGGAGCATTATTTACCAGCTGTCTACGCATTAGCATTACAAGACAAAAAAGAAGAGGTAACAATTTTTAACGATCATTTAATTTATGGTTCATTGGGAATGTTATCTTTTAAAATAGGTTAAAGAAATTTAACAATTTAAATAACAATAAAAACAATTTATTATGACAAAATGGAATTTAGATCCGTCTCATTCAGAGGTTCAATTTAAAGTAAAACATATGGTGATTTCTACAGTAACTGGAAATTTTGATCATTTTGAAGCAGATGTAGAAAGCAACAGCGATGATTTTTCAGAAGCAAAATTTGCATTTGATGCAAAAATTGATTCTATAAATACAAGAAATGCCGATCGTGATGGACATTTAAAATCAGTTGATTTTTTTGCTGCAGATCAATTTCCAGAATTAAAATTTAAAAGTACTTCAGGAATTAAAAATGGTAAAATTGAAGGAATTTTAGAAATTCGTGGAGAGAAAAAACCTATTACGTTAGATGCAGATTTTGGAGGTGTAATCAAAGATCCTTATGGTTTAACTCGTGCTGGATTCGAATTTACAGGAGAAATAAATCGTAAAGATTTCGGATTAGGATGGAGTCAAGTTACAGAAGCAGGAGGATTAGTTGTATCTGATAAAGTAAAATTATTGGTAAACTTAGAGTTTACTCAAGCCCAATAATCTATAAGTTTTAATAGCAAAAAAAGCCACTTAATTAAGTGGTTTTTTTTTATTCAGTTTTATTTTTATTCTCCCAGAAAGTGGCATTTTTAATACCTATTTCTAATGGATTAAAATCTGGGTTTTGAATACCTTTTTTACGTTTGTCTTTGTAATCTTTCCAAACTTTAAGTCCAACACCGCTCAATAGTAAAATTGCAATAATATTTACCCAAGCCATTAGTCCAACACCAATATCACCAATAGCCCAAGCTGTTTCAGCTGTTTTAATTGTTCCATAATATGTTGCACCTAAAAAACAAACTCTCAAAATCCATACATAAACTTTACGATTTCCTTTTTTGAAAATATACATAATATTGGTTTCAGCGTAATAATAATACGCCATAATCGTAGTAAAGGCAAAAAAGAAAAGAGCTATCGCTACAAAGCTATTTCCAAATGTAGGGAAATGACTTGAAACAGCAGCTTGCGTAAAGCCAGTATAATCAACACCAGGGATATTTTGCGTAATAAAATTGCCCGCTTTTTCGGGATGACTTACATTATATTTACCTGTAAATAAGATCATAAAAGCTGTGGCTGTACACACAAATAAAGTATCGATATAAACAGAGAATGCTTGAACTAAACCTTGTTGAGCAGGATGATTAACTTCGGATGCAGCAGCAGCATGAGGAGCAGTACCCTGTCCAGCTTCATTTGAATAAATCCCTCTTTTAATTCCCCAAGCTATAGCAGAACCAAAAACTCCACTGTAAAGAGATTCTTGATTAAATGCTGAAGAAATAATTAACCGTAGAACAGAAGGAATTTGATGAAAATTCATCCCAATAATTACAATAGCCATTAAAATATAAGCACCAGCCATAAAAGGAACGATAAATTCGGATGCTTGCCCTAAACGCTTTACACCTCCAAAAATGATTAATGCTAATAAACCAATAATACTAATACCAATAATATTGATAGGTATTCCAATAACGTTAAATACAGGAATATCAAAAGCATTGTTTAAAGCAGAAGAAATACTGTTTGATTGCACTCCAGGTAACAAAATACCACAACTTACCATCGTAATAATAGCAAATAAAATTGCATACCATTTTATACCTAATCCTTTTTCGATGTAGTAAGATGGTCCTCCACGGTATTCTCCATCTATTTCTTGTTTATAAACTTGTCCTAAAGTTGATTCGATAAAAGCAGAAGCACTTCCTAAAAATGCAATAAACCACATCCAAAAGATTGCTCCCGGGCCTCCCATAGCGATTGCTGTTGCTACACCTACAATATTTCCTGTACCAACACGTCCCGAAATAGCTAATGAAAAGGCTTGAAATGGTGTAATTCCTTTATCTGATTTATTGCCACTAAAAAGTAAACGCACCATATCTTTTAAGTAAGTAATTTGTAGAAAACCTGTACGAATCGAAAAGTAAATTCCAGTTAATGCGCAAAGCCCAATCAAAGCATACGACCAAACGTAGCTACTTACGATATTTATAATATCATCCATTGAATAAAAATTTGTTCTTGTGTTTATTTGTGATGCTAAAATGCTAAAAAAATCTTAATAATAATCTCTAATCTATTTATTTATTCAAAAAAATTATTAATTCGAAGAAATATATTCTAAATTTTGAAGATAATGCAATTAAATATTTAGTTTAACTAATATTGATTAAATAATTGATTTTCAAATAAAAAAGACTACATGTAATCTGTAGTCTTTTCATTATCAATGTATTTATCGAATTACTTTTAGCTTAGCGAAATTTAAAAGCAATTTCTTTTCTCCAGCATTATCAAAATGTATAATTGCTTTCATATCCGAAGGTTCACCTTGTAAATCTTTTACGACTCCACGCCCAAAACGATCGTGAACAACGACTTGTCCAATTTGTAGACCTTGTGCGTTAGCAGGTGAAGTCCCGCTACTTTTAGTTTGATTTACAGGTTTGAAATTTGCACGAGGCTGCGCAGGTTCAACCCTTGCACGTGGATTTTGTCTTGCCACAGATTTTTCTCTTTGTTGATAGGGTTGAGGTGTTGGTTCGTCACCAAAAAGATCTGCGGATAAACCACTATTGTTACTTGCTCTTGCAGAAATATGTAAATTTTTCCATTCTAAGAAACGATCATCAATTTCTTCTAAGAAACGAGATGGTTCACAATCAATAATTTTTCCCCATCGAAAACGAGAAACGGAATAGGTCATATATGCAACTTTCTCCGCTCGTGTTAAAGCAACATAAAATAATCGACGTTCTTCTTCCAATTCAGCACGCGTGTTCACACTCATCATAGAAGGAAAAAGGTTTTCTTCTAGTCCCGCAATAAAAACGACAGGAAATTCTAAACCTTTTGCTAAGTGAACAGTCATCAAATTTACTTTGTTATCATCGTCCTCTTCGTTATCTGCATCGGTTGCTAAAGCAATGTTTTCTAAAAAACCTCCTAATGACGCATCTCCTTCGTCTAATTGTTGTTGTTCTTCAACATATCCTTGAATAGAGTTTAATAATTCTTGAACGTTTTCTAAACGCGAAACACCTTCTGGCGTTGAATCTTCTTTTAGTGCATTCAATAATTGTGTTGTTTTCGCCATTTCCATTGTTACTTCGTAAACGTCATGTGATTTTAACATGACTTGGAAACGTTTAATCATCAACACAAAATCATTTAATTTATTGGATGTTCCAGCATTAATACCAATCGTTGGCGCATACATCGCTATATTTTCAATTAATGAAAATAAACTCATTTGATGTTGATCAGCTGCCACTAAAAGTTTAGAAATCGTCGTTTGACCAATACCTCTTGCAGGATAATTAATTGTACGTAATAAAGCTTCTTCATCATTCTGATTGATCAATAGTCGCATATAGCCAACCATATCTTTAATCTCTTTACGCTGATAGAAAGAAGTTCCTCCATAAACACGGTACTGAATTCCTTTCTTTCGTAAAGCTTCTTCTAAAGCACGAGATTGCGCATTAGTACGATATAAAATAGCAAAATCTTTCGGCTGAAAATGCTCATTGATTTGTCTTTCCCAGATTTGAGTTGCAATAAAACGAGCTTCATCCGCATCTGAAAGACCTCTATAAATGGCAATTTTTTCTCCAGTTTCGTTTGCAGTCCAAACGTTTTTCTCTAATTGGTCTTGATTCTGTTTAATAATTTGATTCGCCGCTTCGACAATCATTTGTGTAGAGCGATAATTCTGTTCCAACGGATACATTTTTGCATCTGGATAATCAGATTTAAAGGATAATATATTTCGAATGTTAGCACCACGGAAAGCATAAATTGATTGAGCGTCATCGCCAACTACACATAGGTTTTCATAACGAGATGCTAATGCTTTTACAATCAAATATTGCGAATGATTAGTATCTTGGTACTCATCCACCATTATATATTTAAAACGTTCTTGATATTTTGCTAAAACTTCTGGAAAACGCGTCAAAATTTCGTTGGTACGCAACAATAAATCGTCAAAATCCATTGCGCCAGATTTGAAACATCGGTCGACATACGCTCTGTAAATATCACCCATTCGAGGTCGCATTGCTTCGTTATCTGCTTCAATTAATGCTTGATTGTTGTGATATGCTCTTACCGTAATCAAGTTATTTTTGTATTGTGAAATACGTCCTAAAACTTGTTTTGGTTTATAAATATCTTTATCTAAATGCAATTCGTTAATAATCTTTGTCATTACCGAAACAGCATCTTGTTGATCGTAAATTGTAAAATCTGATGGATAACCTAATAATGGTGCTTCTACACGAAGAATTCTTGCAAAAACAGAGTGAAAAGTACCCATCCAAAGCGACTTGGCATTTGATTCTCCTACAACTTGTCCAATACGTTCTTTCATTTCACGTGCTGCCTTATTGGTAAAGGTTAATGATAAAATATTAAACGCATCAACACCTTTGTTTAATAAATGAGCAATTCGATAGGTTAAAACTCTTGTTTTTCCAGAACCTGCACCTGCAATAACCATTACAGGACCTTCAGTTGCTTCTACAGCTAATCGCTGCGGTTCGTTTAGTTTTTCTAAATAATTTTGTTCCATCGTGTACAAAGTTAACCTTTGTCGTGTAAAGGATAAAATAATTTTAAAAGATTATATATCTTTCTGAATAGGGATGTTGATAAAATATTTGTATTTATAAAATTAAGTTATAATGAGATAGATAATAGAAACTATTTGTAGGGATTATCGTTGTTTTCATTTAGAAATAATCCCTATATTTACACAAATTTTTTATATGACAGACGAATCAGTAAAATTAAGTAATTACGAAGTAGTAAAGCAAGTGTTTACGAATTTCTTGGAAGAACATGGACATCGTAAAACACCTGAGCGTTATGCTATTTTAGAGGAAATTTATTTTACAGATGATCATTTTGATATAGATATGTTGTATATCAAAATGAAAAATAAGAAATACCGCGTAAGCCGTGCTACATTATACAATACAATTGAATTGTTGATGGATGCTAAATTGGTTCGTAAACATCAATTTGGAGATCAACAAGCACATTACGAAAAATCATATTTCGATAAAAATCATGACCACATAATTTTGGCTGATACGGGAGAAGTTTTAGAATTTTGTGACCCAAGAATTCAATCAATTAAGCAAACAATTGAAGAGGTTTTTGATATCAAAATTGATAATCATTCATTGTACTTCTACGGGACAAGAAATAAAAAATAAACTTGATTTTAAAGACATATACCAAGACCTTTTATTTGATAAAAGGTCTTTTTTAATTTTGTGAAAAGTTTAAGTAATCAGACGCTTTATAACTATATAAATAATTTTTTGGACTAAAAAAATAATACTAATTTTGGCTAACACTTTTTTGAAGTGAACGAAAGATTAAATTAAAACAGAAGTAATTGTTAATTAACTATATCAATATAAATAAAACAGGAATAAAAGTAGCTTTTTTACTATCATGTTTTATGGCGTTAAGTGTTTTTGCACAACAAAAACCGAAAAAAGAAAAAGTTGTTTTAAAACACGCTGATTTAACAGAACGTAATCCGAAATTATTTGAGGGTAACGAATTTCTATCAGGTAATGTTGTCATCGAATATAAAGGTGATGTGATTTCTGCTGATAGTGCGGTTTTATATCGTGATAAAAATTTAGCTGTCGTATGGTCGAATGCACGTTTAGTGAGTAAAGACAAAACAATTACGGCACATAAAATGGAATATGATGGGAATACAACTGTTGCAAAAGCTTTTACAGACGTTGTATTAACAGATCCAACTTCTCGTATTACAGCAGATTATATGGACTATAATCGAACAACGGAAATCGCAACTGGGATTGGAAAAGTAGAAGTAAAAACACCTACACAACAAATTAGTTCCGAAATAATGATTTACGAACGATTGACAGGTAATATCATTGTGAATGATAATTATAAAACAATTGGTTCTGACGGTACATTAGTAGAAGGAAAGAATGTTGTGTATAATGTAAAAGAAAAATCAGCTACATTTGGTTCAGAAGTTTTTATTACGAATAAAGATTATACCATTTATTCGAGAAAAATGACGACGAATGATATAACTGGAATTACAACTTTCCGTGATTATTCTAAAATTACTCGTCGAAACGATCCATCACAATACATTATTACTTCGGACGGAGATTTTAATAAACAGACAGGAGAAGCTTGGCTAAGAGAAAACTCGAAAGTATATTATCAAAATAAAACCTTAACTGCAAAAAATCTATATTTTAACGATAAAACTGGTTTTGGAAAAGGAGAAGGTGATGTATTTTTAGATGATCCATTAGAAAAAAGATTCTTGAAAGGAGATTATGGAGAAGCATTCAAATATTTAGATTCTGCGTTTGTAACAAAAAATGCTTATGCTGTAAAAGCGTTTGATAAAGACTCACTTTACATTAGTGCCGACACTTTGTTAGCTGTAAAACGTCACGATGTTGATTCGACATCATTAGTTAAAGCTTTTCATAAAGCACGTTTTTATAAATCGAATGCGAACGGAAAAGCTGACTCATTGGTGTATAATCAAACAAAAGGTTTAATGCAATTCTATAAAGATCCTATTCTTTGGTCGGATGACAATCAAGTAACTGGTGATTTTATCGAAGCATATACCAATGCTAAAACAGAGAAAATCGATTCGATGAAAGTGTTCAACAATGCATTTGTAATTGCAAAAGTTGATACGATTTCAGAAAATGAATTTCATCAAATTAAAGGGAAATATTTAACCGTTCTTTTTCAAGATGATAAAATAGATTTTATCGACGTCGAAGAAAATGCAGTAGCTCTAACTTATATGGACGATACTGATCCGAAAACAAAAGAAAGAGAACGATATGGTGTTAATATTTCGTATTGTGGAATTATTGAAGCTGATGTTGTTGGAAATGAAGTAGAGTTGGTAGCTTGCCGAATTAAATCAGATGGAAAAATGTATCCTTTGTCTAAATTTCCTGAAGAAATGCGTTATTTACCCGATTTTAAATGGCGAATTTCTGAGCGTTTAAACAAATGGCAAGACATTTTTATCAAATCGAAATAATCTTTTCTTAAATTATTCGTTTAATCTCTAAAATTATAAATGAAAACTACATCTATTATATTATCTCTCGTTTTACTAACAAGTTGTTATACTTACACTGCTTTTGATCCTGAAGAATATGCTGCTGAGATGGCAAAAAATGCTAATCAGCCAACAAATCTAAAAGAAAGAAGTCGTGTTAGAGCAGAACTCTCTCAATCGAAAAGAGCAAGACAAGATCCAAATCAAGATGTAAACAGTTCAACAGCAAGAATTAGTAAAACAGAAATGGATGAATTCAAATCAAATCAAAAAACATCAACTGAAGATAAAATAGCGATAGATCCTTCTACAATAAAGATTACAGATGTGATTAAACCTGATAATTTTTATAAAGTTGATACACAAGGAAAAGAGTATACGATTGAGGCTAAACAATGGAAAGCTGATACTTTATATGCTGTTGTAAAAGGAACAGAAAAAGAATTAAAATTTCATAAAAACGATATTTCTACATTCAAAATAAGAAAATTTTCAAAAGGTAAGTCAGACGCTTTAACTGTTGCATCGTACGCAATAGGAGGAGCAGCTGCACTTTTATTATTAAAATAAAATGGGAACATTAAAAGAAGAATTTTTTCAATACCAAGCGCAAACAACAAATTTCGCTTCTGGTTTTGAAGTTGATTACGCAAAAGGCTCTTATATCTATGGAAAAGATGGAAGAGCCTATCTTGATTTTGTAGCTGGCGTTTCTGTCAACACGCTTGGTCATAGCCATCCGCGAATCAATCAGGCGATCATCAATCAAGTGAATAAATATATGCATGTTGCTGTTTATGGAGAATATGCACAAGAAAAACCAGTAGAATTATGTAAACGTTTGGTCGATTTAACACCAAAAGGTTTAGATCAAGTATATTTGGTTAATTCGGGTACAGAAGCAATCGAAGCTTCGTTAAAATTAGCAAAACGCTATACAGGACGACGTCAATTGGTGTCTTTTCGAAATGCTTACCATGGGAATACTCATGGATCGTTAAGTGTGTCTGGTGACGAACGTAAAAAAGCAGCGTTTCGACCATTATTACCTGAAGTTTATTTCATAAATTTTAATAATGAAGAAGATTTACAAAAGATAACAACTGAAACAGCAGGTGTAATAGTTGAAAGTATTCGAGGTGCTTCTGGTTTTCGTTTGCCTGAAAACGACTTTTTTATTAAATTAAAAAAACGTTGTGATGAGGTCGGTGCTTTGTTGATAATGGACGAAATTCAGCCAGGTTTTGGTCGTACTGGAAAATTGTTTGGTTTCGAGCACTTTGGTGTCGTTCCAGATATTGTAGCAATGGGAAAAGGAATGGCAAGCGGACTACCTGTTGGTGCGTTTATGACATCGAATGAAATTATGAGTTCTCTAAAACAAAATCCTCAGTTAGGACATATCACGACTTTTGGTGGAAATCCAGTAATTGCTGCAGCAGCTTTAGAACTATTAAATGTATTGGAAGAAGAAAATTTAATGGATGATATCGCACGCAAAGAACAATTGTTTAGAGATAACTTGAAACATCCTAAAATTAAGAAAATTCATGGTAAAGGCTTGATGTTAGCACCAGAATTATCTTCACCAGAATATACTTTAAGAGTTCAACAAGAATGTATGAATCGTGGTTTGATTCTTTTCTTTTTGATGTATAGTATAGAAAATTTGAGAATTACGCCTCCAATTAATATTTCAGATGAAGATATTATCAAAGGATGTGAGATTTTGAAATCTGTTTTAAACGATTTAGATTAATTAATATACTAAAAAACTTCAGAATTTTCTGAAGTTTTTTTAGTATTATTTATTTCGTTTTTCTAACAAATCTGGACGACGTTCTTTCGTACGTTCAACTGCTTTATCGTGTAGCCATTCTTCTATTTTTGGGAAATTACCAGACAATAATATTTCTGGAACTTTATGACCTTTATAATCTGCAGGGCGCGTATAAATTGGCGGCGCTAATAAATCATCTTGAAAAGAATCTGAAAGTGCAGAAGTTTCGTCACCAATTACACCTGGTAATAAACGAATAATAGAATCGGCTAAAATAATCGCACCAAATTCTCCTCCAGAAAGTACGTAATCACCAATCGAAATTTCTCGCGTCACATACATATCACGAATGCGTTGATCGATTCCTTTGTAATGCCCACAAATCATCATCAAATTACCTTTTAAAGATAAATCATTCGCTATATTTTGATTCAATGTTTCGCCATCTGGCGTTAAATAGATAATTTCATCATATTCGCGTTCCTCTTTTAGTTTCGAAATCATTTTATCCAAAGGTTCGCACATAATTACCATTCCAGAAGTTCCTCCATACGGATAATCGTCCACATGACGATAACGACCTTTTCCAAATTCTCTCAAATCATGAACATGAATTTCGGCCAAACCTTTGTTTTGTGCACGTTTCATAATCGAAGCAGAAAATGGACTAACTAATAATTCGGGTAAAACAGTGATAATATCTATTCGCATGGTGCAAAGATATTTGTTTAACTACGTTTGCGCAAGTTTAAAAGTCAAATTGATGATAAAAGAAACTCTGTTTTTTTATACATTTATAAATATAATTGATATTATTCATTGGACTAAATCGAATATAAACCTTTAAATTTGTGCTAAAATTTCATCAAAATGTTTATATATAACAGACATAGAAGACTTCGTAAAAACGAATCTATTCGTAGTATGATTCGTGAAAATCATTTATCTCCAAACGATTTTATTTTACCAATTTTTGTGGCTGAAGGTGAGGGTGTAAAAGAAGAAATTGAAGCTATGCCTGGTATCTATCGTCATTCAATTGATAATACAGTAAAGGAAGTAAAAGAAATTTGGGATTTAGGTATTAAATCTGTTAATATATATTGTAAAGTTAGTGACAACTTAAAAGATAACACTGGAAAAGAAGCTTGGAATCCTAATGGCTTAATGCAAAATACAATTAAAGCGATTAAAGATGCAGTTCCTGAAATGATTGTAATGCCTGACGTTGCATTAGATCCATTTTCTATTTATGGACATGATGGAATTATTAAAAATGGTGAAGTTTTAAATGACGAAACAGTGGAAGCATTGGTTAAAATGACTTTATCTCATGCCGAAGCTGGTGCTGATTTTGTTGCGCCTTCTGATATGATGGATGGTCGAATAGGAGCTATGCGTATGGCTTTAGAAGAAAACGGTTTTCATAATGTTGGAATTATGACGTATGCTGCTAAATATGCTTCATCTTTTTATGGGCCTTTCCGTACAGCATTAGATTCTGCACCTGTAGAAGATCAAAGTATCCCTCAAGATAAAAAAACCTACCAAATGGATTTTCATAATTCTCAAGAAGCATTGCGCGAAGCAATTGCAGATGTAGAGGAAGGAGCTGATATTTTGATGGTAAAACCAGGTATGGCTTATTTGGATATCGTAAAAATGGTGAAAGATAATTTACAAGTTCCGGTATCTGTTTTTCAAGTTTCTGGTGAATATGCAATGATAAAAGCAGCAGCAGAAAAAGGTTGGATCGATCATGATAAAATTATGTTAGAAACCTTAACTTGTTTTAAAAGAGCAGGAGCAGACCTAATTTCAACTTATTTTGCAAAAGAAGCTGCAAGATTATTGAATGAATAATTTTTTGAGATTAATAATTTACAAAAAAAACAGATTAGATATTTTCTAATCTGTTTTTTTATGAATTGATTTTTCTAAATAAAACACAAATTCATTGTTAAAATGGTTGAATTAAATAGATTAAAACTCAATCAAAGAAGGGTTCAATCCAGAAAAACCATCAGCAGGCATTTCATCAATTGCTTTAATATCTTCTGCAATCAATTTAAAATTATCGGAAGTCAAATTTGCTTCAATATTTTTTTCTGAAGAGGAACGAGGAAGTGGTAAAATTTCTTTTGCTAAACAATAATTAATACAAATTTGTCCAACCGAAACATTGTATTTATTGGCTAATGAAATGATCAATTCATTTTCTAAAATACGGCCAGATCCAAGCGGGCTCCATGCTTGTACCAATAAATCGTTTTGTTTACAAAAATCGACTAATTCTGGCTGAGAATGCCCTGGATGAATTTCAATTTGATTGACCATTGGTTTGATTTTAGCAGTTTCAAATAAAGCTTCTAAATGGTTGATATTAAAATTACTTACACCAATCGCTTTTGCTTTTCCAGAAGTATAAATTTCTTCAAAAGCACGCCAAGTAGAAGCGTTTAACGCTGCCCAATTATCAGGAAATTGCGTTTCATTTGCAGGCCAATGAATCAAATACAAATCCAAATAATCTGTTTGTAAATCGGTCAAAGTTTGCTCAAATGCTGCCAATGCTTTTTCGTACCCACGCTCAGAATTCCAACATTTAGATGTAATAAATAGTTCTTTACGATCGATGTTTTGAGATTGTAAAACAACTCCTATTTCTTTTTCATTTTTGTAGATTGCAGCTGTGTCTATATGCGTATAACCCTTTTCTAATGCTATTTTTAGAGGTTCTGTTACTTTTTCACCTTCCAATAACCATGTTCCGAAACCAATTGCAGGTATATCAATTCCGTTTGATATTTTAAAATTCTTCATTTTTTTTGATTTAATACTATTTCAAATTTATTTCAATTTGATCGATTTCAATAAATAGAAGACGTTAATTCTTATGTTAAAACTCATTTTATGAATTCTTATTTTTAATTGTTTGTTTCTAAAATAGTTCTATATTTATTCACGAAAAGTAATGGAAAAAAATAAATAAAATGACACAATTTACAGGAACGATTGAGGATTTTATGAATACACACGAAGAATTTATAAATACATTAATTCTTAAAAAAATCAACGAACAGGTAGAGATAAGTAATGATGTTGAAGTGGATATTCTGAATAATGAATTGATTCAACAAAAGTTAGATGATTTAAAAGAACATTTAGGCGATTTATTCGAAAATGAATTTGGTGATTGGGAAATCACAATGGATTTAGAATCATTTGAAACTGAATTTAATAAGCACTTTCAATTATCTAAAAAAGAATTGAAAGAAAATGTGCTGTTGAAGTAAATTAGAAATGTCATTCTGAAAAATTTCAATATACGAGTCGGAATGACATTTTTTTAATTAAACCTTCATAAAGTCTTCTTCTAATAAGTCTTCCAAAGGACTTTGAGTAATAGATTGTGGTAAATTTCGAAAAGCAAAATTTCGAAGATTCATCAAAAATTTATTATCAACTTGAGCAATTTTTCCAGCCAAACGAGAAGTGTCAATGATATAATGTGTACGTTTTAATCGACGTAAATTATAATCTTCAAAAGCTAATAAAATATCAGACTCTTTTTTGTTTAATTCATCAAACAAAACACAAACGTCTTCTACAGCCATACAGGCTCCTTGCCCCATATTTGGTGTAGTTGCATGCGCGGCATCACCAATCAATAAAACACGATTAAACGCATAATTGTTAATTGGTTTAATATCCATTATAGGTGTTGTAATTACATTTTGTGTCTTTGTTTTTTGCAATGTACTCCTGATTTGTCCTGAATAATCCTTAAACAGATTTTTGATATCTCTTAAAGTATAGTTGTAAACCTCAGAATTTAATTTTGTATTCACGCAAGCATACCAATAAATTTGATTGTTGATTAAAGGAGTCAAACCAAAACGACCATTTGGTCCCCATGTTTCGATGCTTTTTTTAGAGTTATACGTGTCGTCTTCGACAATTGCGCGCCAACAAATATATCCTGCATAACGAGGCGTAGATTGTTTTAATAATTGTTGACGAATTGTAGAATTTATTCCATCAGCTCCAATTAAATAATCGCCTTCTGTAGAAGTTCCATCTTCAAAATGAAGGACAACTTTTTCAAAACTTTGCTCAAAGAATTTGACTTTTTTAGAAGTTTTAATTTTATTGAAATCAATTTTTGAAACTAAAAAATGATGTAAATCGGCACGATGAATAGCAAAATTTTCGTTGTTATAGTTTTTTCTTAATCGTTCTGTATCTGCTTTCAAAATGGTTTTTTCTTTCCAATCCTGAATTTCAAAGTCTTCTAACATATGCCCCAAAGGAGCAACTTCTTCAGCTAATCCAAGAATTTCGAAAGCTTTCATTGCATTAGAAGCTAATCCAAAACCAGCACCAATTCCACGAACTTCTGATGATGCTTCATAAATTTCGTAATCATAATTTAAGTCTTGAAGAACTTTTGCTAAAGTTAATCCAGCTATACCAGCACCAGCAATTAAGAATTTTTTACCCATTGATTAAAATAAAGTTCAAAATTAATCATTCTACTATAAACCAAAAAGAAAAGCGAATCAAATTGATTCGCTTTTCAGAAGTTATTTAGTCGAAATTATTGTTCGTTAAAATATTTGTAGAAATATGGAATGGTTTCGATTCCTTTGTAGAAATTGAATAAACCATAATGTTCGTTAGGTGAGTGGATAACGTCAGAGTTTAATCCGAACCCCATTAACACAGATTTTGTACCTAATTCTTCCTCGAATAATGCGACAATTGGAATAGAACCTCCAGCTCTTTCAGCTAACGCTTCTTTTTCAAATGTTTCAGCTAATGCTTTTTTAGCAGCGATAAAACCTGGATGATTTGTTGGTAAAATATAAGGTTTACCTCCGTGATGTGGTTTTACTTTAACTTCTACAGAAGAAGGTGCTAAAGTTGGGAAATAATCAGCAAATTGTTTTGTTACAACTTCTGGATCTTGTCCTGGAACCAAACGCATAGATATTTTAGCATACGCATGAGAAGGAATTACAGTTTTTGCACCTTCGCCAATATAACCACCCCAAATTCCATTCACATCTAAAGTTGGACGAATAGAAGCTCTTTCGATTGTAGAGAATCCTTCTTCACCTTGAATATCAGCAATACCAATTGATTTTTTGTAATCTTCGACGTTAAAAGGAATTTTAGCTAAATCAGCTCTTTCATCTTCTGTCAACTCAAGAATTGGTTCGTAAAAACCAGGAATAGTGATATGTCCTTTTTCATTGATTAATTTTCCAATCATTGTTGCTAAAACGTTAATTGGATTTGGAACTGCTCCACCATACACACCCGAGTGCATATCGCGATTAGATCCTTTTACTTCAACTTCTACATATGACAATCCACGTAAACCTACAGAAATAGAAGGTTGATCGTTCGAAATCATAGAAGTGTCAGAAATTAAAATCACATCATTTTTTAATTTCTCTTTATTGTCTTTTACGAAATTTACCAATGAAGGAGAACCAACTTCTTCTTCACCTTCGATCATAAATTTAACGTTACAAGGTAATTCGTTTGATTTGTTTAAAGCTTCGAAAGCTTTAACATGCATAAACATTTGACCTTTATCATCTGCAGAACCACGGGCGAAAATTGCACCATCTGGATGAATTTCTGTCTTTTTGATTACTGGCTCGTATGGTCCAGATTCCCATAATTCTAAAGGATCAGCTGGTTGAACATCATAATGTCCGTAAACTAAAACAGTTGGTTTTGATGGATCAATAATTTTTTCACCATAAATAACTGGGAAACCTTCTGTTTCGCAAACTTCTACATTGTCAGCACCTGCTTGTTTCAAATATTTTGCAACCATTTCAGCTGCATCATTTACATCTTGTGTGTAGGCTGGATCAGCACTAACTGAAGGAATTTTAAGTAATTCTATTAATTCATCAAGAAAACGTTGTTTATTTTCTTGTATAAATTGTTGAGTATTGTTCATTTTTTTTTGTTATGAATAATAGGTAAATTTAACAATAAAATTTAGAGTAAACTTCTTTTTGATAAAAAATATAATTCTAAAACCTTTGTATCTTTGAAAAAATTTAGAAAATGATATTATATAATACAACGTTTATTGTAGAACAAGAAGTGCATGGTGAATGGTTTGAGTGGGTGCAGAGAGAACACATCAATGACTATTTGAAATCGAATTGTTTTATTGGAGCTCGTTTAGGAAAAATAACTTCGCATGTAGAGCCAGGAGCGACGTCTTATTCGTTGCAATTGTTTGTGAATGATGAATTGACTTTAGACCAGTTTAAAAATAATTTTTTAGCAGAAATTCAACAAAAAAGCTTGCAAAAGTTTGCAACAAAAGTAATTAGCTTTGTCAGTGAAATGGAGCATATTGGTGATTATCAATAAATAAAAAATGCAGTAGAAAACCACTGCATTTTTTTTATTCTTATCCTTCGAAGCTTCTTACAGCGTCTAATGTTTTATTAATTTCAGCATCTTTAATTGCATCAGAAATAAACCAAGTTTCGTATCCAGAAGGAGCAATGTAAACTTCGTTCGTTAATAAATGATGGAAAAATTTGTTGAATCTTTCGTGGTTACATTTGGTCACATCTGTAAAGTTTTTAATTTCCGTTTGCTCTGTAAAGAAAACAGACATCATCGACCCTAAACGATTGATATGATTTGGAATTCCTTTTTCTGCAAAGATTTTAGAAATTTCAACATCTAAAGTTTCTGTAGCGTTATCAATTCTATTGAATAATGCTCTATCATTATTGATAATATTCAATGTTGTGATACCCGCACGCATCGCAATTGGATTTCCTGATAATGTTCCCGCTTGATAAACAGAGCCAAGAGGAGCAAGATGATTCATGATTTCGCGACGAGCAGCAAAAGCACCAACAGGGAAACCACCGCCAATTACTTTACCAAATGTTACAATATCTGCATTGATGTTTAAACGTTCTTGAGAACCTCCCATCGCTTGACGGAAACCTGTCATTACTTCATCAAAAATTAATAATGCGCCATTCTCATCACAAATTTGTCTCAATCCTTCTAAGAAACCTTTTTCTGGAACAATACATCCCATGTTTCCTGCAATTGGTTCTACAATAATAGCCGCAATTTCGCCTTTATTTTGTTCGAATAAAGCTTTTACATCTTCCAAATTATTGTATTCTGCCAACAATGTGTCTTTTGCAGTTCCTTGCGTTACACCCGGAGAATTTGGATTTCCGAAAGTTGCAGCACCAGAACCAGCTTTAATCAAAAATGAATCTGAATGTCCATGGTAACAACCTTCAAATTTTACAATTTTATCACGATTTGTATAACCTCTTGCTAAACGAATTGCAGACATACAAGCTTCTGTACCAGAATTCACCATACGAATCATGTCGATGTTTGGCACAACAGAAGTGATTAATTTTGCAATTTCAGTTTCCAATTCAGTTGGTGTACCAAAAGAAAAACCATTTTTCATTTGCTCAACTGTCGCATTCAAAACTCGTGGATCTGTATGTCCAATAATCATCGGTCCCCAAGAGTTGATATAATCTACGTAAGCACGTCCGTCTTCATCATAAATATAAGCTCCTTCAGCTTTTTTGATGAAAATTGGCGTTCCTCCAACAGATTTAAATGCACGAACAGGAGAATTTACACCTCCCGGAATATATTCTTGCGCATCTTTAAATAATGCGCTACTTCTTTGATACAACATAATTTTACAAAAATAGTTGCACAAATTTACTGAATCTTAAATGAATTAAGAAGTGATTTTAATTAGATTGTCAGTTTATGAGTAGATTTATTTTCTAAATAATCAATTAACGTTTTAATGAGTTGATTTTCTTTCAAAATGGTTTGATTTCCAATCAAAAATAATTGCTCTTTTGCACGAGTTAAGGCAACATTTAGTTTTCGATCTACATTTCCTTGATCATTCATATTCACCAATGCATTCAATTGCGAATGATACGTTACAGCAAAACTATACAAAATAATATCGCGCTGACTTCCTTGATAACGTTCAACAGTATCCACCGTAATTTGCTCGTAATCTGGAATATTTGCCAATTCTAATTTTTGTTTTATTAGCGCAATTTGATTACGGAAAGGCGCAATAATTCCGATTGTTTTCTTTGGATCAAATTCTTTTTGATTGATTTCGTATAAATGAATAATTTCTTGCACAAATTTGACAATCAAATCAGCTTCTTGCACATTTGTTGATGGTAAATATGGATTTTCGTCAACATTGATAAACGCAAAACGGTTATTGATTATAAATTGATGTAAGTTATTTGATTCATCATGGTGTTCGAATTGTAAATCTGCACGTTGACGATTTAAACTTTGCTTAATCTCATCATTCAAATTTGGAATATCAAAAGCAACATTTAGTTTTCCTTCATAAAAATAATTGTTCGGAAAATCAGCAATTTCTGCGTGCATTCGACCTTGAAAGGTTAGTTGATCAAACGCATTTTCGTAATTGTTTCGTTCACAAAACTCATATAATCGTTCAAAAATGGAGTTTTTACGATTGATTAAGCCAATATTTTCCAACAACTCGTTATTCGTCATTGCTAATTCAGGATTTTGTAAAACGATTGCTGGTAATTGTTTGTGATCGCCAATCATAATAAAACGCTCTGTTTTTGGGAGAATTCCAACAATTTGAGGTTCTAAAATCTGTGAAGCTTCATCAATGATAATCGTGTCAAATTTCTTTAACTTCAGTAGTTCGGTTTTACTTGAAATTGAAGCAACAGTCGAAACGAAAATACGTTGTTTTTGAACGATATCTTGAATTGTTTTTCTCGAAAATTTTTCTCCTTTTTGTTCTAATTCAGTATCTTTTTGCTCGATAATTTTATTCAATAAATTTGGATGAAATTCTGGCGAAGTAGATAGTTCATTCCCTATTCGAATAAACTTTTGTTCAATTTGATCAGAAATAGCCGAATTGATCGATTCGCATAATTCATCAACTGCACGATTGGTGTATGCCAAAAGCAAAATATTACAATTTTGGTTGTCATAGATTTCTTTTACCAATTCTTTGATGATAATCGATGTTTTTCCTGTTCCTGGAGGTCCGTTCAACAAGAAATAATCTTTTGCAGAAAGTGCTTTTTTCAGAATTCGATTTTGTTCATCCGAAAGATTTGCATTAAAATAATCATAATCCATATTATTTCTTGGAACAGATTGTGTTAAAATTAAATCTTTTTTAACTTTAGAAGAATGAATTAATCCATATAAATTTCGATACATCGAAACAAAAGAAGAGTCCATAAAATCTCTCTCTAAAGCCCATTTTCCTGAAGAATCAAACGAATCAAAAAAGTGTGTATTGGGTTGCTGATAGCGGAAACGTAACACAATAAATTCGCGCGAAATACTTTTGATTGTACATTTAAAAACCTGATTTGTTAAAACAGAATCTTTCGATTCATTTCTTGGATAAAGAATACAGATATCACCTTCGCGAATCGAAATAAAATCGTTTGCTGGATTTGTTCGTTTTAATTTAATTTCTCGTTTTGGATCAGAAATATAATTCTCAACGATTTCTAAATCATAAATAATTTCAAAATTATTGTTTTTTTCTTCGAAAGAATTTAACCACAAACTCGCCAAACCGTTGTTAGAAGTTGATTGTCCTAAGCCAAGTTTTGCCATGTATTGCTCTTTTGCAATAAAGTTGGTAAACGAATAAAAATACGCTTTTTCTAACGACGAACTATTTTTTATGGAATAGAGAAATTTATCCAATTGTTCTTCTAAAATTTCTTTGAAACGAGGATGAATTTTTCGTTTGATGAAATTAGCAGGTTTAATTGAATAGACAATTGATTCTATTTCTGTTAACGTATGATTTGCTAATCGGTTTTCGTTGATGATGATTCTATTTCGTAAATCAAAAATTCGTTGAACCCGTGCTAAAGTCGGCACATCAAAGCGTAAATTTCCTTGATAAACTTTTGAATAGAATATATAACCTTCAGTATTTTTCGTGACATCTTTAAACTCTAAATCATACAAAACACCAATGATCTGATAATACAAAAACAACTGCGTTGCATGATTTGGTTTGACACTTTTTCCATCATCCGGAAAAGGCGCACCACCAGATTTTAGTTCTATAATCTTATTTTTTCCTTCAGGATTAATATCCAACAAATCCAAACGCCCTTGAATACCATATTGTTCGCACAAAAAAGAAGGTTCTATTAAGGCGCGATCTAATGAAATATCATAAGTAGGAAAATCTTCTGCCAATACTTTTTGAATACGATTAAAATGACCTTTCGCTTCCTCGTAATATTCTTTGAGATGATCAGGATTTGTTAAATCACTACAAGCGGTATATTCCAACGGATAATTCTTAAAATCATTTTTAAAAATCTCATTGAAATCAGTTTTTTCCATATTCTCAGTCGAAAAATGATCGACTACTGCATTGGCAAAATTTCCTAATCGTATATGTTTGCTATTAGGTGCTTCTTCGTATTTCTTCTGAATATAATGGAACTCTGATGTTCCGTAATCTTGAAAACACTCGGCAATTGCGGAAATATCAACCAAATAATCTGGTTCGAGAATGATAAAGCGTGGGTGATAAATTCCTTCTTCATCAATTGTCGAATTCACTAAATTTAATTGTGCACCAACCCAAAAATTTTCAACAGAAGTAAAGTGTTCATTTACGCCATCTTCATCAATTTGAACCGTAATATTTTCTTCAGTTTCATTATCTTCATGATCACAAATCAAACAATCGCGTTTTATTTCTATGATTTGAACACGTAGTTTTTTAATTCTATTTCGTGTCAGAATCTTATTGGTATAAAATTCTTTTTCAGGAAAATAATAGATAATTTCCGAAGGAATCATTACTTCATATATTGCAGAAATGAATTCTGCAACATATTTATAATGTGTAAAATACTCGTGTTCAGTCGGTTCGTATTTCTCGCTCAAAATTCGTTGAGCTGTTTTTCGGAACGAATGAATTTTAGTAGAGACTTGGAATTGATTACAGATAAACGAAAGTTTCGAGAAAAAGTTAGAAAATTGTAAAGCTTCATTTTTAGTTAATTCAAAGGCAAGATTTTCAACCAAACGCTTTAAATCTAAATATTTAGAATTGATTGGTTTATTGGCAAGCTGAATATTTAAAATTTCATTTAAAAGTTGATTTCCTATTTCTTCTCGATTCATGGCGATTAATTTGAAGCAAATTTAAGGATAATTATATCATTTTTTTGATTTGAAATAGTTCTACAAATCTATTATGATTGTAAGTAAAATATCTGTTTAATATCGTGTATTTGAATTATATTTCTATAAATTCTTACATTAACATAATAAATTAAAATAAACAATATGATATATTTCGCCATAACTATCAAATTTATGCGTTAGGTATTGAGTATATTTGTAGATATTGTTTAAAATTAAATGATGAGTCATCAAGAACATACCAGTAAGATTAGACGAGAAATTGCTGCATCTTATCGAGAACTAAAAGAGGATTATCCAATACTTAAAAAACAGAATACCATCGGATTACTAATATTTACATTCGCTGTAGTTGTTAGTCTTTTTATGGGATATTTATGGTATATTAATGTTATTCCAGCATGGGTTTTAATTCTTGTGAATGCATTCTTATTTGGTGTTTTACACGAATTAGAGCATGATTTGATTCATTTTATGTATTTCAAAAACAATAAATTTGTACATAATTTTATGTTAGCATGGATTTGGATTTTGAGACCTTTAACACTTAATCCATGGTTTCGTAGAACCTTACATTTTCATCACCATAGATTTTCAGGAACATTACACGATGTGGAAGAAAGAGGGGTGACGAATGGTGAAAAATGGTCTTTAAAACGTTTATTGTTTACACCTGATTTAGTTTTAGGAAATCTTTTTCGTGTTAAAGTTTTATTTTCTGATATAAAATCTGAAGTTGATAAAGGAAACCTAAAATTTGAAACGGCTAATAAATTAAAATTATATGGAATTTTTGGATTAATTCCGCTGACTATACTATCTCATGTTATTTTATATTTCTTTTCGATTGATTTAGTTTTAGATTTTCTTGCTACTAAGTTTAATACAAATTTTGTATTTCCTGAAGTGATAAAATCAACGTTGAATTGGTTAAATCCATTTATTTATATTGTTTTATTACCTAATTTATTACGCCAATTTTGTTTGCATTTTATAACTTCAAACCTTCATTATTTTGGTGATGTAGAAAAAGGGAATGTAATTGAACAAACACAAATTTTAAATGTTTGGTGGACATATCCTTTCCAAGTGTTTTGTTTTTTCTTTGGCTGGACACATGCTATTCATCATTTTGTTGTGAATGAAACTTTTTATGTTCGACATATTACTCGAAAAAGAGCACATAAAATAATGAAAGAAAATGGTGTTCGTTTCAATGATTTAGGAACGTTTAAAAGAGCGAATCGTTTTCATTATTAAATATTATAACTTACAAAAACTAAAAAAAAATCCGTCATGTTGACGGATTTTTTTTAGTTTAATAAACTTCTTCTTTTTTGAAGAAAACGGTATCATTTCCTTTCCTAAATTTTAGTTCGGAATAACGAATCGTATAATTATCAATCATTCCGTACGTTTCTAAAATATAATTATCCTTGAAACGATAATTTCTATTTGTTTTATTTCTTGCATTGGCACCTAACTCTTCTTTAAGGCTTAATATTTTTGGAGAAATCTCAAAACGTGGATCAGTTTCTATTCGATTGATAATGATATTTATATCCGTTGAGTCCATAATTAGAATAGTTTGTTGTTTCATCTTTTTGATTCCAGAAATATCTGTCGAAACAATCTTTGGTTCTCCTTTGAATCCAATTCCAGCCTGATGTAGATCAATTTTCAAATCATCTGTAGAATACATTTGACTCCTGTAACCATATTTTACCATTGGAATAACAACTGTAAAAAATAGAGCCAACGAAACAATCATTGCTGCTTTATTGTAGCCAGCCATTCTTAGTCCATAGTAAATAAATGGAACCAAAATTAATAATACAATACCGAAAATAATAACAGCAATTAATCCAGATTCCATTAGCCGTTTATCATGGTTAAAAATTCATCTTCTGTTAAGACTACAACTGTTCCGATTTCCTCAGCTTTTTTTAATTTACTTCCCGCTTTATCTCCGGCAACTAAGAAATTTAAATTTTTAGAAACAGCTGAAATATTTTTTCCTCCATGGTCTTCTACCATTTTCTGCGCTTCGTTTCGAGTAAATTTCGTTAAACTTCCCGTAAATAAAAATGTTTTTCCTTCTAATGAATCGGATAATGGTTTTGCTTCTTCACCAATTTCAAAATTTAATCCATAATCACGTAAGCGCTGAATTAAATTTTGATGTTGTTCTTCCTTAAAATATTCTATAATTGATAGCGCAATTTTTTCTCCAACATCTGGTACAGCAACCAATTCTTCCATAGTAGCAAGCATTAATCGGTCAATATTCTGAAAGTGTTTGACTAATTTCTTCGCAACTGTTTCACCAACATGACGAATTCCGATGGCATATAATACTTTTTCAAAAGGTTGTTCTTTCGATTTTTCAACAGATGTAATAATATTCTGAGCCGATTTTTCGGCCATTCTATCCAAAGGTAAAATAGCCTCTTTTTGTAAGGTATAAAAATCAGCAATGTTGTTGAGTAAATTTGCGTGGTGTAATAAAACTGCAGTTTCCGAACCAATGCTTTCAATATCCATTGCTTTTCTCGAAACAAAATGCTCTAATTTTCCAATAATCTGTGGTTCACAACCATTTTCGTTTGGACAATAATGTTGTGCTTCGCCTTCGTTTCGAATTAGTTCTGTTCCACAAGAAGGACATTCTTTAATAAACTCTATTTCTTCCGTTCCAGGTTGACGTACGTCTGTATTGACACCTACTATTTTTGGAATAATTTCTCCACCTTTTTCAACATAAACTATATCACCAATGCGGATATCCAATTTTTTGATGATGTCTTCATTATGAACAGATGCACGTTTTACAATTGTACCAGCCAACGAAACAGGTGAAAGATTAGCTACTGGCGTAATTGCTCCTGTGCGTCCAACTTGATAATCAATACTTAATAATTCAGTCTCAGCAGCTTCTGCTTTAAATTTATAGGCCATCGCCCAGCGTGGTGATTTTGCAGTATAACCTAATTCATCTTGTTGTGAAAAAGAATTGACTTTAATTACAATTCCATCCGTTTCATAGGGCAAATTTTTACGTTCGATATCCCAATAGTCAACAAAAGCTAAAACTTCTTCCAAGGAAGTACATAATTTAGATGTATGCGGAATTTTAAATCCTAACTCATCCGCGGCTTGTAGCATTTCCCATTGCGTAGAATACGGCAAATTATTTCCAATAAAATAATACGGAAAGCATTGCAAACCACGTTTAGCAACTTCGGTATTATCTTGTAATTTCAATGAACCTGAGGCGGTATTACGAGGATTTGCATACAATTCTAATCCATTTTGAGCGCGTTCTTCGTTAATAGCTGCAAATTTATTTAGCGGTATAGTAATCTCTCCACGCATAAAAAAACGTTCGGGATAATTACCTTTCAATTTTAAAGGAACAGATTGTATGGTACGAATATTATTCGTGATTTCATCACCTTGTGTTCCATCTCCACGTGTTACAGCCTGAGTTAACTCACCATTTTCGTATAAAATAGAAATTGAAGCACCATCGTATTTCAATTCACAAACGAATTCTACAGCTTCGTCAAGCGTCTTTTCAATTCTTTTTTCCCAGTCTTGTAAATCTTCTACTGAGTACGAGTTATCCAACGAATACATTCTAAATTCGTGTGCAATGGTTGGAAAGTTTTTTGTCACCATGCCTCCAACTCGTTGAGTAGGGGAATTAATATCAAAAAACAAAGGATTCTCGTCTTCTAAACGTTTTAATTCTTTTAATTTCAAATCAAATTCGAAATCAGAAATCGTCGGTTTATCTAAAACGTAATAATTATAATTATGCTGAGTAAGCTCTTCTCTTAAAGCTAAAATTTTATCTTGAATTTCCATTCTAAAAATGTTACAGAACAAAGATAAACACTTGAATTTAGACGAACAATTTTTAAAATAATTTGGAATGATTTATATTTAGGAATATTTATTGAAGGGTATATTGAAAATAATTAAGTATGAATAATTTATTAGAAGTTTTAGATACTAAATCAAAGGAATTTGAAAACACAGTTTCTATTGTCACAACTGGAGCTGCAGCAGGAATTGCGATTTCGAAAGCAATTAATAAAGATCAAAAAATTGGTGCAATTGTAGGTATTGGAGTAGGCTTATTGGCTTATGCTATGTTTAGCCCTAAGAATAAATTGAAAAAAGAAAATTTGAAACTTGAAAAACAAATCCATAAAATTGAAAGCAAATTTGAAAAATAATCTATTTTTATACGCAAGTATCTTTTCCTATTTAGGGAGTTTAATCTTGCCTGTACATTTTGTGTTTGAAGATGCAGAAGGTTATTTTGGTTATGTTTATGCTTATTTAGGTTGGATGACATTTCCGTATGTAGATTTTTATTGTTGGTTAGGTAATTTCACCTTATTGTTTTCTTGGATTTTTTATCGAAAAAAAGCAAGTTTATATGCAAGTTTTTTAACACCGATATTAATGTCATTTTATGGAATAAATCATTTCACAGAATTGAATATGTTGGAAGTTCACGAGTACAATTATCCACTTTTTGGATATTGGGTTTGGTTACTTTCATCTATTTTTATGCTCATTTATCATTATAAACGAAATGTTTTAAAAAGTCAAACTATTTAAGTTTGACTTTTTCTGTATTATGAATATGATAATTTGTTCTCGATAACGATTAGATACAATTTAAAAATATATTCTTATAATTTATATATAATTAATTTAATTGAGATATTTAGCGTATTTCAATAAAAAAGTCGGTTAAAAGTGCTTTAAAAATACCCATCTTGAAAGGTTTTTACATTTTATTCCGAATATGATAATTATTCCTCGATAGACATTAGATAATATACAATATTTTCTCTATATATTTATTGAATAATCACAGAAATAACTCTATCAAATAAATGGAGTAATATTTTTTTATTTATAAAAATTTATTAAATTTGATAAAATATTAATCTCTATTAAAACTATGGAGATTATAAAAATAGCCACTTAAAATACTATAAAAACGAATCTATTTATATTAGTAGATTTCATGTGTTAATTTAATTTCAATAACTCAACTTAAGATTTAGGTTGAGTTTTTTGTTTATTTTTACCTTTCATTCTTTTATATGGAAATAGAACAAATTCTGACTCAAATTTCACCAATATCATCAATTTCGCTTCATCAACTAATTGATAAAATTGAATTAATAAATTTCCCTAAAAACTATTCTTTTTTAAATGCTGATAAAATAGAAAAGAAAGTTTATTTCATTAAAAAAGGAATTGTTAGAGCCTATACGATTGATGATGGAAAAGAATTGACATTTTGGTTTGGAAAAGAAGGTGATTCTATTTTGTCTATGAGAAGTTATGTGGAAAATAAAACGAGTTACGAGACGATAGAAACGATAGAAGATTGTGAATTGTACGAAATAAAAATTGCAGATTTACAAGAGTTTTATTTAACCAATTTGGAAATAGCTAATTGGGGACGAAAATTAGCCGAAAACGAATTAATCAAAACAGAAGAACGATTTATTTCGAGACAAGTTGGAACAGCTACAGACCGTTACAGAAAGTTATTAATTGAAACTCCAAGTTTAATTAACCGTGTTCAGTTGGGATATATTGCATCGTATTTAGGTATTTCTCAAGTGACTTTAAGCCGTATTCGTGCCGAAATATAACTGAATAATTTTTTAACATTTGTAAAAAAATAGTTTAATTTTCTGATTCATCTTTGCGAAAAATATAAACAAAATGAATTGGATTTTATTGATTTTAGGAGGATTGTTCGAAGTTGGTTTCACTTCATCTTTAGGAAAAGCGAAAGAAACCACTGGTTCTGAAATGTATATGTGGTATGGCATATTTGGAGTCTGTTTAGTTGCTAGTATGTTTTTGCTGATTAAGGCGACACAGACTTTACCTTTAGGTACAGCTTATGCAGTTTGGACAGGAATTGGAGCGGTTGGAACTGTGTTAGTTGGAATATTTGTATTTAAAGAACCCGCAAATTTTTGGCGAATATTTTTTATTTTCACTTTAATTAGTTCAATTGTTGGGTTGAAATTTGTATCAAATTAAAATGTTTTATACGTGTGTTTGTCTGCCAATATGGCTGAATATTACGAGGTTTTTTCATTAAAATGAAGTGGTATTGTTTTTGAATTAATACCTTCAAAATATACATATGAACAATAATAGAGATTATAGTTTCGAAGAAATTCCTGATAGCTTTCACAATGAGCAAGATTTTTATGCAAAATTTAGAGAAAGATTAGATGATGTTCAGAAATTTCCAGCAGATTATTTATTCAAATTCATTTACCCTTCAAACGAAGAAACAATGAAAAAAATAAAAGATGTTTATGCAGGAACAAATGCAGAATACGAATACAAAGCTTCGAAAAACAGAAAATATACGTCAATTTCGATTAAACTTTATGTTATTGATTCAGAAACTGTGATCAATTATTACAAAGAGATTGCTAAAATAGAAGGCGTAATCATGCTATAATAAAAGGTTGCAGATGCAACCTTTTATGTTTTTTGGAAAGAGTAGGGGAGTTACAATAATTTAGAAAAATCTTTTGATTCTAATAATTCTTTGAAAAATTCATTCGTAAAATCTGTCACTTTTTGATGAACTTTATTTCCACTCGAAATGCGATGAACACCTAATTCGCTAATTATCTTATATGAACTTAATTTTGGTGTAATAAAGATATTTAACGGTAATTCAATTTGATTAATTACATTTTCGATATCAGATTTTTCTTCAATCAAAGGAACAAAAATTCCGTCCGCACCAGCTTCTTTGTATAATTTGGCTCTTTTTAAAGTTTCTTCTAAAGGATTTTCAACTTTTGTTGTATAAGTATCAATTCTGGCATTAATGAAAATATCTTTATTTTTTGAATTTAAATATTCCTTAATAGATTTAATCTTTTTTTCGAGCACAATTTGATTGGATAATTTTCGATTATCATCATCTGTATTTCCATCCTCTAAATTGATTCCGACAACACCAGCATCAACTAATTTTTCGATATAATCATTCAACGTTTCTAAATCCTCAGTAAAACCACTTTCGATATCTGCTGAAACTAAAAGTGATGTAGATTTTGAAATCCGTTCGATTATATACAACATTTCATAAAACGAAATATTTTGACCATCTTCATAACCTAACATATTGGCAATGGCATGACTCGAAGTGCCTACAGCTAAAAAACCGGCTTCTTCGGCAGCTTTTGCACTTATAATATCCCACACATTTGCAATAACAAGTGGGTAATTTTGGTTATGCAATTTCTTGAAATTTTCTAAAGACATAATACTATTTTTTGTGTTTCAAAGAATACATCAATAATCGTTCATTTATTCAATTACAAACACTTGTAAATGTTTGCAAATATTTGTAATTGAATAAAGTGTTGAATATCCGTATTATAATATTAATATATTAAACAGTGTAAATGTATTTAAATTGAAAATTACTTTAGTAAATATAATTGTGCGCAAACTTTTGCATCGGATAATGCTTCATGATGATTCAGTTGTAAATTAAATTTTCTAGCACAATCTGATAGTTTAGTTGGTTTGATTCCTTTCAATTTAAAAATTCTATAAGTACATTCCCAACGATCAGAAAGATTAAGTTGTGAATAGTTTAAACCATAGAATTCCATTGTATGTTTTAGAACAGAACGATCAAAAGCTTCATTATGCGCAACTACAATTTGATTTTGTAAACGGTGTTTAATTTCAAAATAGATATCGTCAAATGTTGGTGCATCAATTGTATCTTCTGGGCGAATACCATGTACCAAAATATTGTGGTAATTATATTGATTAAGAGGTGGTTGAATTAGCGTGTAGTACTCGTCTGTAACCACATTATCAGTTACAGTAACGATTCCAACTGCACAAGCTGAATTGCGATAGTTATTTGCAGTTTCAAAATCAATTGCAACAAAATTTTCCATAGATTATAAATTTAATGTTATAAAATTGATTATTTTTTCGGTTTCAAAAGGAGAAAACCAATTAACTTTTTCATCTTTTTTAAACCATGTCATTTGACGTTTTGCAAATCGTCTTGTATTCTTTTTGATTTCATCTATTGCAAAATCTAATGTTATTTTTTCATCAAAAGAATCAAATAATTCTCGGTAACCAACAGTTTGTAAGGCATTTAATTCTTTCAAATGAAACAACAATTTAGCTTCATTCAACAAACCTTCGTTCATCATAATATCAACGCGACGATTAATGCGATCGTACATTTCTTCGCGAGGAAGTTCTAAACCAATTTTTATTATGTTAAATGGACGTTTGCCTAAATTATTATTTCTGAATTGTGAGAAAGGTTGTCCAGAAGATCGATAAATTTCTAAGGCTCTTGTAACGCGTTGTTTATTGAAAATATCGACTTCGTTAAAGTATTTAGGATCTACCTGTTCTAATTCTTTTTGTAACTTTTCGATTCCAAACTCTTCTAATTCATCATTCAATTTTTCTCGAATAGCAGAATCTACCTCTGGAAAAGTATCAAAACCAACTGTAATGGCTTTTTCATATAAACCAGATCCACCAACCATCACACAAATATCATTTGTTTTGAAGTAGTTATCTAAAAATAATAATCCATCTCGTTCAAAATCACCAACTGAATATTTTTCGTAAATAGAAATATTTTGAATAAAATGATGTTTTACTTGAGCCAATTCTTCGTTTGAGGGAACAGCTGTTCCTATTTTCATTTCTTTGAAAAATTGTCGGCTATCACACGAAATAATTTCGGACTGAAAATGTTTTGCAACCGCTATAGCCAAATTCGTTTTACCAATTGCAGTTGGACCAACAACAGAAATTAACGTTTTATTTTTTTGAATATTTTGCATGCTTTACTATATCAAGCGCAAGATACTTCGATATTTTATGAAAAGAAAAAGCTTCTATTAGAAAATAGAAGCTTTGTGTATGATATAAAAAAATTAGTTGTTGAAGTGATATAGAAAAACTACATCTGCTGTATAAGCAGGTTTTGGATTGTCTTTAATTTCGAAGTTAGCTTCAATTACGACTTTTGCAATTCCTCTTAAGTCAGTTATCTTTTTTAATTTAGCTGTTAATCTTACTTCGCTATCTACTAAAACAGCTTGTCCAAATTTTAAATTCTCAATCCCGTAATTGATTAACATTTTGATATTTCGAACTTCTGCAATTTGATCCCATAAATGAGGAATCAAAGAAAGTGTTAAATAACCATGAGCAATTGTTTTTTTGAAAGGACCTTCATTAGCAGCTTTTTCTGGATCTGTATGAATCCATTGATGATCTAAAGTTGCATCAGCAAAGCGATTGATTTGTTCTTGTGTTATAATGTGCCAATCTGATTTTCCGATTTCTTTTCCTTCGAAAGCTTTGTACTCATCGAAATTATTAATAATTACCATTATTCAGGTTTTTTTGTTTTTAGTATTCTAATTGTTCAAATCTAATGAATAATCGGCAGAAAAATAAATATTCATCTAACAATAATTATGCATGAATAATAAGTATAAAAAATCCGATTCTTAAATTTAAGAATCGGATTGATTTTGATTTATTTAATAGTTTTAATCTACAATCTCTGCATCTTCTACATCTGCATAAACTTGCTGTGTTGATTTCCAAGATAAATATTTTAAGACTTCTTTATTGAAATATTTCATTCCAAAAAGTAAAATCCCAAGGTCATCTATTAAACCAAAAGGTCCTAAAAGTGCTTCTGGAATAAAATCAATTGGAGAAATTATATATAAAGTTGCCAATAAACCTAAAACAATATTTTTCATGTCAGGTTTGTAGTTACCTTTTCTGAAATCGCTTAGCATTGCAAAAAATGCTTTCACTTTTTCGATGAAAGATTTGTCATTTTGAGCTGCCATTGCAGCACCACTAGCGACTTTAAAGAATTTTGATTTTTTCATTTTACAAAATATGTTTTAAAAACGTATTATGTATTACAAAGTACATGCCAATATTTAGTTGTAAACTATTTTTGTAAATCTTGTTCAATTGAAAAAATCCATTCAAATTTCTGGTTTTCAAACTTTTCTTCAGCCAATAAATACAATGTTTTTTCGGTTTCTTCATACTTTACTTTATCCATTGTTGCTGGATTAAATGGAGGTAACTGTTCTATAGCAACCGTAATTTTTTTTGTATTTCCTTTATAATTGATTTCTTTCGAAATTTCTAGTTTATTCATGATCATTTTCTTTGCGGCGTAAATTTACAAAATAAAGGTTTTCTAAGGAGTTCTTAAGAGATAATATTATCTTTGTTTGTATAATACAGAATATAAATGAACGATTTACACGACCAATTAAAAAATTTATTTCCTGATCATATCGCAGAACCAGAAGAAAATCAAGAGGTTGAAAATGAATTATGGATGCAAGATGATCCATTGATATGTAAATACGAAAAACGTAAAGGAAAACCTACCACTGTAATAGAAGGGTACACGGGAGCGGACGAAGATTTTAAACAATTGGCCAAAGAAATAAAGGTCTTTTTGGGGGTTGGAGGCAGTTTCAAAGACGATTCGATCATTATACAAGGAGATTATCGCGATAAAATAATGTCTTACTTGAAGGATAAAGGATTTAAAGTGAAAAGGGTAGGTGGTTAATAAATTCTTTACCATTATTACAGATAAAGATTGTATATTGTATCCTTATTTTTAATTTTAAAATCATGAGTAAAGCAGCATCAGAATTAGTTTTAAATGCAGACGGAAGCATTTACCATTGTAATATAAAACCAGAACATTTAGCTGATACAATTATAACAGTTGGTGATCCAAATCGAGTTGAAAAAGTGTCAAGACATTTTGACACCATAGAGCATATCACTTCTAAAAGGGAGATTGTTACACATACAGGAATGTTGAACGGGAAACGTTTAACGGTTATTTCGACAGGAATGGGAACAGATAATATTGATATTGTTTTCTCTGAATTAGATGCGTTGGCAAATATTGATTTGGAAACTGGAGAGATTAAAAAAGATTTCAGAAAATTATCATTTGTTCGTTTAGGTACTTCAGGAGCTTTGCAAGAAGATATTCCTGTAGATAGTTTTGTAATTGGTTCTCACGGATTAGGTTTAGATGGTCTTTTGCATTATTATGTTGGAAGTGAAGCTGTGATGAATAAAGAGATTGAAGATGCTTTTATCAAACATGTAGATTGGTCACCAAATAAAGCACGACCTTATTTAGTTGGAGGATCTGAAACTTTACTAAATAAATTAGCATCAGAAAAAACAATTCAAGGAATAACAGCTACAGCATGTGGATTTTATGGACCTCAAGGTCGCTTTTTGAGATTGCAACCTAACCCTGCTGATATCAACGAACGTTTGACTTCTTTTAACCTTAATGGATTAAGAATTTCTAATTTTGAAATGGAAACTTCTGCAATTTATGGGTTAGCAGCGATGATGGGACATGAAGCTTTATCGGTGAATGCAATTGTAGCGAACAGAATTTTAGGTGAATTTAGTACAGATTCTTACAAAACGGTCGATGCAATGATCGAGTATTCTTTGGAAAGATTAACAAAGTAATAAATAACAATAATAGAATAGAAAAGCTCGAGAATAGTCTCGAGCTTTTATTGTAGAAGATAATTATATTTTAATTTAAATTCATTAATTCTTTTGCTTGATTGATCGCGGCTTCTGTTAATTCTGATCCAGAAATCATTTGAGCAATTTCTTCTAAGCGCTGTTGCTGAGATAGTTCAATCACATTTGTTTGTGTCGTTTCTTCAACCACTTCTTTGTAAACTTTTAATTGATAATTTCCTTTAGAAGCAACTTGTGGTAAATGTGTAATCACTAAAAGTTGCATATTATCAGCCATCGACTGCATTACTTTTCCTGTTTCGTTTGCAACTTTACCTGAAATTCCAGTATCAATTTCATCTAAAATTAATGTTGGTAAATGTTGATGCGTGGCCAATAATTTTTTGATTGCTAACATCAATCTCGAACGTTCACCACCTGATACAGATTTTTCAAAAATACGTGGTTCCATTCCTTTATTTGCAGAAAATAAAAACAACACTTCATCTTTTCCAGTTGCTGTAAAATCTAAAGTTTCGTTGAGTTGAATCGTTAATTGCGAATTTTCCATTCCCAATTGTGATAAAGTATTCAAAATGTTTTTTCGAATAATTTCAATTGATGAGAATCTATTTTTTCTAATTTTTAAAGCTTGTTTATCTAACTTTTCTGAAATCGCATTTAATTCTTTCGTTAAGTGAATAATTAAATCACTTAAATTATCAAAACCAGAAGTTTGACTTTCTAATTCATCTCGTTTAATAATCAATTCTTCAATGGTGATTACATTGTGTTTGCGTAATAATTTATGAATCAAATCGAAACGATCTGTGATTTCTTGTAAACGTTCTGGATTAATTTCTGTAGATTCGATCAAATGACTCATTTCTCCAGAAATATCTTGTAATTCAATTTTAGAAGAAATTAATCGCTCATAAATCGAATTGTATTGAGAATTATAATCCGAAATTTTATTTAACTTATTACTTGCTTCGTTCAATTGAGAAATAATTCCCATTTCGGGATGTTCTAAAAATTGATAAGTTTCATTTAACGTCGAAATGATTTCTTCAACATTTGTTAATGATTTTATTTCGAATTCTAAATGTTCTAACTCATCATGTTTAAGAGATGCATTGTTTAATTCTTCCCATAAATGCAATTTGTATTCTAAATCCTGTGATTGATTTTCGAGTGAATTCTGCGCATCTTTTATTTTTTTCTTGGTCGAAATATATTGATTGAATACTTTTTTATACTCTTTTAACAATTCTTTATTTTCTCCGTAAATATCCAACATCGATAATTGAAAATCAGCTTCGAAAATTTTTGGTGTATTAAATTGCGAATGTATATCGATCAATAATTCAGATAATTCTTGTAAAATAGAGACTTTTACAGGGGTGTCATTGATAAAAGCACGTGATTTTCCTGAAGGTAACAATTCTCTTCGAAGAATAGATTCGTCTTCATAATCTAAATCATATTCTTCAAAAAAATCATTCAATTCAAGATCTTTAATATTAAAAATTGCTTCAATAATACATTTTTCATCCGCATTTTTCAATGCTTTTAAGTCAGCACGTTCACCTAAAACCAATTTCAAAGCACCTAAAAGAATAGATTTACCAGCACCGGTTTCACCAGTGATTGTTGTCATTCCTTGATGAAAATCAATCTCTAATTGATCGATAATTGCAAAATTATTAACGCGAAGTGTTCTTAACATTTACTTTTTCATTTTATTCCAATACGTATCGTTGTACTTTGGAGCGATAGAATTTAAAATTTCTTTTAATTTTTCGATATTCACTGATGACGTTTGTCCACCTGTAAATACCTGACTAATTTCGCTTTTTTTTGCTGTTAAGAAAAGTTCTAAAGGATAAAATTGAGAATAATTTCCTCTTTGGTAAAATTCTAATTGTAACAAGGTATTTCCGATCGCGTTTTTACCTCTCAACTCATTTTCTGCCATAATATCCAATCCATTTCTGTGGTATTGATAAGTGATGTTACGTAAAGTTGAGTTGTCGGATTTTAGAATATTGTTAATTAATGATGTACGAGATTTTAAACCGTCCATTTCGCTCCAACCAGAAAAATTATTATTCGTTTGACCAAAGTCAGCAATTTTCTTCGCCATTTTGAAATATTCAGTACCACCTTCTTTTGTAAAAGTATCTGCATCATAACCTAATACTAAATACACATAATATGTTATCACATCTGTTAAATTTTTACCACTGAATTTACGATCATTGAATATTAATTCTTCGAATTCTTGGTATTGGAATGTGAAATTATCATCTGATAAATTAAGAACAGGTGTATAATAAGTAGAGTTGAAAACTGGACGACGAGATTGAACTAAAATAGATCCTTTTAATCGATTTCCTTCTCTTTCTTTAATGTTTATAACGAAACTAGCTTCAATTCTTTCGTATGTTTTTAGTCGATCATTTGTCCATTTAGTAGAATTAATAAAGGTTGTCAGTGATTTTTCTAAGGTTTGATACATTTGTGTATTTGAACCCTGAACCATTGAATAATCAACTTTAACATCAGCAATAAGATTCTGGGAAAAAGCAGAAACAGCTAAACATGTTGAAAAGAAAATTGAGGCTAATTTCTTCATTATATTGTTATAATTTATTTAAAATAACAGTCAAAATATCTTTTGCAACTTCAGTTTTTGATTTTGCATCAAATTGTTGCATCGATAAATCTTTGTCAATAATTGTAATTTTATTTGTATTCTTCTGAAAACCGGCTTCTTTATCTTGCATCGAATTTAGAACAATAAAATCAAGATTCTTTTTGGTTAATTTTCTCTTTGCATATTCTTCTTCATTATTCGTTTCTAAAGCAAAACCAACCAATAATTGATGTGTTTTGATTTCACCTAATGATTTCAAAATATCTGGATTCTTAACCAGTTCTATGGTTAAATTATCATCGTTTTCTTTCTTAATTTTTTGTTCAGCCATTTCTTTTGGACGATAATCTGCAACAGCTGCCGACATTACAACAACATCTGCATCAGCAAAATTATCGTGCATCGCTTTGTACATATCACGAGCAGAAACAACATTTATTCGTTCGATAGGATAACCAAGGACAGATTCATGACTAGGCCCACTAACCAACGTGACATTTGCACCAAGATTAGTAGCAGCCTTCGCAATCTCAAAACCCATTTTTCCTGAAGAATAATTACCTATAAAACGTACAGGATCTATGTTTTCGTATGTTGGTCCAGCAGAAACAACCACTTTTTTTCCGTAGAGTGGAAGAGTAGCTGCAATAGAACTTTCTAAAAATGAAATAATATTCTCGGGTTCAGCCATTCTGCCTTCACCTAACAATCCACTTGCCAGTTCACCAGCTTCTGCAGGAATGCAACTATTACCAAAAGATTCTAATTTTGAAATATTTTCTAATGTAGACGGATGTTTGTACATATCCAAATCCATCGCTGGAGCAAAATAAACTGG
Source organism: Empedobacter stercoris (assembly GCF_025244765.1). NCBI lineage: Bacteria > Pseudomonadati > Bacteroidota > Flavobacteriia > Flavobacteriales > Weeksellaceae > Empedobacter > Empedobacter stercoris. The sequence goes on along the minus strand of NZ_CP104209.1, from coordinate 466,811 downwards.
ACATTTTGCAGAAAGATAAGTTGCTAAAACCAAATTATTACAGGTTCCATCTGCCATATGGGAAAGCGTATTTGCAGTGCAAGGGGCAATTATCATATAATCAGCCCAAAGTGCATATTCTACATGATTGTTCCAGTCTCCTTTATCACCGAAAAACTCCCATTCAACTGGGTGTTTGGACAACGTTGAAAGTGTAAGTGGAGTGACAAAATTTTGTGCATCAGGTGTCATAATAACTTTTACTTCTGCACCTTTTTTGATAAGCCCTCTAACAAGAAAAGCGGCTTTATAGGCCGCTATTCCGGCAGTAACTGCCAAAAGAATTTTTTTACTATGTAAAACAGACATTATTTATCCTCATTTGGATTTCTGTAATATACGTCATTGTCTAACCATTCCTTAACCGCAATAGATGTCGGTTTTGGTAATCTTTCGTAGAATTTTGAAACTTCGATTTGCTCTCTGTTTTCAAAAACTTCTTCTAAAGAATCTGTATGTGCAGCAAACTCATCTAATTTCTGAATTAATTCAGTTTTCATTTCTTGGTTAATTTGTTCTGCTCTTTTTCCCATAATTACAATCGACTCGTATAAGTTTCCTGTTTTCTCATCGATTTTATTACGATCATAAGTTTGTGTTGTTGGTGCTGCACCGATATCCTTGAAATTCATAATGAAAGAATTTTTATATATTTTACTATTTATTATTATTTTGCTCTTTGCTTAATTCAGCTTGTTCAGCTTCAATTTTTTTTCTCGACTCTTCTAATTCAGCGAGAATTTTTTTAGTTTCAATTATATCTTTATCAACTTTTTCCATCAATTTATTTGCTTCAGACTTGAATTTAGTTTCTGGATAATATCTTGTTAACAATAGATATTGTGTTCTAGCATCTTGTAAACGTAATTCTTTGTTTTCTAAACGAGAAAAGTTTAACGCTAATTCTGCTTTAGCACGCAAAGAGTACATCATGGCTTCTTCTCTAAATTTAGAATCTGGGTACTCATCAATCATATTATCGAATGACACACCAGCAGCCTTATATTTCATCGTTTTATAATAAACTTTTGAAATTTCGAAAGACTTTAACTCTAATTTCTGTCTAAGCTCTGTAATGTAATTATTCGCATCATTTACATGATTTGATTCTGGGTACGAGTTAATGAAACCTTGTAATTCACTAATCGCTGTATAAGTACTTGTTTGGTCTAAATCATACTTCGGTGAATCTTTGTAATAAGAAAAAGCTGATTTAAATAATGCTTCTTCTGCACGACTATCCATTGGGTAAGATCCTGCAAAACTCTTAAATTGATGACCTGCCAAACGAAAACTTTTTTCGTTAAAGTTCGCTTGCGCCATATTATATGCAATATCAGCTGCTTTTTCCGTTCCTACAAAAGACGTTGAAATTTTTTCGTATAATTCGTTTGCCAAGTCGTATTTACCATCTTGGTATAACTGCGTAGCTAATGTAAAGATTTCGTCTTTATCTGTACTTTTCATCGCTTTGTTGTAGGTCTTGTTACAAGACACTAATGAAGCGCCAATTAAAACTAGTAAGCTTAGTTTTTTAAACATTCTGCAAATTTAATAAAAATTGAGGACTAAAGTATAAAAAATTATTTTCTTATCCTCTTAATAAAATCTCAAAGTTTTGAATTATTACGCTGTTGTGTCTGCGCTTAATGTAACTACATCACGATCAAACAGATATAACCCGCCTTTGTCAGAGCCAATCATTTCTAATTTATCTAAAATATTTCGAGCTAATTTTTCTTCTTCGATTTGTTCAGACACATACCATTGTAAGAAATTGTGTGTAGAATAATCTTTTTCTTCTAATGTTAACCCAACAATTTCGTTAATGGATTCAGAAACAAAACATTCGTGTTTTAATATTGCTGTAAAAACTTCTTTTAATGTAGTAAAATCTTGTTTTGGTTCTTCAATTTGTGGTACAAATGCTTTGCCACCTCTTTCGTTGATGAATTTTATTAATTTTAACATATGCATGCGTTCTTCATCAGCGTGAGCGTATAAGAAATTAGCTGTCCCTTCTAATCCTTTTACTTCTGCCCATGAAGCCATAGCTAAGTATAATTGAGAAGAATCACCTTCTAATTTTATTTGTTTATTCAACGCATTTAATACTGAGTCTTTTATCATGATTTTATTTTTTAGATGTTAGATAATAATTGGTTAATTTTTGTTGTCAAATTATCCGATGCAGGAACTAAAGGTAAACGTGTATAGGGTTTACAAACACCTTTGTTGTCTAAAACAGCTTTAATCCCACAAGGGTTTCCTTCTTCGAAAATAGCACGTGTTATTTCAACAACTTTGTAATGTGCATTATAAGCTGCATCAACTTCTTTGTTTAATGCTTTGCGAATCATCTCTGTAAAGATTGTAGGAATACCTTGACCAATAACAGAAATAACCCCAGAACCGCCTGCTAATGTCATAGGTAAAGCAAATTCGTCGTCACCAGAGATAATGTTAAAATCTTCGCGAGTATTTTTACGAATAATATCTGTAGATTGTAAGAAATCTGGAGAAGCTTCTTTAATTGCAACGATATTTTTAAATTCATTTGCTAAACGAATTGTTGTATCCGCTGTAATATTAGATCCTGTTCTACCTGGTACATTGTACAAAATAATATTTGCATTTGTACTTTCAGCAATTGCTTTATAATGTTGGTAAATACCTTCTTGATTCGGTTTGTTGTAATAAGGTGAAACAGTAAGAATTGCACTATAATCGCTCAAATCTGTTTCCTGATATTCTTTAATAACTTCTACAGTATTGTTTCCTCCAATACCTAAAACCATCGGAACACGATTAGCATTCGCTTTCTTTATTGTTTCGATTACCTTTAGCTTTTCATCTTTTGTAAGCGTTGCAGCTTCAGCTGTAGTTCCTAAAATAACTAAATATTCAACACCACCATCGATACTGTAGTTTACTAATTTTTCTAATGCAGTATAATCTACCGTACCATCTTGTTGAAAAGGCGTAACCAAAGCAACTCCTGTCCCAATTAATTGTTTCATCTTCTATTAAATGTATTAAATCTATTACTAAGTAAATTTCGGAATTATATTTTGAATAGGCAAACTATAGCGATTATCTATAATTGGTCTTAGATAAAATCCAAAATCTTCCAAAAATAACAATTAATTTATAGGTTTAAAATTAAATTAATCGAAGATTGTATGATTTTACTTATAAAAAAAGCCACTCGATTGAGTGACTTTACTATACTTTTTGACTTTAAATTAGTTAAAAGTGTATTTAAATCCTAAAGAAAAACGACCAGCTTCAAAATCTGATTCGTTTGTTAAATTCCACCAAGGTTTCCAATCAAAATGGAAAGCTAAAGGAGCTGATGGAATTTTATATTCTAAACCAGCTTGTGGACGAATTGCAAAGAATGTTTTATCATCAAAATGCCCTCCATCAACAAATGTCAATTGAGGTCCAACTCCTACAAACCAACCTAATCCGTTAGCTCCAGAAAAAGATTGATTATATGTATAATCAGCACCTAAAACAGTAACATGATCACCAAACATTACTTGTACATTACCAGCGTTTTTACCATCAAAAGAGTGTTTAAATTGTGGACCTACAAGTGTTTCTCCGTCTCCTAAATCTACAACAACACCTAAAGCATTTTTATAGTTTTGAGCATTTACTTGAGAAATTCCTAATGCCATTACAGCAACTAATAATACTTTTTTCATTTTATAAATTTTTAGTTCTTTTTTTGTTATGCCAATAGTTAAACAAAAAGCATGCAAATGTTACTTTAATGTTAAATATTAACATTATAAAAACCGATTAGCAAATCCTATAGTACTTTAATTCAATAGTATATTTACTTAATTTAAAATCATTCTAAAATTAGATAAATTACATTCATCTCTATTAAACAGCTAATTTTGTACAAACAAAACAACAATGATTAAAACAGTAATTTTCGATATGGATGGTGTAATTGTCGATACAGAACCTGTACACAAATACGCTTATTTCGAACATTATAAAGAATTGAATATTCCAGTAACAGAAGAATTATTTGCAATTTTTACCGGTCAATCGACAAAAAATGTGTATCAAATTTTAAAAGATAAGTTTGATTTGAAAGAAGAAGTAAATGATTTAGTTTTGAGGAAACGAGCGATTTTTAATGAAGCTTTTGATACAAAACCTGATTTGTATTTAATAGATGGAGTAGAAGAGTTGATTAAAGATTTGTATGCTAATAAAATTGAATTAATCTTAGCTTCGTCTGCATCAAAAAGTACGATTGATCGTGTGTTTAGTCGTTTTCAATTGGATCAATATTTTTCACATAAAATATCGGGTGAAAACTTTCCTAAATCAAAACCTGATCCAGCTATTTTTTTACATGCGGCTGAAATAGCCAAATCAGAACATGACGAGTGCATTGTTATCGAAGATTCTACAAACGGAGTTGAAGCTGCATTTTGCGCAAACCTCTATTGTTTAGGTTATAAAAGCGTCAATTCTAAAAAGCAAAATTTAGAAAAAGCAAATTCGATAGTTGATGATTTTAATCAAATAAATGCAGCCTATATTATTGATTTGAAATAGATTTACGCTAATCAATAATTTTATATTGTTTCATTAAGAAAATGGCATTCATCATTTTGGTAGTGCCTTTTCTTAATTTGTAATCCGAAAAATAATTGTTATCAAAGTTTTTCAATTCAAAACAATAATTGATAATATGAGCAGGATTATCGTTTTCCATTTTCGTTAATTCTAAATCGTGTGTTGCGATAAAACCTATTAATTTCGTTGGAGATTGAATAAGCTTTTCCAAAAATTTTTGCGAACCAATCAATTTATCTTCTGAATTGGTCCCTTTCAAAATCTCATCCAGAATAATAATTTGCGGTTGATTATCCTCCAATCGATCAATTAAAATTTTCAATTTATTGATTTCATTTTTAAAATAAGAATCACCTGAAGACAAATTATCTGCTGTACGGATACTTGTAAATAAATCCATTGGGTAAAATAACATTTTATCTGCACTAACTTTTAAACCGTTCATAGCCAGCACTAAATTCGTTCCAATTGTACGAAGAAACGTGCTTTTTCCAGCCATATTTGCTCCCGTTATAATTGCAATATTATTTGGACGATTTGTCTCAAAATCATTTTTAACAACAGTTTCTTCATTCAATAATGGATGAAAACCATTGTATATTTTTAATTCATAAGGTTCATCTGCAATAGTTGGAAAAGTAAAAGATTTAAACTTATCATTAAATAAAGCAAACGAAACAAAAGCCTCCAGTTTAGCCAATTCATCTAACCAAGGTTTGATTTGATGAACAGTTTTTTGAACTTCATTTTCAAATTTTATTGAATAATTTAATCGCCACAAGAAAAAAGTATTTAATACAAAACCAACAATTGGAAAATTAGCTGCATCTAAGGTTTCTTTGGTCGAAGAAATGGTTTTAATTAATGAAGATGATTTAGTTGGATTTTTAAACGTTGCTTGTATTTCTGAGTTTAGTTTCGATTGAAAAATTTCATCCTCTATATGTTTACAAACTTCGTATAAAGTATCCAATTCATTTGCTTTCATTGTGGTGTATGTAGCCACTCGTTTTAGTTGTTTTTTGTAGACAAACGTAATTGCACTCGAAACGAATACAGCGGTTAATATCCAATAAAAAACTATTACTTTTGGAAAACCAATGAAAGCCAAATAGACAAAACAAAGGATATTGATGGCAGAAACAACACTTGGAATAACTTTCAAAAACTGATTGTTAAATACACGATTTTCAAAAACAAAAATAGAAGATTGATTCATTTTTAATCGTTTCATAAATGTCAAAAATGTCACAATCCAATCTCTTTTTTCAGCTAATTCTGTAAAAGCGTTTTGACGTTCTATAATTTCGGTTTTGTCTAAAATTAAATTCGATAAATAATATTTCAATTGTAAACTACCGATTCGCGTTTGTGTTTTATTGATTCGATTAAAGATTGAATTACCTTCTAAAATATCTAAATCTTTGTTGTAAACATTATTGAATTTAGAATTATCTTCAACAAATTGATCGATAGAATCATCAGTTTTTAGTTGTGAAATTATTTCTAAAGCTTGTGTAAAATAGGTAAGTTGAGTAGAAATCCTGGAAGTAATTACCACCAAAATGATGAAAACCACAAATAATATTGTAGAAATAATTAAATATAAATCATTACTTGAAGTAACATAAAGCGAGAAAAACACAAGTGAACTAATAAACGACAGAAGCCTTACATTGCTTATTTTATTCTTTTTCGATTTTAAAGTGATGAAATCTTGGTTTATTTTTTCTTCTATTTTTAGATATTCTTCCATTATAATATATTTCGAATTAAAGATAGTGGTAAAAACATAAAAGAGCGAAATTTCGCTCTTTTATTATTTTTTAACTTCTTGAAATTGTTTTTCTGTAATTATTCCTTTTTCAACCATTTTAGAAAGCCAATCAATAATTTCCTGCTTTTCTTTAGATTTTAATTGTGAAAGGTTAATTGTTGAATAATTTCCAATATTATTTTCAATTCCATGTTTTTCAGTTACTGCATCCAAATAATCTATATAAGCTTTTTCAAAGTGATATTTTTCTGCCATTATTTTTGAATAAATCATTAAAGAATCTGTTCTACCTTCAAAATTTGAATCTTTTAAATGATAAAATAATTCAGAATAAGCATCTTCATCACCAAGTTTCTTCACTTTTGTAGTAATCGAATCGTAATTGTCAGAAATTGAATTCATTGTTATTACATTCTCATGAATTACAGGTGCAACAATATTGTTTTCTTTTTTACAAGAAAACAATAAAAATATAATAATAAATGAAAATATATTTTTCATTTTAATGATTATAACACTTTTATTTCAAATACTTTTTCATCATTCAAAAAACCTTCTAACATGTCTTTTGAATTAATTTTAGATACACCAGCTGGCGTTCCAGTAAAAATTAAATCGCCTTTTTTCAACGTGAAATATTTAGAACATTCTGCGATTAATGTATTGATGTGGAAAATCATATCTTTAGAATTTCCCGTTTGTACATTTTCACCATTTCGATCTAATTTGAATGCTAAATTCTCTAAATCAAAATTTTCTTTCGGAAAAAAATCTGAAGCAAAGGCAGAACCATCAAAGGCTTTTGCTATTTCCCAAGGAAACCTTTTTTCTTTCAACTCTTGTTGTACATCGCGTGCTGTAAAGTCAATTCCTAAACCAATTTCAGAATAATAACGATCTGCAAATTGCGGTTGAATCATTTTACCAACACGATCTATTTTAATCACAATTTCTGTTTCGAAATGAACTTCTTTTGTGAAACTTGGAATCACAAATGGAAAACCTTTTCTCAAAATTGCAGAATCGGGTTTCATGAAAAACATAGGCGATTCTGGAATAGGATTATTTAATTCCTTTGCATGTTCGACGTAATTTCGTCCGACACAAATAATTTTCATTGTTTAAAAACCGTTTTGTAATTTGATTCGAGTAAAAACTTTCTTTGTGTACAAAGGGAAATCTGCATTCTGAATCCATGAATAATAACCAGGATCTTTTGCAAAAACATCCGTTACAACTTGTCCTTTGTATTTACCAAACGAAATGATTTCTTGGTCTTTATCGTTGTATTGTATAAAGCCTGCTAAGTCAGCTGTTTTGCGTTGAGAAGAAAATTCACTCAAAAATTTATTGTCATTCTCAAGTTCATCATATTTTTCTATTTGAGCCATTAATACTTCGTAAGTCGCTATAGTATCCGCTTCAGCTGAATGTGCATCGATTAACTCTTTATCACAATAATATTTATATGCTGCACTTAAATTACGAGGTTCCATTTTATGATAAATCACTTGTACGTCAATTGGGCGATGTTTTGATACGTCAAAATCAAAACCATTGCGCAATAATTCTTCTGCTAAAAGTGGAATATCAAAACGATTCGAATTATATCCAGCCAAGTCAGAATCTTTGATCATTTCCATAATTTCTGGCGCTAATTCTTTAAAAGAAGGAGCGTCTACAACGTCTTCGTCAGAAATACCGTGAATCAAAGTTGTTTCTGGTGGAATAGGAATTCCTGGATTAACTTTCCATGTTTTTACTTCTTTTGTTCCATCTGTAAAAGCTTTCACAATAGAGATTTCAACGATTCGGTCTTTCGAAACATTTGTTCCTGTCGTTTCTAAATCAAAGAAACAGATATTTTTAGTTAATTTCATTTTGTAATTTCTTTTCTAAAAATGATTGAGATGATGATATATAATAGGATAATTAATGGAATAGCAGCCACTTGCAACCAAGCTACTAAACCAATTGTAATGATTAAGAAAATGTATTTATAATAATTTTCTGCCCAACTCAATCCTTTAAATTTTAAGGCAAATAATGGTAAATCGATAATTAATAAGATACTAAAAACAATAGACACAGCGATTAATAAATACGTATCAATTTCTGGATTGATAATTTGTCCTTTGTTGTAATAAATTGAAAATAATGAAAAAATAAATAAGGTATTAGATGGAGTTGCTAATCCTTTGAAATAAGTACTTTGATCTTCATCTAAATTAAATTTTGCTAATCGTAAAGCAGAAAAAGCTGGTACTAAAAATGCAAATAATGAAAGAGCTGAAATTTTTAAGTTTTCATTTTCATAAATAAAATCAGTTGACAAATGATTAAAAATCGAAAATAACATCAATCCAGGAACTACACCAAACGAAATACAATCTGCTAAAGAATCTAACTCTTTTCCGATAGGACTACCAATATTCATTAAGCGAGCAACCATTCCGTCTAAGAAATCGGCAACTAAAGAAATTATCATCAAAACCATGACAATTGTAACTGTTGTAGTTGTAATTTGAGCATTACTCGATATCATAAAAATGGCTGATAATACACCACACGAAAGGTTAAGTAGTGTTAGAAAGTTTGGAATTGTAAATAATTTCATAAATGAATTTTTCAGGACAAAAATACAAACAAATATTAATCTGAATCCTTTTTAAACACAATAAAACCACTAATTTTGAGTTTTTATATACGTAATTTATCAATTTTGAAAAAAATATTCCTTTTATTATCTGTTCTTGCAAGTCAATTTGCTTTTTCTCAAACTGCACGCAAATACTCGAACGAGTTTTTAAACATTGGTGCAGACGCTCGCTCTTTTGCAATGGGAAATGCGGTTGTGGCAAATATTGGAAATGCCAATGCAAGTTATTGGAATCCGGCTGGTTTAACAGAAATTACGTACGATTGGGAAGCTTCTGCAATGCACGCTGAATATTTTCAATCTATTGCAAAATTTGACTACGCAGCAGTTGCTATTCCGTTGAGAGAAAGTAATTCTACCATAGCTTTTTCGTTGATGCGTTTTGGTGTGGATGATATTCTAAATACAACAGAACTAATCGATAATCAAGGGAATATTAATTACGATAAGATTTCTAAATTTTCTACCGCAGATTATGCTTTGACAATGTCGTATGCGGGAAATGTCTTCAATAATAAAGATATTCAGTTTGGAGTTAATGCTAAAATAGTTTATCGACATATAGGAAAATTTGCAAAAGGATTTGGTTTTGGAATCGACCTTGGATTGCAATATCGTACTGATAATCAAATGTATTTTGGTATGATGGCACGTGATATTACAACAACTTTTAACGCTTGGAGTATTAATAAAGACAAAGTAAAAGAAATTTCTATTGATGAACCAAACAATGAAGGTGAACCAACAATTCTGAACGATTTGCCAGGTGAAAATATCGAGTTAACAATGCCAAAATTACAATTTGGTGTAGGAAAAAAATTCGATTTTAATGACCGTTGGTCCTTGTTAGGTGAAGTGGATATGAGTGTTGAATTTCAACAAACTAATGCAGCAATTTCTGGAAAAGGGTTTTCTATTTCACCACAAGCCGGTATCGAGTTAGCTTATGATGACATGGTTTTTGTTCGCGGAGGATTGAATAATTTACAAAAAATTGAACAATTTGATGGAAAACAAAAAACTCAAATTCAACCAAATGTTGGAGTAGGGTTCAAATACAAAGGAATTTCAATTGATTATGCTTTAACTAATTTTGGTGATAGTGGAATAGGTTTATACTCTAATATTTTTTCTGTTCGTTTCGAAATGGATAAGTGGAGATAGATTAATCAATTTTATTAATTCTATAGACAGTTAAAGAACTATAACCAAAATTTCGATCGTACCATTTTAATGGTTTAGATTTTAAAATTTTTCTTTCGTATTCGTACGGAGAAATATAGAATTCTATAGAATCGCCATCTTTTAATTTCTTTAAACGAATTGAATCATCTTCAAATGAAAAATCAAATTCTTTGTATTTATTTAAATCAATAGTAGCAGTTGCACTTCTTCCTTTAAAACGAATTTCTTTAATTTGATCTTTTAATTCAATCAAACCTTTTTCATTAACAGAAGCATTCATTAATTGATCTTGATCATTCTTTAAAACTGCACCAGAAATAATTGTCAATAAAAAAGGAGAAAAACAAAGTATATGATAGAAATAATATTTCCATGATCGTTTATAAAAAATATTTTTTTTACATTTTGATTCAAAGTATTCTGAAATAGTCAGATTTGATGATGCTCCAAATTCAAATAATTTATCACCTAAATGTATCGTTAAGTATTCTGCATCTTTTTTGTAATTATAATCATACGTAATTTCTGATAAAGCAGTTTTCTTCCAATTTCTGTCAAAAAATCCTTTTGTTAAAACATAATCTTCATGCAATTCGAAATATTCAACAGATAAAGTTTTTTTATAAATATAATAACCTGATATAAACCAGTGAATTATGAAGAAAATAGCAAATTCAAATATGATTTCTTTTATTAGTATATATAATATGATTAGAAATATTGATGAATTTAGTATATAGAACGAATTTTTTAAAATATTGTTTATTTTAAAATCTGAATCATCGTAATTTTTATAAATTAACATAAGGTTATCTCTCAATCGGTAAATTTTCATCAGCGCCCCATTCAGACCAAGAACCATCATAGACTTTTATATTTTCGTAACCTGCAATTGTAGAAGCTAATGCAAGAATAGAAGCAGTAATTCCCGAACCGCACGAAAAAATATTTTCTTTAGACGAATCAGTTAATTTTTCAAAAATAGATTTTAATTCAGCTGAAGATTTATAGTTTTCACCATTTAAAACATTTTCGAAATATAAATTCTTTGAATTTGGAATATGTCCACTTCTCAAACCTTGTCTTGGCTCGGGAGAAACACCTTCGAAACGGCCTTGTGATCGTGCATCTACAATGATTTTTGAATTGTCATTTATCGCATTTAACATAACTTGTGTATCAGCAAACCAATGTTCCTGCAAGTGAGCAACAAAATCACCTTTTTCACGAGGTTGTAAATGTGAAGAAACAGTTTCAAAATTATTTTTTTTCCATTCAGGTAAACCACCATCCAAAACATATACTTCTTTGTGTCCCATCGTTTTGAACATCCACCAAACGCGTGGACTTGAATAAACACCCCATCGATCATAACAAACGATGATAGAATTATCATTAATACCAAGTTGTTGAGATTCTGTTGTAAAAGTATTTTCATCAACCAAAGTATGAGGAAGTTGAATAGAATGATCAGAAAATTTTCCTTCCAAATCAAAGAACACAGAATTTGTAATTAACTCTAATTTTTCGTTTTGCAGGGTTTGACCAATTTTATCAATCGTACAATCTAAAATAATCAAATTATCAAGATGTATGTTTTCTTTTAATTCGATTGCAGTTATTATTGGAGTATCAAATTTCATAGACTAAATAGTATGTTATAAATATAAAAAAACGCAACCATTTTGATTACGTTTTTGAATTATGCATTTATTTATTATATTCCAACAAAAGTAAATGGCTTTGCCTGATGAAAGAGTAGAGAAGTTTCTCCAGCATAAGTTTCATTTTTACTAACGCTTAATCGTTTTGTTGAAGCATTTTTATTAAAATCAATCTTCTTCAAATCAACCCAAAAAGTATTTGGTGTTTTTGTAGTTTCGAAATAATAAACTAAGTTTTTATGATCCGCAACTGATCTCCAACGAGTAGAGGAAATATTCGGTTCGGATTCTGACGAAATTCCTAAAGGAACTGAAACATTTCTGATGACACTAAAAACACTCGCAATTGAAATACGTGTATCTGCAGTTTGTGGAATAGCATTGATATAATAAGATGCACGTACGTAACGATCAGGAGCTCTATTAGTTCCAGGAAGCATTATCGTTCCAGGAATTCCTTTCCAATATTGATTAATGGCTAATTGTTCTTCAAAAATAGGCGAATTAGTCATGACCGTGTAAGATGAATCGTGATGTATTTTTAATTTACCATTTACATATTCAAAAATAGCGTTATCACCTTTAGCATCAGAAATTGAAAGATGTAAAGTTGTAAATTTCTGCGTTCCTGGAATGTAATCAGAAACTACTACAAACTTTTCTTTTCTCAAATCTTCCACTGCTTCATTCACAGTTGCATAGTTATCCAATACATATTGTGCCCATGCAGCAATTGTGACTCCAGGTTTAGATCCTTTTGGATCAAATTTAGGGTATTGACTTTCAACTAACCATAATACATTTGCAACTAATCCTTTTTCATTTATACCATCAGTTGTCGCTATATCCCAAGCACTTGTAATTACACTACCATATTTTGAAGTCCATTTTTCTGATGCATTCCCAACATTTCCGGTGCGATCTAGTCCTCTTGGAAAAATCCAAATGTTGGCATCAATCTCATCTTTCCAATCCATAGAACGAGCAGTAATTACTGTATTTTCTGGACCTTTGTAAACAACTCTTGTACAAGCATCAAGTTTTGGAGCTAATAAAAATAGTAAGTTGGTAGAGAATAATGTTAAAGTAAGTTTGTTGTAAAAATTCTTTTTCATTATGAGGTGATATTTGTGTATCTAAATTTAAGAATTATAATTCTTATATCAGTTATACATGATTGATTTAATATCATAATTACATAAAAAAACGCAACCATGAATGATTGCGTTTGAATTAAATGCTATGTGAAAGATTATTTTTGATTAATCACCTCAACCACTGGTTTACCAATGTTCCCATTTGGCTCTTCAATGTGTAACAAAGCAGACAAAGTAGGAGCGATGTCAGTCATATAAACTCGGTTATTATTTTTACCTTGTTTAATTCCCCATCCCATTAAAACAAATGGAATATGAGCATCGTAAGATCCCCAAGTTCCGTGAGTAGTTCCGCCAGCGTTTAGTTTTCCTCCGTACCATTGTGGATCTAAAATATAGGTAATTGCACCACTTCGTTTACGATTGAAACCGTTGATCATACGTTCTTTAATTTCAGAAGGAATTGATGCATTTCCGATTTTGTCCATATCTGCAACAAAAGAAACACCATCAACTTTTTGCATGAATTTCACAATTTCATCTTTGATATCTTCTTCATCTAAATCATTAGTTTCAATAAGCTGATTATTCAAATGGACTTGGTAATTTGATAAAGAGCGTACAATATCAGCAGTTTTAAATTCAGCTTGTAATTTAGCATTTAAAGCTTTTTTTACTTCTGAAGTTTGAAAATATCCAGCGTTTCCTTTTTTATCTTGGAAATATTTTGGATTATGTGCTCCACCATGATCAGCCGTTAAGAAAACTAAATATTCGCCTTTTCCAACTTTTTGATCCAAATGATTGAATAATTGTTCCAAATCTTTATCTAAACGTAAATAAGTATCTTCCATTTCGATAGTATTTGGTGAAAATTGGTGACCAACATAATCTGTAGAAGAGAAGCTAACTGCTAAGAAATCGGTAATTCCTTTATCGTTTTGACCTAATTTTTCGTTATCAATAATTTCAATTGCGATATCTTTTGTCAACGAGTTTCCGAATGGAGTAGAACGAATTAATCCCAAACCATTTTCTTTTTTTAATTTTTTCAAATCATAAGGAAATTGCATTTTATCTAATCCTTTATACTTCTGTCGATACGGATTTCCATCTTTTTCACTTTGTACATACGTATCAATTGGATAAAGTGTATTCCATTTATCTAAATATTTTTCAGTTACTTTTTTATCATTGAATTTTTGTAACCATTTTGGCAATTCGTTCATATAGAATGTACTCGAAACCCAGTTTCCAGATTCTCCGTCAAACCAAAAAGCAGCATCAGCAAAATGGCCTGCTGGTAAAATTCCTCCACGATCTTTTAATGAAACACCAAATACTTTTGAGCGAAAATTAGTTGCTAATTTCAATTGATCAGGAACCGTAGAAGTCAACAAGTTTTTAGGAGACATTTTCCCTGCTTTAGAAGAAGTACCAACTCCATTAACAGTATCATCTTGTGTACAATACATCTCTTGTCCAGTTGCTTGAATGATAAAATCATTTCCCGCAATTCCATGAATAGCTGGGACAGAACCTGTATAAATCGTACTATGACCAATCGCCGTATAAGTAGGAATATATGGAATATAAGTGTTTTCGTTGCTATAACCTTCGTTTAATAAACGATTGAAACCACCCTGAGAATAACGATCTTGATAACGGTACAAATAATCCCAACGCATCTGATCTACGACAACTCCAACCACTAATTTAGGACGGTTTACTTCTTGTTGTGCATATAAAGAAAGCCCTGCAAAAAGTCCTAAAACACTTAAAAAAGTTTTATTAAATTTCATTTTTAAAATTTTACAAAGACAAATGTAACAATTTAATTTTGGCCGAAATTTAAATAATAATTAAATAATTAGTAAATTAAGCAAAAACATAAAAAAATAGATTATGAGTGCTAAACCCGTTGTAGTCGTTGAGATTTTTGACACGTCAATAGATAAAGTATGGGATGCTTTAACGACAAAACCTGCTTTTGATAAATGGTATTTTGATATTGATGAATTTGTTCTAGAAGAAGGATTTGAATTCGAATTTTACGGAGGTTCGTATTTACATCATTGTAAAATAGTAGATTTTGCTCCACAATCTAAATTAGTATATACATGGAAGTATCCTGTTTATGAAGGAGATTCTGTTGTTACCTTTTTATTAGAAGTGATAGAAAATGAATTTGTTCCTCAAACTAAACTGACGTTAATTCACGAAGGAATTGAGTCATTTCCGCCAGAAGACAAGAATTTTTCTCGTGAAAGTTTTGAAGCTGGATGGTCAGAGATTATCCGAATTAGTTTGAAGAGTTATTTAGAAGGTAATGTAGATGATGATTTGAAAGTTGAATAGAATAAAAAAAGAGACTTCGTCAAGTCTCTTTTTAATTTTTTTTACAGCCGATTATTTTTTGAATAATACTGTGATTCCTTCTTGATTTGGTAAAATCGGACGAGGATCTTCCGCTGTTACTATTCCTGCTTTTTCTTTTCTTAAATTCGCAACCCAAAATGGAATCCAAGAGATAGCTATCGTTGAAAAGAAGATGATACCCCAAAATCCGCATAAAGCGATTACTAAGAATAATAAGAAACCTAAAAATTGAATCATGATTTTATTTTTATGTGATACAAACTTAGTAAATAAAATTTATAGAAATACTAACATTAATCACTTTTCTTTCATCAAACGATTTCTTAAATTTGTGAGATAAGTAAATATAATAAAAATAAAAAATGGAATACAGAATTGAGAAAGACACCATGGGGGAAGTAAAAGTTCCTGCTGACAAATATTGGGGCGCTCAAACAGAACGTTCAAGAAATAACTTTAAAATTGGTCCAGCTGCTTCAATGCCAAAAGAAATCGTTGAAGGTTTTGCTTATCTTAAGAAAGCTGCAGCTTATGCAAATGCTGAGTTAGGTGTATTACCAGTTGAAAAAAGAGATGCTATTGCAGCTGTTTGTGATGAAATCTTAGCAGGTAAATTAGATGATCAATTTCCATTAGTTATTTGGCAAACAGGTTCGGGAACACAATCTAACATGAATGTGAACGAAGTTGTTGCTAATCGTGCTCAAGTATTAGCAGGAGGTAAAATTGGAGAAAGAGAACCTGTTTTGAAAGCGAACGATGACGTGAACAAATCTCAATCTTCTAACGATACTTACCCAACAGGTATGCATATTGCCGCTTACAAAGCTGTTGTTGAAGTAACAATTCCAGGTGTTGAACAATTACGTGATACTTTAGCTAAGAAAGCAGAAGAATTTAAAAGCGTTGTAAAAATTGGTCGTACACACTTAATGGATGCAACTCCATTAACATTAGGACAAGAAATTTCAGGATATGTAGCACAATTAAACCACGGTTTAAGAGCATTAAGAAATACATTAGCGCATTTATCTGAATTAGCATTAGGAGGAACTGCTGTAGGTACAGGACTTAACACTCCAGAAGGATACGATGTAGTAGTCGCTAAATACATTGCTGAGTTTACAGGTCATCCATTTGTTACTGCAGAAAATAAATTTGAAGCGTTAGCTGCTCACGATGCCATCGTAGAAACTCACGGAGCGTTGAAACAATTAGCTGTTTCATTAAACAAAATTGCAAATGATGTTCGTATGTTAGCTTCAGGACCTCGTTCAGGTATTGGTGAAATCATTATTCCAGAAAATGAGCCAGGGTCTTCTATCATGCCAGGTAAAGTAAATCCTACACAATGTGAAGCTTTAACTATGGTTGCTGCTCAAGTTATGGGTAATGATGTTGCAATTACGATTGGTGGAACTCAAGGTCACTATGAATTAAATGTTTTCAAACCATTAATGGCTGCAAATTTCTTACAATCTGCACGTTTATTAGGGGATGCTTGTGTTTCTTTTGACGAACATTGTGCACAAGGTATCGAACCAAATTATGCTCGTATCAAAGAATTAGTAGATAATTCATTAATGTTAGTAACTGCGCTTAATACAAAAATTGGTTATTACAAAGCTGCAGAGATTGCGCAAACTGCACACAAAAATAACTCTACGTTAAAAGAAACTGCAATTGCATTAGGATATGTAACTGCTGAACAATTTGACGAATGGGTAAAACCAGAAGATATGGTTGGTTCTTTAAAATAAGAAAATATAAATCATTATAGTAAAAGAGGTTGCTTTTGTAACCTCTTTTTTTGTACGTATTAAAATAATTGAGAAAAAATTCCTTTATTAAGAGGAAAAATTGTATCTTTAGTAAAAGTTTAAAATTATGGCAACAATAAAACTAAAAAGTTACAAGCAAATCATTGATGAAATTCCTGAAGTAAGAGATTTCACTAATGTCTATTTCTATGTAAATAGTTATAATATCGATCAAAAATACATCAAATATCTAGACGAATTATCTGGTTTAAAAGATGATATTATTTCGAATTGGTTAAATATTACAACGCGTACATATAGAAATTATAAAACAAAAGACGTTTCATTAAAAGACAATACGAAAGAGCATGTTGTTCTTTTAATTTCTTTGTATAAACATGGTTTAGAGGTTTTTAACACAAAAGATGATTTCGAAAAATGGTTAACAACTCCAAACGTTTTATTGGATAAAAAAGCACCAATGGATTTCTTGGATACAGTATCTGGTTTAAAATTCATTGACAATCGTTTAACAGCTATTGAGTACGGAGAAAACGTTTAAGAATGTTAGTTTACAATATACGTAAAGCTAAATATGCAAAATCATTACAAGCTTCTGGTGTTGCCAACAGATGGAACAAAAATGATGAATTTGTAATTTATTCGGGAAGTACACGCGCATTATCAACCTTAGAATTAGTGGTTCACCGCAGTTCAATTACGATTGACAATTCGTACAAATTATTAGTGATTGAAATTGATTGTACAGAAGATGAAATTTACAATGTAAAGGATTCTAAATTACCCAAAAATTGGCAATCTGTAGAGTCTTATCCGAAACTTCAAGAAATTGGATCTGCTTGGTATCAAGATTTTAAATATTTGGTGATGAAAGTTCCTTCGTCAATCATTCCGAAAGAATACAATTATTTAATTAATACAAAACATCCCGATTTTTCTTCGAAAGTAAAAATCAAAGAAATAGAAGATTACAATTGGGATGATCGTTTATTATAAAGCATAAAAAAATCGCCTAAATCTTTAGGCGATTTATTGATTTATGAAGGTTTTAAATCTTTTTATATTTCAATAATAAACTGTTTGTTACAACACTTACACTGCTCATAGCCATTGCAGCTCCTGCAATCATTGGGTCTAATAAAAATCCGTTGATTGGATAAAGAACACCTGCCGCAATTGGAATACCGATTACATTATAAATAAATGCCCAGAATAAATTTTGATGAATAGTCTTAACTGTTTGTGTTGAAAGATTAATCGCATGATTAATTTTTGTTAAATCGCCACCGATTAACGTTACTTCGGCAACATCAATTGCAATATCAGAACCATTTCCCATTGCAATCGAAACATCTGCTTGTGCCAAAGCTGCACTGTCATTAATTCCATCACCAACCAT
Organism: Empedobacter stercoris; assembly: GCF_025244765.1. Taxonomy (NCBI): domain Bacteria; kingdom Pseudomonadati; phylum Bacteroidota; class Flavobacteriia; order Flavobacteriales; family Weeksellaceae; genus Empedobacter; species Empedobacter stercoris. The sequence goes on along the minus strand of NZ_CP104209.1, from coordinate 448,223 downwards.
CGCAACAATTCTTCCTTTATTTTGTAAATCTTTGATGATATTCATTTTATCATGAGGTAAAGCATTCGCTACAACTTGGTCAATTCCAACTTGTTTAGCAATTGCATTCGCAGAAAATTCATTGTCACCAGTCACCATCCAAACCTCAATTCCTTTTTCATGAAATGCTTTTATAGCTTCAATAGAAGTTGCTTTTATTTCATCTGAAATTCCAATCAAACCTAAAACATTTTCATTATCACCAAAGAAAGAAGTGGTATAATTTTTAGTTGAAAAATCTTGAATTGTTTGTTTAACATTCTCCTCAATTTGAATGTTCAATTCGTTCATCCAACTTATTTTCCCAACATAATATTCTTTGTTCAAACGAGTTGCTTTTAATCCTTTTCCAGAAACATCTTCAACTTTCAAATCCGATAAATTTTCTTGTTTACCAATATGTGCAGTAATAGCTTTGGCTAAGGGATGTTGCGAATTATTCTCGATGGTATAAAGTATATTTTTAGCAGAATCATCAAACCAAATTAATTCTTGTAATTTAGGTTTTCCTTCTGTAATTGTTCCTGTTTTATCTAAGATAATCGTATCAATTTTCTTTGCCAATTCTAAACTTTCTGCATTTTTAATCAAAATTCCTTGTTCAGCTCCTTTTCCCATTCCAACCATAATTGCAGTAGGTGTAGCCAAACCAAGTGCGCAAGGACAAGCGATAACCAATACAGTTATCATGGATAAAAGTGCCATGGTAAACGCATTTTCTTGACCTAAAACTAACCATGTAATAAAAGTTAAAATTGCTATGATAATTACAATCGGAACAAAAATTCCTGCTATTTTATCCACCAATTGTTGAACTGGCGCCTTACTACCTTGTGCATTCTTCACAGACTGAATGATTTGAGCTAAGAGCGTATCATTACCAACTTTTAAGGCTTTATATTGAATAGGAGAATTTTGGTTCAATGTTCCTGAAAAAACAGTAGCATCAACTCCTTTTTCGACAGGAAGAGGTTCACCAGTTAAAGAACTTTCATCGATAAAAGTTTCTCCAGAAATAATTATTCCATCAACGGCAATTTTATCTCCAGGTTTAGATAAAATCAAGTCTCCAATTTGCACATCTTCAATTTTTACTTCAACTTGATTTCCATTTTTTAAAACAGAAACCGTATTGGGTTGCAGACCTATTAATTTTTTGATTGCTTCAGATGTATTTCCCTTCGCACGTTCTTCCATCAATTTACCAATCAAAATAAAAACGATAATCAAACCAGCTGCTTCAAAATAAGGATGAGCGTGTAAACCTTTGCTGTGCCAATATTCTGGAAATAATGTATTGAAAACACTGAATATATAAGCTACACCAGTACTCAAAGCTACTAAAGTATCCATATTAGCTGTCTTATTTTTCAATTGTTTCCACGCACCAACAAAAAATTGTTGACCGAAAATAAAGAGAATAGGAGTAGAAAGCGCCCACATGATATAATTACCATAAGGCATATTCATAAAAAACATTCCTATAATGAACAAAGGAATACCAAAAACAAGCGCCCATATCACGTTCTTTTTTAGTGATAGGTATTTATCTTCATGAAGTTGTTCTATTTCTTCGTCTTGATTTTTTGATTCATCAATCACTAAATCAAATCCAACCTCAACTAATGCATTTTTTAAATTTTCGGGAGAAGTTAAAGAAGGAATATATTCTATTTTTCCCATTCCATTTCCATAATTCACTTCAGCATTTACAACACCTGGTTGACGTTTTAAATTTGCCTGCGAGCTACTTGCGCATGAAGCACAAGTCATGTTAAGTACGGGGTAATTTATTTCGACAGAATCGATTTTGAAATTATTTTGTTTTAGGATTTGAAAAACTTTAGCTGTTACTTTAGGCATTTTTTTTGCCGTCAGCGAAACACTTTTATTTGATAAATCAATAAAAAAACTATCCAGATTTTCAACTTCAGATATCATTTGGTTCAATTTAGAAACTTGTTCTTGCGTTTCTAAATTAAGAAGCGGTATAATAAGGGTTTGCGTATTCATAATAGTTATTTTATACTACAAATTTCAAGTAATTTTTAAGAAATTATGTTATACAATTGTAGAATAAATTTATAAAATAAGATTATCGTCTTCATAAGGTAAGTCTTGCGGATCTACATCTATAAAATCAGGTTCAGGAAGTTTTTTTAATTGATAAGCATGAATTGAAATATGATCATTTAAATATGCTTTCACGACGCGATGCATGCCATCCATTATTTTTCCTTCTGGACATAAAATAATAGGATACGAAAGATCAGCATCATTTACTAAAATCATATGTTCGGCAATCGATTTACATGTAGGAACATCTCCTTCATTACTGTACCAATAAGGCTCGTTTAATTCGCGGATAGCACTTACAGGAATTTCTTTTGGCAGAATATTTTGTATTAAGCTAATCAATCGATCAACATCCCAAATATAAAGTTGCTGATTGATTCGACGAAAATGATATTGCTTTCTCAACTTAAATGTTTAATAATGATTTTAAATATAAACGAATTATAACATAAAAAGCCTCAATTTTGAGGCTTTTTATGTTATAATTTTATTTTGGTAAATGCGGTGGGCGCATTTTGTATTGATTCTGTTTCAAACTCATTAAAAAGGATTCTAATGCATCTAATTCGGAAGTTGTTAAATTAAGTTTTTTCACCAAATCAGATGTTTTAGGAAATAATGAATCATTTTTCTGTTTTTCATTTGGTTGAAAATGAAACATTCCAGCATTGTACATATTTAAGACACCACGAATAGTTGGAAATAATCCATTGTGCATATAAGGTGCATTTTGAGGAACTTCACGCAAAGAAGGTGTTTTAAATTCACCAACATTTTTTGCTAATTTAGTTGTATTGTATAAACCTAAATCTTCGTATTCTCGTCCATAATACGTTAATCCAATATTATGGAATTTATTATCCGAAAAATAAGCCGAATTGTGACAGTTGATACATCTTGCTTTTGTACGGAAAAGATGTAAACCTTCGATTTCTTGATCTGTTAATTCATCTGATTTTCCAGCAATAAATTTATCAAAACGATTTTTTGGAGCTAAAATTGTTCGTTCAAAAGTAGCAATTGCTTTCGTTATGCGATCATTTGATACGTTTTCGTCTCCAAAAGCTTGTTTGAACAAATCTTTGTAACCAGCAATTTGAGCAATTCTTTTTGTTGCAAAATCGATGTGATGATTCATTTCTTTTTTATCACGAATTGGGAATTCAGCTTGTTCTTCCAACGTTTTTGCTCGACCATCCCAGAACATTACTTTAGCATAAGCCACATTCATTAAACTTGGTGAATTACGTGCACCCAATTGACGGTCTTCTCCATAAGGAACACGTCGACCATCACCCCAATTTAATTCAGGATCATGGCAATTTGCACAAGAAATTTGATTAGAATTGGATAAACGAGGATCAAAAAATAACGTTTTCCCTAATTCAGCTTTTTCTTTTGTATATGGATTATCTTTGGGAAAAGGAACTTCTCCTAATGTTCCAATATCCTCAAATCCATCATTCAAAACACTTTCGTCAACAGTTGGAGTAGGCCATTTAGACTGATCTCCACTACTATACAATGCTCGTAAATCGGTAATTGTATAACCTTGGTCGATTATTTTATTACTGTTAAATGCATAAAATAGAGTAGTAGCTCCAATTGCAAATAATGGAAGCATTTTTTTCATAATCATTTTAATAATTTAATTGAATTCCGAAGTTCATCCAATAGGTATTGTCTGTATTAATTCGGGTAAAATTACTTTTATTTGTTGCAAATATACCTTTTAACTGTGTATATAGCTCGATTGTCTTATTATTTTTAATCGGTAAAATGAAGCGTATAGAGGTGGATGCATCAAGATGATCTGTCGTATTGTAAGCATAATCATAAGAAGCTACATTGTTATAAAATGTATCTTCATTAATACCTGTCATTTTCGTATAATCAAAATAGGAATCAAGTAGCGCATAATAATTAAAAGCTAAACCTATATTTATTTTTAATTTATTATTCAACATAACATCTTTATTCCCATAAACACCAACATCCAACGATTTAATTTTCATGGTATAAATTGCTAATGCATCGTAATATTTATTTTGATTATAACTTGATTTGAAACCAATGAAATAATTCATTTTTGATTGATCACGATTCGCCAAATTAACATCTAAATTCGCATTTTGTAAACGATTTTGATAGTTCATTCCACCAATTGAAACATCATAATTTTCACCATCTTTTCTCGAGAAATCTAAACGAGCATTCATTGTATTGTTATCAAACGTTGTCATGAAATTGGCATAAGCTAATTGCTCATTGATATCCCAAACGTAAATAAAGAATTTATCTTCCTTCGTTTTGCTATCATACATACGTTGTTGATTTTCTTGGTAATTATAACCTAAAATCAGACGTGTATTGTCAGAACTAAATTGATAACCACCACCAATTTTTGAACTAATATTTCGAGTAAAATATTGATAAAGTGATTTTTCATTATCAATTTTATTTCTCAACGGGTTATTAATCACACGACCATATCCTGCCATATAACGTAAATAGGTTTCTGGATAAGCTTCAACATCCAAATTTCTATTTTTATAAACGATACTAAAATCTTTGTCTTTTCGCCCATAAGCTCCTAAAACAAAAAGTTGATGACCGTCCATAATTTCGTAAGCAGCCTGAATTTCACCGACTAATTGATTGTTTTTAATTTCAGGTCGAGGATCTAATTTACGAGCCATTTTATTGACATTTAATTCAGCTTTTGCAGCTAATGTCATTTTTCCGAAATTTTTAGAAACTCCTCCACGAATCAAATAGCGCTGATTATCCCAATCAGCAGCACGTGGCACGTAAAAATACTGTGGCGATAATACTTGTTGTTCATCTGTACGTTGGTCAGAAAGATTCCATCCAAGATTTTTTTCTGTAAACTTTTCAAGGTTTATCGTTCCAAAAATTTTAAAATCATTTTCAGTTGTGTATAAACCTTCGCTTAGAAAACCATAACGATTTGTTTCTTCTGCTGTTTGTTTACGAGCAAATTGATTGTTTTTATGATTGAAATAAATTCCGGTATGTGTATAATCTTTTATTGGTAAAGAATGCGTTGCAATAGGCAATTCCCAATTCAAATCTTTGATAAATTGCTCTGCTTCGTTAGAAGTCACTTTTATCGAATCATTTTCTTGCGCGAACAATTGACTTGCAAAAAATAAACAAGTAAAAGAAGCGATTCTCAAAAATTTATTGTCGTATGTTGTTAAATCAATTGATTTCATGTTCTATATTTCTATTGCGCAAAAATTTTCGGTTCAGCTATAATATTCACAAAATCGTTTGTAGAATTATTGGTATCCTTCAAGATAATACGACCATTTATTGTTTTCTGTGTTTTACGAATAATAGATGTTGATGAATAAGGTCCTGCTGTTAAATAAGCATATCCTGCATCTTGTTTATTTTGTAATTTTTTCGGAACCAATTTACTTCCCATATCTTGAGTGGTTTCTACGCCATCCACAATCTTTTCATTCGGTAATTGAAGATATTCGTATGAAGTCTTATTATTTGGATTTTTCACCTTTCCAAACCCATTAATTTCTTCGTTAGAAGCTCTAAATAAGATAAATGCTTGACGACCTAAATTGTCTAAAATTAAATCTCTACCTGAAACCCACCACACAATATCCATATCAGGAACAGCAGGATTTTGAATATCATACGAATATTGAGAGCCTAAATATTCTGTCATATTCACTTCAAAATCAGCATGGGATAAATCGACTGTTAATTCTGGTTTTAGAATCTCGATTAATTTACCATTGGCATCATAATAATTTCCTTTGTGATTAATTGCTGTTTGTGCAATTGTGATACTTTCACCTGGCTGAACTGCATAAGTTGTACCATCCCCAGGAATACGAATCGCGTGAGATACATACACAAAATCGGTATTTGCGCTTGCACCTACTTTATTTCCTTCGCCTTTCGACCAATCTAACTGACCGTTGGGTTGAGAATAAGGTTGATTTTCTACCGTATTAGCACCAAATAATTGACCAAATATTAACCCATCTGCATAAAGAACTTCACTCGAATTGTTATAAATCTCAATAAATTGATCTCTAAACATTGCACCTTCTTTGATGTGCGAACCACCGTAATAAATTTGTTTCAAGATTAATCCACCAATTGTTTTCGTAGAAGTTAACTCGATTTCTAACGATACATTTGATGAGTTAATGGTAATATTTTGTGCAGCACCACTAAACTCAACATTATCTTCTGAATCTGTAGGATAACCAAATAAATCCTCGAATTGAGCTGGAGTAATAGAAAAACTCACATTTGCTGAATATATTCCTGGTGTCAAATTAGGAAAAATAGCTTCACCATTATCATTCGTTAAAGCTTCATACGTAATGCCAGTTTGTGTATTTTTCAAAACTGTTTTGGCATGAATAGGTTTTTTGGTATGATCAAAATTAGCATCAAATTTTACGTGTGTTGTAAAATTAATTGTTTGAACAGCATTTGCTCCAAAATCATCATCAGAACAAGAATTGAATAATAATGTTATTACAAATGGAGTGAATAGTATTAATTTTTTAAGCATAATAATCTTTTTAAATGGTTTAGAATTAGAACGTGTACTCAATTTTACCTCCTAATGAAAATTTAGCAATATTAGATTCTCTTCTTTCTCCAGAATTGTTGATATAAGTAGGTTTCAGACCAAAAACATTGGTTGTATAAACCGAAACTTTAAATCCATTCAAGAAATCTTTCGAAATGCGTAAATGGAAATTGTGCAATGATTTTTGTAATTCACCTAACGTTTTTTGAGGTGCTTTGATCAAATGCCCATACAAATCTATATTTGCTTGGTCTTCGACTGGTATTTCATGAAAAACAGAATTTCCATCCAAATAACCTATTGGATTTCTATTGTTGAATTTATCGTGATTCTGAATAAATATATGTTCGGTTCGAAGTGATAAAATTAATCCCACATTTTTTAGATGATAATTAAAATTAGTTCCAAACATTAATTGTTCATCGTTTGATTTCGGATTATAATACACGCCATATTTCTCTTTTGCTAAAACATTTGTAGAAGCGTCGTACGTATAAACAGGTTTATTGTTCGTGGTTTTTGTATAAGATCCATTTACAGATATATCTAAATTGAGCGGTCGAATGCGATTAAAATTCATAAACATTTCGATTCCTTTATCTGTAGATTCTAAATTATTTTCTAAAGTTGAATATTCAATTTGATAAGCTTCCTTTCCAACAACAGAGTAGGATGGAGTAGAAGAGGACGTATCAACCGCAATTTTAGAACCTTCTAAAGTTGTAATTTGAGCAAAAGACGAAATACCATCTTTCAATTGATTGTAATATCCCGTAACGTTTAACGATCCAAAAGGTAAATTAAGATCAAAACCAATTTCCGAATTATAGGATTTACTTGGTTTTAAGTTTAGATTATTTCCTTCTAAAAGGAACGTTTCAATCCAACCGTATTGTTTATTATTGATATAATATATTCCGTCACCTAAAAGTCGATCATAAATACGATCACCTGTAAAAAGTTGATTTAAAGAAGGTGCTTTAGACGAAATTCCATATCCACCACGAACTCTTAACACTTTATTGAAAGCGTATGAAGTATTTACACGCGGTTGATACGAATTATAACCATATTGGTTGTCGTATCTAAATCCTAAATCTAATTTGAAAACATTGTCATTGTTTCCATATTTCACAATTCTATCTTCTGCATAAACAGATAATTGCCATTGCGTTTTGGTGTTTTTGAAATTATAATCTCGGTAACCTAAACTACCTTTAGCACCGCTTAAAGTGAAAAAATTAGGTGTTGAATTTTCGTCTGTATAAGTTCCACGACCTTTGTTTTCACTAGATCGGGAAGACAGTCCAACAGAAAAAGTATGATTCCATTTGTTTTTAGATTCATAATTTTTTACACCTTCTACATTCAGAAAAGTAGACATCGGAATTCCTTCTACATTTTTGACTAACGTATATTGATTAGGTAAAAAGATAGCTTCAGAAATACCGTTTACAGTAGAAGTCGTCACAGCTGCAGTTGCAACATTTACCCAACGTTCTTCTTTAGAATTTTGCTTTTCGTAATTAATGTTTGCATCAACATTTAAAGCATCAATCCATTCTTTTTTCAAATTCCATTTCAAATTATTTGATAATCGAATAGAGAACTTATCATTTTTTATTTTTGGATCCGAAATATCATCCGGATCATATTTTATTTTATCAGTGTTAATCGCAAAATTTCCATCTAACGTATTAACCAATGTATTTGTTTTGTTAGATGATTTCCACGCAGCGTTAGTCGATATACGATTATATGACTTCAAATTATCGCGCACATCTGCATTAGAAGACAAATAATTGCCTGATATACTAAAGAAGTTTCTGTCATTTATCTTGAAACCCTTCGAAATATTATATTCAGTTGTTGCATCTAACATCGAAACCGAAGCGCGTAGGGGAGCTTGTCCAACTTTTGAATTGATGATAATTAATCCTGATGTTAAGTCACCATATTTGGCAGGAGCAATCCCTTGAATAATTTTTACTTCATCAATATTTGCAGTTGTTATTTGCGCAAATCTACACCATAACTTGGATTATTAAAATCGTTGAAATTCCCATTAGAAACTGAAGAAAAAGATTGCATATTTTCGTTATTCGAAACTGGAATATCATTGACAACGATGGAAGTACCAAACGCTTTATTCTGAAAATAATCTTTTCTGTCATTAATAGTCGATGTACTTGAGATACCAGATAAACCTAAATTATTATTTGAACTGGCAGTTCTAAATACAATATTCTTAAACTCATTGTTGTTAAAATCTAATGTTACTTGTCCTGGTAATTGTTGCAAAACCTCGTTTAATGAAAAAGCCTGTACATTTTCGATTGCTTCTTTTCCAAGTGTAATTTCAGAATATTCTTTTTTCTTTTTAGGTGATATATCAACTTGCTCTAATCGGAGTGTTTGATTATAAAGAACGATGGATACATTAGTTTCATCAGAATTAACAATGATTTCTTGCGTTTCTTTCCCTTTTTGCGAAAAAGATAAATTAGTATTCTCATTCGATAATTGGATTGTAAAAAAACCATTCGAATTTGTTTGAGTCCATCTTTTAGTTTGCGGATCCTGAACTTGAACATTTGATAAATTGTTTCCATTTTCATCTGTTACAGTTCCTGATAAAATCCGTTGAGCATTTACAAAACCGAATGTTCCTAATAGAGAGAGCGCTAATAAACCTTTTTTCATTTCGAAGAAATTGAAATGCAAATTTATTTTAAATTAATCTAAATAGCAATAGAACTTAAGTCATATTTTAATAAAAAGAAAAATATTGATTCATTAATAAAACAATAATGACTTTATTTAAAATAACCGTGATTCATTTTAATTTAATCTATTTTAATTCAATATTTATTTGATTTACTAATTTATAACTAAATAATTATGATGAGCTAAAATTAGAATTAATATAAGATTAATGAGAACAAGTTTTGAAAAATTGGATTATAAATAACAATGTAATGTGATAAGTATAATATGAAATATATAAGTATTTATTTGATGTATTTAATTCTACTTAACATAATATATATTATAACAATAATATTTCTTTGAAATTTTATTGTTAATAATCTTTATTATGTTAAATTGAAATATGAATTCATACCTATTGTATGAATTCATTATTATAATAACATAATTTGCTAAGATTCATCTAAACGAATATTTAGAACATACTATTCTAATCAGCATCGTAGATTAAAACTCGTTTGGCTAATTTATTTGGACCATTCAAAAACTCGATATGTTGTGGATGTTTTTGATACGTTTCGAATTGTTCCATCGTTTCAAAAGCTGCAAATAAAGAAAATGAATAAGAAGCATCAATCACATCTCGCTCTATATTTGCTGGCGTACCAACATGAAAAAAAGCTGAAGGTGCAATCGGTTCTAAATCTTTCAATGCTTGATGAAATGTATTCACTTCATCTTCAGTTGCATCATCTTTTAACCAAAATAATACGTGGTGTGCTAACATAAAAATCTATTTTTAGTATGCAATTTGCATTTTTACTTTTTTATTTTTTATTTTTTGACCATTTAATTTCTTTAAAATTTCAGGTACTTTTTTACGATTTATGGCTACATACGAAGTTGTGTCTTTAACTTCAATAATTCCGACATCATTCTTTTCTAATTCCCCTTTTTTGAATAAAAACCCTACAATATCTACTTTATTGACTTTGTCTTTTTTACCTGCCGAAATATAAATTGTTTGATAAGGCGTTCTTTCAGGAATTTTATATGTTCCGCTTAAATTTTCTACAGGTAAATTTTCATTTACAAATGGAAAATGCTCCTCGTTACTGATGATTAAATACACAAAACCTTTTGCATTCATACGGGCTGTACGTCCATTTCGGTGAATAAACGCTGCTTCTTTTGCAGGCAATTGATAATGTATAATCGAATCAACTTCCGGAATATCTAATCCACGCGCAGCTAAATCTGTTGTAATTAATACACGAACCGAATCGTTACGGAATTTTAACAACGCACGTTCGCGTTCGTCTTGTTCCATTCCTCCATGAAAACTTTCTCGTGCAATTCCTTTCTCGTGCAAAAGATGACTAATTCTATCCACAGCATCGCGGTGATTACAGAAAATCAACATGCGTTTGCTACCTATTTTACAAATCAAATCGAACAAAGTATCCAATTTTTCTTCTGAAATGGTGTTTACCACTTTCATATGTAAATCTGGTTTTACTTCGATTTGTTTTAAGTAACTCACAATTTTTTCGTCATTCAACCCAACAAATTCTGGAATATTTTCCATTTCGGTAGCTGATGTTAGAATACGTTGTTTTAAACCTGATAACTGTTCTACTATAAAGCTCATATCTTCTTGGAATCCTAATTCTAAAGCTTTGTCGAACTCATCTAAAATCAAAGTTTGAACAGTTGACGGATCAAAGTTTTCGTTACGTAAATGATACGCAATACGTCCAGGCGTTCCGATTAATACAGCGGGAGCTTCTACTAAATTATTTTGTTCTATTTTCGTATTGTGACCACCATAACAACACGTTACTTTATAATCAGATTTCATAGATTTGAAAACTGTTTCGATTTGTAAGGCTAATTCACGGGCTGGAACTAATATTAAGGTTTGAACACCTTTCACATCTGGATTTAGATCTCTCAATACAGGAAATAAAAAAGCCAATGTTTTTCCAGATCCTGTTGGTGATAAAAGAATTAAATCTCGTTGATTTTCGGACATTTTGAATGCTGAGCGTTGCATTGCATTCATATCTTTAATGCCTAAATTTTTATAAAGTAAATCGATTTGCATTTTGCAAAATTAACGTATTCTACTGAATTAATCTGTTTTTGACTGAATAGAAGTCTTATATTGTTCCATAAATTCATCAAAAAGATTCATGATTTCGAAGTGATTTTTATCTAACGTGTTCGCATCGAACGAAACAACCGCCCCATACATTTTATTCCAAAATCTCATACGTGCTTGTAAAACTTTTTGCGTTTCGTTATGAATAAAAATATCAGCCTCCATTACTTTTATATTTATTACGCGTTGACGTGGTAATTTTAGTTCTTCAATCTCTATAATTTTTCCCCATTCGATATAATTTAAATGATCCGAAGGTTTGTAAATAATTCCTTTTTGATTAATTAATAATACCAATTGCTTTTTCATTAATTTCTTTATCGAAACAATGATTAATAGAAGACTTGGAACAAACAAAACTCCACTAATAATTTTTGCAGTTTGTGGAGAATTGACTTCATTAGCTTTTAAAAATAAATAAATTGAACAAGCCAAAAATAAAAGACTACCGAATAATAATCCCCAATTGCTTGTCTGTTTTGCGTAAACTTTAACTGAATTCAACTGATTTTGTTTTTACAAAAATATAGATTTAATATTTAAGCTATCTTTAAGAATAAACTCTTTTGAGTCTATAAAATATTAAAAATGTAAAAATACCAAAACACATAAAAGTTATTAGAAAAAAATAGAAATTACTAAAATGTGAAAAATTCAAAAATGACAATAAATTATATCCATTAAAAGTTTTTAAAATTTTCAAGAAAATAAACGACAATAGAATAATTAAAACAAAATTTATTAAACTTATTTTTTTCTTTATTAATAATAAACCAAATAAAAGAAAACCCAAAAATAAACCTAAATAAGTTGATAATTTAATCCATAACAAATAATAGAAAATATCTCTAGGAAAACTCTGTTTCGAAGAAAGTTTAGTAAAAGTTTCATCTGTCCCTAAATTAGATACATTTCTTAATAATTCGATATTTGTTAAAAAAGAAAATTGATTAATTGTTATTGTTAAAAAAACAGTTATAACAATACCTACTATTAGTTGTCTTAAATCTACTTTTCCCATAATTCAAAATAAGATATGTAATTTTTTTAAAAAAAATAAATATACAAAAAAGAGTCTCAAAAACTAGACTGCACCCAAAAGTTTGGACAGATTAAAAATTAATAATTATAAAAATGAGTTCGATATTGTATCGGGCTCATTTTATTTAAGTTCGATTTTATTCTATCGTTATTGTAATAGTAAATGTATTGTTTTATTTCTTTTTTTAGCTCTTCAATAGAATTAAATTTTTGTAAATAAAATAGTTCCGATTTCAGTATTCCGAAGAAATTCTCGATAATAGCATTATCTAAGCAATTTCCTTTTCTACTCATACTTTGTATGATTCCTTTTTCATTTAATAAAGCCTGATATTGTTTCATTTGATATTGCCATCCTTGATCTGAATGTAATATCAAATCTTTAGTGTCTTTCGTTATTTTAAATGCCTTTTTAAGCATTTGAGTTACTTGATTAAAAACAGGTCGTTCGCTTAACTCATAGCTGATAATTTCTTGATTGTACAGATCCATTATTGGTGATAAATATAGTTTTTTATCTTTTACTTTAAACTCGGTAACATCTGTTACCCATTTTTGGTTGGGTTTATCAGCCTTAAATGCTCTTTGCAAGATGTTTGGTGCAATCTTTCCTTGTTCTCCTTTGTAAGATTTGTATTTTTTTCTTCGAATCAAACTCTTTAATCCTAAGCTATTCATCAGTTTAAGAACAGTTTTATGATTGATGATAGTTCCTGATTTTCTTAATTCATCGGTAATTCGTCGATAGCCATATCGCCCTTTATGCTGATGATAAATGGATTTTATCTTAAGTTTTAATTCCTCGTATTTATCTGTTTTACTACGTGAAATATGATAGTAAAAGCTGCTTCTAGCCATATGTGTACAATCTAAAAGTAAATTTAGATGAAATTCTGGCCTTAATTCATTTATGGCTTGTGTCCAAGTTTCTTTTGTTTTTCTTCCTCGGCTTGAATTAAGGCATTGAACTTTTTAAGAGTGCATTTTCACAACGTAAACGTTCAATCTCCAACAATAGTTCTTCTTCTCTTGTTAACGGTTGTTTCGATTTTTTAGGTCTACCTTTAGATGTGCTCATAGTCTTGGGACGGCCTTTTGGTTTGGGTTTTAATCCGTCTATTCCAAAGGTAGCAAAATCTTTTTGCCATTTTATAATAACCGATTCACTTGGAATATTAAATTTCAAGCGTGCTTCACGAAAACTAAGAAACTGTTTGGTTATAGTCTTAATAACTTTCAACTTAAATTCAACGCTATACGTTTGGTTTTTTTTAGGTTCTATACCTGAAATTCCTTGATTATGATAATCAGAAACCCATTTCTTTAATAAAGAAGCATGTATATTTTCTTTTTTACTAATTGAACGTATTGTTCGATGTTTTTCTAAAACTTCTTTCACACAGCGTAACTTAAATGCTACACCATATTTTACTTTTCTTGTCATAAAAAATGCCCCCAAAAGTGTCTAACTTTTTGGGGGCAGTGTAAACTGAGACTCTTTCTAAATTATCCAAAAATTTCGTGGTATTCTTTTTTATATTTTTCTAAGATGATTTTACGTTTAAATTTTAACGTTGGCGTTAATTCACCACCTTCAATCGTTAACTCATTCGGGATAATTGAAATCTTTTTGATTTGTTCCCAATGTCCAAAATTTGTATTCAAATTATTGATTTCATCTTCAATTTTTTTCTGAACAGCTTTACTTTTTTGAAATTCATCATGAGAAAGATTGACAATTTCAGGAGCATTTGACTTTGCCCAATTAAGAAGATTCGGATAATTTGGAACAACAAAAGCGCCAGGGAACTTCTCTCCTTCTCCAACTACCATCAACTGCTCAATAAATGGAGATTCGACCATTTTCATTTCGATTTGTTGCGGAACAATGTATTTTCCACCAGATGTTTTGTACATTTCCTTTTTACGATCAACAATCTTCAAGAATTTATGATCTACCCACTCACCAATATCGCCAGTATGCAACCAACCATCCTTGATTACTTCGGCAGTTTGCTTAGGTAAATTATAGTACCCCATCATTACAATATCACCATGAACCAAGATTTCGCCATCATCAGCTAATTTGATTTCAACATCTTTTAATGGAGGGCCTACAGTTCCTATTTTTTTTCCACGACGAAAGCAATTTACAGCAATTACAGGTGAAGCTTCTGTTAAGCCATAACCTTCGTATATAGGAATTTCTGCTGCCAAAAATACGCGAACTATTCGTTGTTGAATTGCTGCACTACCAGTTACAATTGCTTTCAATTCTCCGCCAAGCCCTTCGTACCACTTATGTAAAACCAATTTACGCGCAATTGCTAATTTGATATTATACAATGTTGAGCGTTGATCTGCTTCTAAAACATACTCATTACCAATTTTTACAGCCCAATCGAAAATAGATTTTTTGAAACCTGTTAATTGCGCTCCAGTTGTCATAATCTTTTCATATACTTTCTCTATAACACGAGGAACTGCTGTCATAATATGAGGTTTAATCTCTTTTAAATTTTCCCCGATTTTATCCATTGATTCAGCGAAATGAATAGAAAGGCCCATGTAGACATACAAATACTGTAAGGTACGTTCGTAGGCATGACAAGCTGGCAAAAACGTTAATGCACGATCATAAGGATTTAGTGGTGTAGAATATTCACACGCTATAACATCAGCAATAATATTTTTGTGCGATAACATGACACCTTTCGGTTTTCCAGTTGTACCAGATGTATAAATTAGAAAGGCTAAATCTTCGTGTTTTACTTGAGCTGCTCTTTTTTCTACTTCTGATAAATCAATCAATTGCCCTTTTTCGATTAAAATATTCCAACTCGTTGCATGTTCAACTTCATCAATCGAATACAATTGTTCTAAAGATGGCAATGATGTTTTGAGGTAATTTATCCGAGTATATAAATCCTGATTACTTGTAAAACATAATTTTATTGAAGAATCTTTGAAAATATATTCATAATCGTTATCTGAAATATTGGGATAAATTGCCACCACAACAGCGCCAATTTGTTGTATAGCGTAGTCTATCATATTCCATTCGACACGATTTTCTGAGATTAAACCAACTTTATCACCTGCTTGAACTCCACAAGCAATCAAACCTTTCGAGATTTGATTTACACGATCCAAAAAAGATTTAGTCGACATTGGTTTCCATTCTCCGTCTTGCTTGCTAACAAACATGGATAAATCAGGGAACTTCTCCAACTGTCGTTTTGGTAAATCAAAAATTCTGGTTACTTCCATAGCGCATTTATAGTTTTGTAGTTTTGAAAAGTATTCGTCGAAAGTAACTTAAAATGATGACTTTTTCAAAAAATTATGATTGAAATTGTTTAAAATTAAAATCCCTTAATTTAGTTAGAATTAAGGGATTCAAATTATTTATAAATTTCATCGAATTCTTTCTGAAATTTCTTTAAAATAACTTTTCTTTTCATTTTTAAAGTTGGTGTTAATTCACCAGCTTCTATTGTAAATTCATGTGTTAGTATTGCAGGTTTTTTGATTTGTTCCCAGTTTCCAAAATACTGATTTGCTTTACGTACTTCTTGATTTATTTTTTTGTGAACTTCATTAGTTGCTATAAATTCTTCACGAGACAACGCAACTATTTCTGCTGCATTCTCCTTTGCCCACTCTTTTAGATTTGTATAATTAGGTACGATAAAAGCTGATGCAAATTTTTGTGCATCACCGATAACCATTGCTTGCTCGATAAATTCAGACTCAACAAGCTTCGTTTCTATTGGTTGCGGAACAACATATTTGCCTCCAGAAATTTTGAACATTTCTTTTTTACGGTCTATAATTTTTAAGAAATGACCTTCGCCTTCTTCCCAAACGCCGATATCTCCTGTATGCATCCATCCATCAATAATAACTTCATCCGTCGCTTTTTGATTTTTATAATACCCCATCATCACATTAGGACCTTGAACTAAAATTTCGCCATCTTCTGCTAATTTTACCTTAACATCTTTGATAGGCGAACCAACAGTTCCGATACGAACCCCTAATTTATGTGGATTATTTACTGTAATTAATGGTGAAGTTTCCGTCATCCCGTAACCTTCGAAAAAAGGTAATCCAGCTGCCATAAAAACACGCGCAATTTTACCTTGTAGAGAAGCACTTCCTGAAATAATATACTTAAAATTTCCTCCTAATGCTTCGTAAAACTTATTTAAAACTAACTTGCGCGCTAAAGCTAATTTTATATTATAAACAAAAGAACGTTTCGTTGAATCTGGCTCATAATTGGCTGCAATTTCTATTGCCCAATCGAATACTTTTCGTTTTTTACCTGTTAAAGCACTACCTGTTTTTAGAATTTTTTCGTACACTTTTTCCATAATACGAGGAACGGCAGTCATTATATGCGGTTTTACTTCGTTGATGTTATCACCAATTTTATCAAGACCTTCTGCAAAATAAACGGTTACACCAATGTATAAATAGGTATAAATTACGGTTCTCTCGTAAGTATGACAAGGAGGTAAAAAAGTCAATCCTCTTGTTCCTTCTTCCAAAACTACAATTTCTTTAGCTGCTATAAAGTTAGAAACCAAATTATTATGCGACAACATCACTCCTTTTGGTTTTCCTGTTGTACCAGAAGTATAAATTAGAGTTGCTAAATCTGAACTTCGTACCGTAGAACTAAGATTATTTACATATTCATCTGTAATATTTTTCCCAATTTCTTTTAGTTCTGCCCAATTTCTGGAATCTGGAAAATCATTTATCGCAAAAATATATTCTAAACTATAAATGCTTTCAAACATATTATTGATGCGCTCATACAAATTTTTGTTACTTACAATACACAATTGAATCTCAGCATCGTTGAAAATAAATTGATACTCAGAATCTGTTATATTTGGATAGATTGCCACAACCACAGCACCAATTTGCTGAATTGCAAAATCTACCACATGCCATTCGTATCTACTTTCACAAACCAATCCTACTCTATCTCCAGGCTTAATTCCTAATGCTAATAATCCTTTCGAAATTTCTCTTGTATGAGCTATAAATTCAGCTGGTTTTGTAAATTGCCATTCACCATTAATCTTCGTCGAAAACATATGATGATTTGGATAAAGCTTTTGTTGTTGATACGCTAAATCAAAAATTCTTGTAGGATTATTCATCGTTATAAAACTTTGTAAAAAGAATGCAAATTTGGTGTAAAATTTTCAAAAAACAGTCCAATTTCACGAAAAAAGCGAGATTCAGAATGAATCTCGCTTAATTATTTTACATTAAATCAATTATTTTATTGATATATATCTTCTATTTCTGTTTTATATTTTTCTAAAATTACTTTACGTTTCATTTTCAAGGTTGGTGTTAATTCACCTGCTTCAATCGTAAATTCGTAGGGAAGTAAATGAAATTTTTTGATTTTTTCCCAATTACCAAAATTGACATTTAATTTATTGATTTCGTTTGCAAGCAATTCCTGAATTTTAGGATGTTTTATAAATTCTTCTCGTGATAAATTTAGAATAGAAGGTTCATTTTGTTTAGCCCATTCTAAACAATTCTCGTACAACGGAACAATTAAAGCTGAAGGAAATTTTCGTCCTTCTCCAACCACCATTATTTGTTCAATAAAAATAGATTCTGACAATAATTTCTCGATTTGTTGCGGTACAATATATTTTCCACCAGAAGTCTTGAACATTTCTTTTTTGCGATCAATGATTTTCAAAAACTTTCCATCAACCCATTCACCAATATCTCCTGTATACAACCATCCATCTTTTAGTACTTCTGCCGTTGCTTCAGGATTCTTATAATAACCTTGCATGATATTTTTTCCTTTTGCAAGAATTTCTCCATCTTCGGCTAATTTAATTTCAATATCAATCAAAGGCAAACCAACTGTACCGATTCTCATTCCACGTTTTATACAGTTTACAGACAAACATGGTCCAGCCTCAGTTAATCCATATCCTTCGTAAATTGGAATACCAGCTGCTAAGTACAATTTTAATAAACGCGTTTGCAAGGTTGCGCTTCCTGTTGCAACACCTTTTATGTTTCCTCCAAGTGCTGCTTTCCATTTTGAAAAAATTAATTTGCGCGCAATTTTTAATTGAAATTTGTACAAAGAAGAAAGTTTTGATTCGTCTAAATCATATTTTTCTCCTAATGAAATAGCCCAGAAAAATAGTTTTCGTTTTACACCCGTTAACTCTTCTCCTTTTGACATAATTCTATCATATACCTTCTCTAAAACTCTTGGAACTGCCGAAAAAATATGAGGTTGAACTTCTTTCAAATCTTGACCAATAGTATCCATTGATTGTGCAAAATAAATTGACAATCCCATTTTGATATACACGTACTGAAATACACGTTCGTACGCATGACAAGCAGGCAAAAAAGACAATGCTTTATCATAAGCTTGTACTGGAAAAGAATATTCAGAACTGTTTACATCAGCTAATAAATTTTCGTGAGAAAGCATCACACCTTTTGGGTTTCCCGTTGTACCAGATGTGTAAATTAAAGTTGCTAAATCTGTTGTTTTTACTTTATCCATAGAGGTTTGAAGGGTTTCATCAGAAACTGAAATTCCTTTCGAAACTAATTCGATCCAATTTGGTGTATGCGGATAGGTATTAAATGTATAAACTTGTTCAAGATTTGGTACTCTATCTTTTAAACCTAATAATCGTTGGTACAAAAGATCATTGCTAACAATACAAAGTTTTATTTCTGCATCATTCAAAATAAACTCGTAATCGTTGTCCGAAATATTTGCGTAAATAGCGACAACTACTGCTCCTATTTGTTGAATTGCAAAATCGACTAAATTCCACTCCAAACGATTTTCACTTATCAAAGCTACTTTATCATTAGGCTGAACACCATTTGCAATAAGACCTTTTGAGATATTATTTACGCGATTGATAAAATCTGTTGTCGAAATTCCCTTCCATTCTCCTTTTTCTTTGTAATTAAAAATCGAAATGTTAGGTGTATTTTTCTCTTGAAATCGTGGTAAATCGAATACTCTTTGTGGTTGTTTCATTCTCTTGAAATAAGAATACAAAGTTCGACTATTTCTCGGTTTTTGAAAAGAAAAAGAATTTTCTTTCATAAAATTTCAGAATTTTTAATGGTTGTAAATAATCGTAAGAATTGTAAATTAGTCAAAATTTATATTCAAATGGAGCTTGATCATTACAGAGACGAAGAAGGTTTTAAATTATTTTGTTTAGAAAGTGTAGACGATATAGAAGAGCAAAACGATTCTCAATTGTTAGATTTTTTAGAACATTTAGCACGAGAATTTCACATTACAAATGTTTACAAGACGACTGATAGTTTTGAAGGTTTAGAAGAAAGTCTCAATAATTTACTTTATCATGACAACTATTTCAGAGAATATAAACTCATTTATTTAGTAGTTGAAGGAGAGGGAAATCAAATCCTGATAGACGATTATTACTACAGTTTAGAAGAAATAGCTGAACTATTTCAAGGAAAATTATCAAATAAAATTGTTCATTTTGCCAATACATTGAATTTGGATTTGGAAGATGAAAGTTTTCAATATTTTATAGATGTAACAGGTGCAAAAGCGTTGTCGGGATATGTAAATTCATCTCCAATTCTCAGTACAATTTTGGATCAATATTATTTTTGTTTAGCCAAAGAAATTGATGACGAAGAAGAATTGGTTCATGCTTTGTTTGATAAACATTCTACTTTAGCCCTTAAATTAGGATTTAGATTATACCATTAAAAAAACTCTCCTAAAGAGGAAAGTTTTTTACTGTTTCGTTACATCTGCTGAGCCTTATTTCCTTCAAAATGAATCATCCAAGGAATTCCAAATTGATCTATAAATGATGCAAATAATTCCGCAAAAAACTGTTCGCCTAAAGGCATTTCCATTACTTTTGCATGTACAGATAATCGATCATATAATTTCTTAGCTTCATCAGCAGTCTCTGCATCTAACATAACATAAGAGTTATTTCCTTGTACATATTTCTGTCCAAATTCTTCTACAATATCTGATCCCATAAGCATTGTTGATTCATTGATAAATAGAGCAGTATGCATTACTTTATCTTTTGCATTTTCTGGTAATTGGAAATCTGGACTTGCAGGCATATCTCCCATTTTATGTATTCCAATATTTTGCATATCAAAAACAGTTTCATAAAATTTGAAAGCTTCTTCGCAATTTCCATTAAAATTTAAATAAGCGTGTACTTTAGCCATAATAATTTATATTTTTTTGTGATTATTTATTTAAAATAAAGGTTGACCATTTTCGTCAGTAGTTAAAACCTCGGTCATATAATTTAGAAAAGGTTGTAAAACTTGTATTGATTTTGCAACTTTTTTCGGAAAATCTTCTGCTAATACTTCTTCATCTGTAAAATTTTTAATGAACAAATATTGTTTTTTACGGAGTAAAGCAATTCGTTCATGATCTTTCGAAAAGCCTTTTGGTGCAGACTTCACTTCCTCTCCTTGCATTTCACCAAATTCTTTGATAAGTGTTTTAGATTGTAAAATCTTTTCCAATTCATCGGAAACTTCAATATCTTTTCTGATTCGAAGTAGATCATCTCGTTCTGGTCCCCAAAATCCTATTCCAATAAAATTATGATTCGGTTGAATATGAAAATAATATCCTCCTCTATTGTGTGGTTTTTTACGACCCGATTGTGCTGAAAAATGTATTTTATATGGCGTTTTATCATTTGAAAAACGAACATCTCTATAAATTCTATAAATTTTCAGTGGTTCTAATTCTTCCTTTTTACTTAATTCTTGGTAAATCGCATTGAAGATTAAATCAGCTTCAGCTTTTGCGGTATCAAATTCATTTTTATGTGTATTAAACCAATCACGATTATTGTTTTTTTCTAATTGTTTTAAAAAATTAGTGATGTTTGACATGTATTATTTATTTTCGAGTTAGAAGATTTTTTTCATAAGTTGCTATCCATTGATCTGGCGTAATTTTAGATGCTAATCTGCCAATTAAATCATACGGAATATCATCTGTTTTTTTGAATCGAATACAGCTTTTTCCCATATCCAATTTTCTTTTTGCATGTTTTGGATATTCTTCTATAAACCAATTTAGTAACTTTTCATCCGAATAAATTCCCATATGATACAACGCAATGAAATTCTTTTGTGAAGCTAATCCTATAAAAGGTAAAGGAGATGTTGGATCGCAATGATAGCCATTTGGATACACCGAATGAGGCACAACAAACCATATATGAACATAACTTATTTGTTCTTCAAACCCATTAGGCAAATTCATTTTCAAGGTTTCATATATTTTTTTTACAGCTTCTTTTCTTTCTGGAGGAATAATTTCAAAATATTCATCTAATGTCGAGACTTCGTATTGCATTATTTCGGTATTAATTGTACTATTTCATTAAAACTCTTGATATAAATTAATTAGAAAGTTTAATCTTCACAAATTTCTTTCAATTTTCGCAACGCTCTCAACCACATTTCCCTCATTTGTATTTCAGAAAAAATTATTTCTTCTACATCAACGGAACAGATTAAACGCGTGTGTCCTTCTACATTTTCGAACTTATAAGATTCTTCATTATTTTTCCAAGAATCAATTTCAGGACCATCAAAAACCTCTTGTCCATTTTCTTTTAACATTCCGATATGTCGCATTTTGATTGATTCTCCTAATTTATTTTCTTCTATTTTAGCGATCATTGCAGCTGTACCTTTTTCAGTTTTATAGGTAAAATATACATTCGAACCTTCGGACCAATCACCTTTATAATCTGAATTTTCGCTAAAAGGTTTTGTCCAAATTCTATACGAATCTGGCGCTAACATGATTTTGTGCACATGTTTTGGTTGTGCATAAATGAATTCGGTAAATGATACTTTTTTCATAATAATTATGTATTTGTTAATCCAAAACTGTTTCGACAGGTTTTTCTACAATTACTACCTGTAATGCACAATTTTTCTGGTTGAAAAAGCGATAAAATAGTTATTCATTTTAAAAGGATTTATAATCGCATCGAAAACTTCATGTGGTAGTTTTTGAATTTGAATAGATGCTTTTGTAGTTAAGTTCATATCCTTAAAATTTAGACTAACTAATTTAATCAAAAAAAGTATTTAATTTTCTATATCATAGAAAAAACATTTAACTATTATTAAATTCTGATTTCAATAATTTACTTTTCTATCAAAAAATTAGAATAAATATGAAAATATATCAATAGAAACTCATATTTTATTTCGATCTTAAATTTTTTACAACGTAACTTTAGCTATTTTTCCTTTATTTCCAACTAAAATTACATATTTTTTGTCCGGTGAAACAGTACACGTATTGTAACTATCTTTAGTAATATTTACCCAATTATGTCCTCCATCGGTAGAGTAGTCAACTCCAGAATAGCCACAAACTAAAACTTTATCTTTAGAAATTATTGTTACACCAGATTTATATCCAATAGGATATTTCCATGAATCTTGAAAAGAAATTTTCCCATTTATCATTTTAAATTTATAAAAATTATAGCTTGAATCTTCTGGTTTCATAAAATCACCTCCTACCAAATACCCCACATTATTCGCTGCGTCATAAGCCATTCCATTTATTCCAGAAGTCGTACTTTTAGTTTTTTCCAACGTATACATTTGTCCACCTTTTGGTGTGTAATAATACAAATTAGACAATTCTCCACCCGTAACTATTAACGTTTGTTTTGTATCAACATACAAATTACTTCCACTCGATGCAAAAAAAGCTTCTTTTGGATTTTTCAATCTTAAAGATTGACCGTGAAGCGATTTAGCAACCTCCCATTTTGTAGGATTTGTCATCGTAGAAGTTAAGACAAATGGTTTATCTGGAGACATAGGATCGCCCAAAACAGTAATCTTTTTAGAATTTTTATCCACATAAATGGCATCTAAAAAAATTCCTTTTTCATTATTTTCATAAACTTTATTCCACGTATGACCACCATCTTTCGTTTGTAAAATATAAGCAGGAGAATCGATTCCTAAAGCCAAATAATTACCTTTACTTAAAACTTCAATATCCCTGAAATCTCTATTCTCTACAACTTTCGGGTTGATCCAAGTAAACGTTTTTCCTCCG
The DNA here is from genome assembly GCF_025244765.1 of Empedobacter stercoris. Classification (NCBI taxonomy): domain Bacteria; kingdom Pseudomonadati; phylum Bacteroidota; class Flavobacteriia; order Flavobacteriales; family Weeksellaceae; genus Empedobacter; species Empedobacter stercoris. Next base: position 424,427 of record NZ_CP104209.1, on the reverse strand, counting down.
TCAATTGTTTTTCCAATGGTATTTTTAGAACCCGAGACTACAAATGTTTTAGCATCCTGAAAAGCTAAACCTCTGTAACTTACGTCTAAATTTTCTTCATTAATGATTTGATACGTTTGTGCAAAAGAAAGGCTCGAAAGCAATAGGAGAATATATTTCATGTATTATAATTTTTGATTAAACATTTATATAAAGCTATTTTAACTAAACGAATCAACCAAATATTTTTTAAGTTTGTGTTTTAGTAAAATATAAATGAAACGATATACATTTTCAACACTACTTTTAAGTTTAACCTTAACGTGTTTTAATCCAATTAATCAACAGGTTTTTGGGCAAAAAACAACAATAAATACAGGAAAAAGTTTACAAATTACTGAAAATGCATTAACTACGATTCTCGAAAAAAATAGAGCAAATTATAAAGAAGGAAAAGTTGCTGATTATATTCCTGAACTTGGAAAAATGAAAGCAGATAAAATTGCCTTTTCTGTGGTTGATGAAAATGGAAAAGTGATCAATGTTGGCGATGTTAATCAAAAATTTACCATTCAAAGTATTTCTAAAATCATTGCTTTAATGATTGCAGTTTCTGAAAAAGGAGAAGAAAATGTATTTTCTAAAATGGGATATTATGGAACAAATATGCCTTTTAATCATTTTGCGAATCTCGAAACAACTGGAAAACCATTAAATCCAATGATGAATGCAGGTGCAATTTTAACCACTTCTATGATTGATGGTGAAGGAGAAATTCCTTTTCAAAAAATTCTTAAAATGGTTCGTTATATCACCAAAAATAATTCGATAGATTATAGTAAATCAGTTTACAATTCTGAAAAAGAAACAGGACATCGAAACCGTGGAATGTTTTATTTGATGAAAAACAATGGATTGATTGAAGGTGATGAAGAAAAATTAAACAATTATTTCAAACAATGTTCTATCGAAATAACAACTGAAGATTTAGCTAAAATTGGTTATTTCTTTGCACATCAATGCACACGTTTTGATGGTGATACTACTTACAAAAACGCTCAAATTTCACAATTAATTCAATCGCAAATGTTAACTGCCGGTATGTATGAATTTAGTGGTAAATATGCACGAACTGTTGGTTTACCAAGTAAATCGGGTGTTGGTGGAGGAATTACAGTTTCTGTACCAAATAAAATAGGAATTGGCGTTTTCAGTCCAGCGTTAGACAAACACGGAAATTCTGCTGCAGGTTATCACATGATTTTAGATTTAGTGAAACAATATAATTTAAGTTTATTTCAATAATTTATATCAACCATGAATTTTCAATTTATAAAAAATATTGCACTCGGAATTGGATTATCATTTTCGAGTTTTGTTTCTGCACAAACATATACCTTAAAATTCAAAACGAATTACGGAAAATTTGATGTGATGCTGTACGATTTTACGCCAAAACACAGGGATTTAATTTTAAGTGAAATAAACAAAGGAACATATACTAATGCTCAATTTAACCGAGTTGTAAACGATTTTGTGATACAAGGTGGAGAATTAGACGATCCTATTTTGGCAAGAGAAGCTGAAAATCCTGAGCAAAAGCCAATTCGTTTAGCTCCTGAATTTAATCCAAAAGCTTTTCATAAAATTGGTGCATTAGGCGCTGGTCGAGATGACAATAAAGAAAAAGGATCGTACTATAATCAACTCTATTTTGTGGTTGGAAAAAAAATTACAGCAAAGGAATTGGATAATTTAGAAACTAAAAAAGGAATTAAATATACAGCTGAACAACGTGCTGAATATCTGAAAAATGGTGGTTTACCACGTTTGGATCATGATTATACAATTTTTGGAGAAATTACAAAGGGATTGGATAACGCAATAAAAATAAGTGAAGTCGAAACTCAAGACGAATTGCCATTAAAACCAGTTATATTTTCAATTAAAGTGAAGCAGAAAAAAACACCTTCTAAATACAACAAAACAAGTATTTCTTTGGGTGGTACAGCAATCGGTTTTTAATTATCCAAGACATTAATAATTGTTTATTTTTGCTCGACAATACAATTTTATGCAACCATCAATTTTATTAACGACTTTAAACGCAAAATACATTCATCTCAATTTGGCGATTCGTATTCTTTACGATTTGAACCATCATCGTGGCAATATTTATTGGAAAGAATTTACGATAAAATCCGACTTTGATGATGTTGCTGAAAAATGTGCTAAATATAATATTGTTTGTTTTAGTTGTTACATCTGGAATATCACGCAGACATTAGAAGTTTGTAAACGTATTAAGCAAGTTTCACCTGAAACCAAAATTTTACTTGGCGGTCCTGAAGTTAGTTACGAATATGATGATGTAATTGCAAATAATTATATCGATTATATTATTGTAGGTGAAGGTGAAATACCTTTTGAAGAATTTGTTTTGAACTATCCAACAATTGATAATGTTCCAAATTTAGTTTATAAAAAAGAAAACGAAGTTGTTTTTAATGCACAAAACATTCAGTTTGATATTAATCAATTAGAGGGTCGAAATCCTTATCAATACGATCATCCTGCGGATTTGGAAAAGAAGGTTTGTTACATCGAAACTTCTCGTGGATGTCCATATAAATGCGAGTTCTGTTTAGCCAGTTTAGACAATAAAATGCGCTATTTGCCAATGGAAACCATCAAAGAGAATTTGTTGTATCTCATGAAACATGGAAAAACGATTAAGTTTTTGGACAGAACATTTAATATAAAACGTGATTTTACGATCGAATTATTTCAATTTATTTTAGATAATTATCGAGAAGGAAATGTTTTTCAGTTCGAGATCACAGCCGATATTGTTCATCCAGATATTATTAAATTCATCAACGAAAAAGTTCCAAAAAATCTTTTCCGTTTTGAAATCGGTATTCAAACTGTTAATCAACAAAGTAACCGAGAAGTTTCGCGTAAGCAGAACTTTGAAAAAACATCGAATGTTATCAATCAATTGAAAGATCGAATTGAGATGCATTTAGATTTGATTGTTGGTTTACCTTTAGAGTATATTGATGATTTGAAATTTAGTTTCGAAGAAACATTCAAACTTTACCCACCAGAACTGCAATTAGGTTTTTTGAAGTTTTTAAAAGGTACACCAGTCCGTCAAAAATATGAGAAATATGGTTACCAATTTGATCCACTTCCACCTTATCAAATTATAAAAAGTGATTTTTTAAGTGAGCAAGATTTAGCGAATATTACGGCTTTAGAAAATGCTTTAGAAATTTATTGGAACAAACCGAGAACGCCAGAAACCTTAAAATATATCGCTCAAAAATATTCTATTTTCGACTTTTTGATGGGATTAGGTCAGTATTTTGAGCAATATCATCTATTTCACAAACATACGTTGAATGATGTGTATCAAACGATCTATGATTTTGCAAAATCATTTGCAGAAGATAAGATGATCTTAGAATTAATTGCGATTGATTACTACAGTTTCCATAAATCAAAACCAAAAGATTTGTTTGAAATGGAACAAAAAATTGAAGACGATTTGAGCGAAATTGCTTCGCATCCAAAAAGTAAATTTGTTTCGATTCCGATTTCATTTCATTACCCAACTTGGAAAGAAAATAATCAAATTGAACAAACTCAAGAAAATTGGTTGATCGAATTTATAGGAACCTCGCATAATATCATTCACTGCGAAGTTTTTGAATAAAACTAAAAAAGATGTCTGTAAAGACATCTTTTTTAGTTTATAAAATTCCCATTAACTCTACTTCGAAAATCATCGTAGAAAAAGGGCCTAATTCTTTTGATATTTCACGGTCTTTATAGCCTAATTCTGGTTTTACAACAAACCTAAACTTACTACCAACAGGCATTAATTGCACACCTTCTGCCCAACCTTTAATCACATTTTCCAAAGGAAAAGCTGCAGGTTTTTTGCGTTGTACTGAACTGTCAAAAACTTCTCCGTTGATATTTGTTCCATGATAATGACATAAAACGGTATCAGACAAAGTTGGTTTTACACCTTCTCCCAACGTGATTACTTCGTATAATAATCCACTTTCGGTTTCAGTAACACCTTCTTTTAATTTATATTCTTCTCGAAAAGCCAAACCTTCAGTTTTGTTCTTTTCGATTAATTCTTGTTTACGTTTTAATAATAATTCTGCTACTCCCATACCACAAAGTTAAAAGGAATATTTTAAATATATTATCGAAATAATACATCTAAACAAATAAAAATATAATTTTTAGAATTGTAAAACTCAGATGAAATATAATTAAAGTAAGGTTTTATTTTGCTTTAAATTGATTAATTGCGTTGATTGTAAATTCTGATAAAACTAATTCACCCGAAATTTTTGCTCTTTCGATTAATAATTCGTTCCAATTTTCTGTTCCTTCCCAAGAAACACGTTTTAAGTGTTTCATCGCTTCTGGATTAGAATTGGCTAATTTTTTGGCTAAAATTTGGATTCCTTCGTCCATTTCTTCTGCATTTGCATAGACTTCTGCGTATAAACCTTTTTCTTTTGCCCATTCCGCAGACTGAAATTCTGTTGCATTAATTGCCATTTGCGTAAAAGCAGAAGTACCTACTTTACGTTCTACAGCTGGTCCTACTACGAAAGGTCCAATCCCTACCGCTAATTCAGATAATTTAACGGCAGCAAAATCTGTTGCAAACGTGTAATCAGCAGCTGAAGCAATACCAACTCCTCCTCCAACAGCTTTTCCTTGAATACGTGCTAAAACAAATTTTGGTGCTTGACGAATTGCATTAATCACATGTGCAAATCCAGAGAAAAACTCTAAACCTGTTTCACGATCTTTAATTGAAATTAATTCATCAAATGATGCTCCAGCACAAAATGTACGGTCACCAGCACTTTTTAAAACGATAACTTTCACTGCTTCATCGTTTCCTAATTTTTCAATTTCAGCAGCTAAATTTCTTAACTGAGTACCTGGCATCGAATTACTTTGTGGGTGAAAAAATTCGATTGTACCAATTCCGTTTTGTATATCTGATTTTACGTAAGCTTCCATTATATAATGTGATAATATGTTAATGAGACAATTAGCTAATTTACCAAATTATCTCATTAACGAATTAATTTTAGTCTTGATTTAATTTTTTAACCATTGTTAAGATAGTTGCGATACCAACAGTTTCACCTGTTTGGTCGTAGATATCCACTAACCAACGAACGATTCCTTTTGCAATATCGTTTTCGTCTTTTTTCTCTTGTTCTATTTTCTCTTTACATGTAAAACGAACGCCAATAGTTGTTCCTGGATAAACAGGTTTCACAAAACGACACTCGTCTACACCATAGTTTAATAAAACTGGTCCTTTTTTCGCTAATACGAATAAACCTGCCGCTTTCGACAATAAATAATAACCGTGCGCAACATTTTGTTCAAAAACTGTCCCTTCTAAAGAAGTCGCATCAACGTGAGCATAGAAATTATCTCCTGATAAAGCTGCAAAGGCATTGATATCTGATTGTTGAACTGTATGTTTTGATGTAATTAACGTATCACCTACTTTAATTTCTTCAAAATGTTTAGCAAATGGATGTTTATCTTCTTCGATATAATCTGCACCATATTGATATTGTTGAGTGACAGCTGTTAATTTGTTTGGAGAACCTTGGAGTGCTGTACGTTGCATATAATGGAATACACCACGTTTTCCACCCATTTCTTCTCCTCCACCTGCACGACCTGGACCTCCGTGTACTAATAATGGAAGTGGAGAACCGTGACCAGTTGATTCTTTGATACATTCAGCATCTAAAATTACGATACGACCATGTAAAGAACTTGCATTTAAAACAAATTCAGTTGCGACATCATTATCTGCTGTTACAATAGAACACACTAACGAACCTTTCCCCATACGAACTAACTCAACTGCTTCTGCAGTTCCGTTGTAAGGTATAATTGTAGAAACCGGTCCGAATGCTTCGATGTTGTGAACATCAGTTTTATTGAATGGATCGTTGTTGAAGAATAAAATTGGAGAAATGAATGAACCTTTGTTTTTATCCGCTCCTTTTACTTCAAAATTATCTAAGTTTCCAAAAATAATTTCTTGTGATTTAGCTAATTCTTCTACTTTTTCACGTACTTCTTTTACTTGAGCAGCACCAGCTAAAGCGCCCATGCGAACACCTTCTACATTTGGATCCCCAATCGTTGTTGTAGCTAATCGTTGTCCTAAAGCAATTTGAACATCTTCAACTAAATGAGCAGGAACCAATGCACGACGAACTGCTGTACACTTCTGACCAGCTTTTGTAGTCATCTCACGTGTAACCTCTTTGATAAAAATATCAAATTCTGCCGAACCAGGTTGTACATCTTCACCTAATACACATGCGTTAAGTGAGTCTGCTTCTAAGTTAAATGGCACACCTTCTGAAGTAATTCTTTCATGTGCTTTTAACATTTGTCCTGTAGATGCAGAACCAGTAAATGTAACAACATCTTCAGATTCAACGTAATCTAAGATTCCATTTGCAGAACCACTAATTAATTGTAGCGCTCCTTCTGGTAAAATTCCAGATTCAATAATAGCGCGAACTACAGTTTCTGTTAAGAATGATGTAATTGTTGCAGGTTTAACGATTGCAGGCACACCCGCTAAAAAGTTAACCGCAATTTTTTCTAACATTCCCCAAACTGGAAAGTTAAATGCATTAATATGAATTGCAACACCACGTTTTGGTGTTAAAATATGTGTTCCTAAGAATGTCCCGTTTTTAGAGATTTTGTGTGTTTCTCCTTCTACATAAAAAGGTTGATCACCAAATTGACGTCGTAAAGATGCATTCGCAAATAAATTTCCAATACCTCCTTCGATATCAACCCAAGAATCTGCACGTGTTGCTCCAGTTGCCCAAGAAACAGTGTAGAATTCTTCTTTTCTTTCCATTAAGTATAATGCTAATTTTTTTAGCATTAACCCTCTTTCTTGAAAAGTCATTTTACGTAAAGTTGGACCTCCAACCGTACGTGCATAATCCATCATCGCACCGAAATCTAATCCAGCTGATGATGCAGTAGCGATTTCGTCACCCGTAATCGCATTATATAACATTTGCCCTTCAGACGAACCTTTTGTCCATTGTCCTAAAGCATAATTTTCTAATTGATTAGCCATTTTTTTATGTTGTTTGTGTATTTTATTAGTATTGAGATATTAGATTTTAGTAATTAGATAAAGTAAGATGAGATTCTGAATCAAGTTCAGTATGACATTTTACATAATACTTTTTACTTACTTTCGTTCCATGTTTTATAATTCGAAGCCATTGAATCAAAATAATAATCTGGCGCTTCGGTCAAAGGTTCACAAGGTTTTAAACTTTCATGACAATCACTTGGTAATTGCATATATTGTTGAGTTCCTTGATCCTTCCACTCAATCATTTGATCAGAAACCTGTTTTACGATTTTAGCAGGATTACCAACAACCACACTTCGGGTCGGAATATGCGTATCTGCTTTTACAAATGCTAAAGCGCCTACAATACATTCATCCTCTACTATTACATTATCCATGACCACAGCGTTCATTCCGACCATACAATTTTTTCCAATTGTAGCGCCATGAATTATTGCGCCATGACCAATATGTGCTTTTTCTTTTAAACGAACCGTTGTTCCTGGAAACATATGGATGGTACAATTTTCTTGCACATTGCAATTATCTTCAATAATAATTTGTCCCCAATCACCTCGTAACGCACAACCTGGCCCAATGTAAACATCTTTACCTATAATTACATTTCCCGTAACTACAGCTTGCGGATGAATAAATGCTGTTGGATGAACGACCGGTTTGTATCCTTTAAATTCGTAAATCATATTTATTAGATTTGAGATATTAGTATTGAGCTATTAGAAATTATTAAAGACATCCTGAATTTATTTCAGAATCATATCAAAATGAATGGGATGTTGAACAAGTTCAACATGACAAATGATTCTGAAAATCTAACTTCTCAATACTAACATCTATTTTTACGCTCTTTCTATAATTGCTGCATATCCTTGTCCTAAACCGATACACATTGTAACCAATGCATAACGTTTTCCTGTCGCTTGTAATTCGTACGCTGCCGAATTTAAGATACGAGAACCTGACATTCCAAGTGGATGACCTAAAGCAATAGCACCACCATTTGGATTGATACGAGAATCATTATCAGCTAAACCTAATGCACGCGTACATGCTAAAGATTGAGCTGCAAATGCTTCATTTAATTCGATTACATCAATATCATTTATCGTTAATCCAGCTTTTTCTAACGCAATTTTAGATGCATTAACTGGTCCAATTCCCATGATACGAGGTTCAACACCTGCAACACCTGAACTTACAATGCGAGCCATTGGTGTTAATCCAAAATCTTTAATCGCTTGTTCAGAAGCTAAAATATTGGCCGCAGCACCATCATTCAATCCAGAAGCATTACCAGCAGTTACAGTACCATCCACTTTAAATGCAGGGCGTAACTTAGATAAAATCTCCATTGTTGTGTTATTTTTCGGGAATTCATCTGTATCAAAAATAATCGCATCACCCTTACGTTGAGGAATAACAACAGGAACAATCTCTTTTGCTAAACGACCATTCGCTTGAGCAGCAGCTGTTTTTTGTTGTGACCAAACCGCGAATTTATCTTGATCTTCACGCGAAATATTATCACGTTCCGCTAAGTTTTCAGCTGTATTACCCATTCCATCAACACCCCACATCTCTTTCATTTTAGGGTTGATAAAACGCCATCCAAAAGTAGAGTCATAAATTTTTGCATCACCACCAAATGGAGAAGCTGATTTTGAAACTACTAAAGGAGCACGTGTCATAGACTCAACACCACCAGAAATCATTAATTGAGCATCACCAACTTGAATTGCTCTTGATGCAGCAATTGCAGCAGATAAACCTGATGCACATAAACGATTGACTGTTTCACCCGGAACCGTATAAGGTAATCCAGATAATAAAACTGACATACGTGCAATATTACGATTATCCTCACCTGCTTGATTTGCATTACCTAAGATTACATCATAAAATGCAGCAGGATCAATAGAAGGATTTCTTTTTAATATTTCTGCGATTACCAATGCGCCCATATCGTCTGGACGAACAGCAGATAATCCACCTTTTAATTTACCAATTGGAGTTCTAACTCCATCTATAATATATGTTTGGTTCATTTTTATTTCATTTAAAGGTTAACGGTTTATGCTTTACGAAAGTCGTTCAGCGTTGACCGTTTAACGTTAAGCTACTTCAATTAAAGGTTTACCTGTTCTAAAGCAAGTTCCTTTAAATAAAGCAATTAACTCGTTATTTTGATTTGTTACTTTAATATCGTAAATACCTGTTCTTTTAGTTGAAGAAACTTCTTGTGATTCAATTGTAAATACATCTCCATCATGCCCAGCTTTTGTAAAAGAAATATGAACGTCTAATGCAACAGATATATTATTGTACATATTACAAGAAAAAGCAAAAGCAGAATCTGCCATTGCAAATGTAATTCCTCCATGAACAGAGCCAACTCCATTCATCATTTCAGGACGAATTTTCGCTTGCAATTTTGCATAGCCTTCTTTTACTTCAATCACTTCAAGACCTAACCATTCGCTAAATTTATCGTGGTCAAGCATTCTATTTAATAACTTTTGTGGTTCCATTTTTTTGTGTGTTCGTATTGTGATATTTTTTAGTAGAATGTTTTGTTTTCTTTCACCATATTACGGATAATAGGGCTCAAACGGTAACGATCTTCATGGTAATAATTGTACAATTCATCTAAATCGTTTTGTACATTTTTGATACCATATTCATCTGCCCATTTCAATAAACCTTTTGGATAATTAACCCCTTTCGTCATCGCTGTATCTAAATCCTCACGATTTGCAATGTTTAAGAATAAAGCATCTGCTGCTTCGTTAATCAACATAACTAAAACACGCTTAAAGATTTTTTCTAATAAAGCTTGATCTTGAGCTGGTGCTTTCTTTTCGATACCTTCGGCATAATTGTAAAATCCACGTCCTGACTTACGACCATAAAATCCTGCTTCGAATAATCTTTTTTGAGAAAAAGATGGTTTAAAACGAGGATCGTAAAAGAATGATTCGAAAACCGATTCTGTAACACGGTAATTTACATCATGACCGATGAAATCCATTAATTCGAAAGGCCCCATACGGAAACCTCCTACAGATGTCATTGCGTAATCAATCGTTTCTGCATCAGCAACACCTTCTTCTAATAAACGAATTGCTTCGCTATAAAATGGACGAGCTACTCGATTGACAATAAATCCAGGCGTATCTTTTGTGATAACAGGTAATTTATTTACAGATTGAATTAACGTTTTAATTTCTTCTGCCAAACCTTCTCGTGTTTGCACAGCTGGAATAATTTCTACTAAAGCCATTAATGGTGCTGGATTGAAAAAATGGATCCCAATCACACGTTCAGGTTTAGAACATGCCGATGCAATAGATGCAATGGATAATGATGAAGTATTTGAAGCTAAAATACAGTCTTTAGAAACAATTTCTTCTACTTGTTTGAAAACCGATTTCTTGATATCTAAATTTTCAATAATTGCTTCAATGATTAAGTCTGCAGATGAAAATGCATCTAAGTTTGCAGCATATTCAATATTAGCTTGAATTTCTTGTGCTTTTTCAGCGGTATATTTTTCTTTAGCGACTAACTTTTCAAACGTTTTTGCTAAGTTTTGTTTTGAACGATCTAATGCGTCTTGGTTTGTGTCATATAAAACAACGGGATGACCTGATTGTGCAAAAACTTGCGCAATACCAGACCCCATTGCTCCACCACCAATAATTCCTATTTTTTTCATGGCTTATTCTCCTTTAAAAACTGGATTTCTTTTTTCTAAAAATGCATCTACACCTTCTTTGTAGTCAGCTGTATTTCCTGCTTTTGCTTGAAAAAGACCTTCTTGTTTTAATTGTTCTTCAATTGAATTTTGAAATGATTGGTTTAATAATTTCTTTGTATAAGCCAATCCTTTTGTAGGTAAATTAGCTAATTTATGAGCAATTTTGGCTACTTCTGCATCAAATGTATCGTCTGCAAAATAATCGTAAATCATTCCGATTTCTTTTGCTTGTTCAGCCGAAACTTTATCAGCTAATAACATTAATGCTGCTGCTCTTTGAAAACCAATTAAACGAGGTAAAAAATAAGTTCCTCCACAATCAGGAATCAAACCAATTTTAGAAAATGCCTGTATGAAGTTAGCAGATTCTTTAGCTACCACTATGTCACAAGCTAAAGCTAAATTTGCTCCCGCTCCGGCAGCAACACCATTTACAGCAGCAACAACTGGTTTGTCCATGTTTCTAATTTTAAGAACCAATGGATTGTAATTTTCGTTGACGATTTTGTTGAAGTCGATTTCTTTTTCATCTAAAACTTCACCTAAATCTTGGCCAGCGCAAAACGCTTTTCCAGTAGCAGTTAATACAACTGCACGAACTGAGGCATCTTGAGCTGCAACATCTAAATGATGTTGTAAGGCTTTAATCATTTCGTGATTAAAACTGTTAAAAACAGAAGGACGATTCAACGTGATCGTAGCAATTCCTCCCTCTTGTGTGTATAGGATTGATGTTGAATTTTCCATAATTTTTTAGTGATGACATTTGAAATAGTCAAACGGTTCGTGGCAACTATTGCATTGATACATAGCTTTGCAGGCCGTTGAACCAAATTGACTGATAAGACGCGTATCGTGCGAGCCACATTGTGGACATTCGATATTTTGTTCGTCTGAAAAGAGCGCATCGCTCGAAGGATTTTTTGTTGGAGGCGCAATTCCGTACGCTTTCATTTTTTGTTTTCCTTCTTCAGTCATCCAATCAGTTGTCCACGATGGGCTCAACTGATTGATGACATTGATATTTTTTAATCCTTTCTCTACTAATTTTAGTCGAATAGAAATAGAAATCGCACTCATTGCAGGACAACCAGAGTATGTTGGTGTGATGGTTACATTGACTTTTTCATCTGCTGTAATTTCCACCTTACGTACTACTCCTAAATCAAGTACACTAATCACTGGAATTTCAGGATCAGGAACTTCCTCCAACCATTGCCAAATTTCTTTTTCTGTTACCATTGTAAATTAGGATATGTTCTTTGCATGTATTGTAAGTCAGTTAAGATAAAACCTAAATGTTCTGAATGAACTCCTTCTTTACCTCCTTTTTGTGCAAACGTATTTTCGACATCAGCTTCTATTGTTGCTTCATCCAAAACAGCTTTTACATTGGCTAACCAAGTTGCTTTAAAATCGATTGGATTATCAATCAAACCTTCTTCGATTAATGCTTTTTGATAAGGAGCTAAAATAAATGCTTCACCTACATAAGGTAAAATATCATGAACTGCTTGTTGAATTTTATTGTGAGATTCTTCTGTTCCGTCTCCTAAACGAATCATCCATTCTGCAGACCATTTTAAGTGATATTTCACTTCTTTTAATGATTTTTCAGCGATTGATTGCAATTTAAGATCTTTTACTTTTAAGAATTGCTCTAACAATAATGCATGGTATGAATCGTAAAAAAACTGACGTGCAACTGTATCACCGAAATGTCCGTTTGGTTGCTCTACTAACAATAAATTTTTGTATTCGCGTTCTTCGCGTAACATTGCTAAAGTATCTTCTGTTGCACCATTACCGATCATTTCGGCTGCATAATTGTAATAGTTTGAGGTTTGTCCCAATAAGTCTAAAGCCATATTCGACATAGCGATATCTTGCTCTAAAACTGGTCCATGACCACACCATTCGCATAAACGTTGTGCCAAAATCAGATTTGTATCTGCTAAATGCAAAATAAAATCGATGTAATTTTGGTTGTTTTGATAAACTGTACTTGTCATAAATTACATGTTTTTAATTTCTTCTGGTACATCATAAAAAGTTGGATGACGATATACTTTGTCTTCCGCAGGATCAAAGAATTGCTCAGATTCATCTGGGTTTGATGCGTGGATATTCACTGATTCTACAACCCAAATACTAACACCTTCTAAACGACGTGTATACACATCGCGCGCATTTTGTAATGCCATTGTAGCATCTGCTGCGTGCAAACTTCCTACATGTTTGTGATCTAATCCTTGTTTACTTCTAATAAATACTTCCCATAAAGGCCAATCTCTATTTTCCATCTTTTTATGCGTTTTTGCGTTGTTCTTTTTCTAATTCTCTTTGTTTTCTTTTTTCGTGGTAAGCTGTTGCTGCATCACGAACCCAAGCTCCTTCGTTGTGTGCATTACGACGTGCATCTAAACGTTGTTTGTTACATTTTCCGTTTCCTTTAACGACATTCCAGAATTCTTCCCAATCAATTTCTCCGAATTCGTAATGACCTGTTTCTTCATTAAATTTAAGATCTGGATCTGGAATTGTTAAACCTAAATATTCGGCTTGAGGAACAGAAACATCTACAAAACGTTGACGTAATTCATCATTCGAAAAACGTTTAATTCTCCATTTCATTGATAATTCTGAGTTAGATGATTCTTCGTCTTTTGGACCAAACATCATTAATGTAGGCCACCACCAACGATTCATTGCATCTTGCATCATCGCTTTTTGTTCTTCTGAACCACGTGATAACACAACTAACGCTTCGTAACCTTGTCTTTGGTGAAAAGATTCTTCTTTACAAACACGAACCATTGCACGTGCATAAGGTCCGTAAGAAGTTCTACATAATGGAACTTGATTTAAAATCGCTGCTCCATCAACCAACCATCCAATCATTCCGATATCAGCCCAAGTAAGTGTTGGGTAATTGAAGATTGAAGAATATTTTGCTTTACCAGAATGTAAGTCATTTAAAGTTTGGATACGAGATGTTCCTAATGTTTCTGCTGCACAGTATAAGTATAGACCATGGCCCGCTTCGTCTTGTACTTTCGCTAATAAAATTTTCTTTCTATTTAACGAAGGAGCTCTTGTAATCCAATTTGCTTCTGGTAACATTCCAACAATTTCTGAGTGAGCATGTTGAGAAATTTGTCTAATTAATGTTTTGCGGTATGCTTCTGGCATCCAATCTTTTGGTTCGATACGAACTTCATTTTCAATCTTTTGATCAAAGATTTCTTGAAAATCAATTTCTTTTGCACTCATTTTAAAAAGTTTTTAAAGTTGATTATTTGGCATCAAAATCTACCACGACTTCGGCAGAACGAGGATGCGCTTGACACGCTAATACAAAACCTCTTTCTAATTCATCTGGCTCAAGTGAGTAGTTGATGTCCATTTCTACTTCACCTTTCTCTACTTTACACTTACAAGTTGCACAAACACCACCTTTACAAGCGTAAGGTAAATCTGCACCATTTTGTAAAGCCGCATCTAAGATTGTATCGCCGTTGTAACCTAAGTCAATTTGTAAGGCTGTTGCATCTAATTTGATGGTCACTTTACTCATCGTGTCATCCGACTTTTTGATTGCTTTTTGACGTTCAACCTTTTTCGCTTCAGCTGTTGCACTGTAGAATAACTCGAAATGCAAATGTTTTGCATCTACACCTGCTTCTACAAAAGCATCGCGTCCGCTTAAAATCATTTCTTCAGGACCACAAAGGAACACTTCGCTTACATCTTCTGGTTTGATGATATGTTGTAAGAAATACTCAATCTTAGCTTTATCAATTCTTCCACTCAAAATTTCAGCATCAGCTGTTTCGCGACTCAAAATATTGTAAACGCTAAAGCGTTGCATGTATTTATTTTTAAGTGCTTCAATTTCTTCTTTAAAGATAATTGAACCTTTATTTCTATTCCCGTATAATAGCACAAATTCGCTATTTGGTTCTGCTCTAAGAACTGTTTTGATGATAGAAAGAACTGGTGTTATTCCTGATCCTGCTACAATTCCTACATATAATTTTTTGTTATCTTCGTGTACTTCTGTAAAGAAATTTCCTTGTGGAGTCATTACATCAAGAACATCACCAACTTTAACTTGTTCGTTGATAAATGTTGAGAAAACCCCGTCTTCTATTTTCTTTACAGCTACTCTCAATTCTTCGTCCATTGGGCAAGAACAGATCGAGTAAGAACGTCTAATTTCTTCGTTATTTTGAATATTTTTAAACGTTAAATATTGTCCATGTTTAAATTTGAATTCTTGATTCAATTCTTCAGGCACATCAAATGTAACGGATACACAATCTGGTGTTTCCTTTTTAACATTTTTAACGCGTAGTTTATGAAAATTTACTGCCATATTATTTTTGAAATCCGTTAATTAATAATGTCATCAAATCGTTTTCTAATTGATCAGGTGTTATATCTCGCCCTGGTTTGTACCACAACTCTATCCAACGAAGAGATGATAATAAAGTAAATAAAGCAACCGATACATTAAGATTTTTGAATTCGCCAGATGCGATACCTGCTTTGATTAAATTAGCAATCCGTTTTTCATACCCTTTTCTAATTGTTTTATACAATTCTTTTTTGGTATCGGATAAATTTTTCCAATCGTTATTTGCTACAGATACTTCGTTTGGCTCGTCAATAATCATTCGAACGTGAAGTTGAATTAAATCTCTTAATTTCTGAACATTTGATTCTTCAGTATCTTCAATCGAGCTAATGTGCGAAACATATTGATTGGCCACTTTAAAACAAATTTCTTCTAAGATTTCATCTTTCGAGCGAATATGATTATACAAACTCGCGGCTTCCATTCCAACTTTTTCAGCCAATTCTCTCATCGACGTTGCTGAATAACCTTTTTGTTTAAAGATTAAAGCAGCTTCTTTAATAATCAGTTCTTTTTTACTTTGCTTAGGCATATAGTTTTATAAATGTCTATTATCTATAATTCGGTTCAACTTTCCTCCTTCACTTTTAGGAAGTCCATCTACTTGGTATAATTTGACATTCATTCCTAATCCAATGTTGTCTCTTATTTTTTTATGAATATTTGCGACTAATTTGCAACACGCAACATTAGATTCGTCATTCAAATCATCACAAGTCAAACCTTTTTCTGCAAAATAGTCAGG
This sequence comes from Empedobacter stercoris, assembly GCF_025244765.1. Taxonomy (NCBI): domain Bacteria; kingdom Pseudomonadati; phylum Bacteroidota; class Flavobacteriia; order Flavobacteriales; family Weeksellaceae; genus Empedobacter; species Empedobacter stercoris. The sequence continues at coordinate 408,316 of NZ_CP104209.1, read as the reverse complement.
ATTTATTTCAAATCCAACTTCTACTGCATCCATATTTTTTGGTTTCGTTAAAACTACTTGATAATTTGGTGATAATTCAGGGAAATCTGGAATAAAATCCGCGATTTGTGTATGAAAGAAATTCACACCACGAATAATCATCATATCATCAGCACGACCAATAATAGGTCCCATTTTGACATGTGTTCTTTTCTTAGAATGTTCGTACGTTAATGTTGTAATGTCTCCTGTCCAATAGCGCACTAATGGTAAGGCTTCTTTTGTAAGTGTAGTGATAACTAAAACACCTGGTTGTCCATAAGGAACTGGTTCACCCGTTTTTTCATCTACGATTTCTGGAAAGAAATGATCTTCCCAAATATACGATCCTGTACCTTGTTCTTCGAAATCTTCATTTGACACACCTGGACCTATAATTTCGCTTAATCCATAGATGTTAGAAGCTTTGATATCTAAACTTCCTTCTACTTCTTGGCGTAATGCTTCTGACCAAGGTTCAGATCCTAAAATAGCAAACTTTAAATTGTAATCTGATAAAGTTTCACCTCTTTTCTTGATTTCTTCAGCAACTGTTAAAGCATAAGATGGTGTTGCACAAATTGCATCAGCTTGAAAATCTTTCAATAACATAATTTGTTTTTCTGTGTTACCACCAGAAATTGGAACAACAGTCATTCCTAATTTTTCAGCACCATAATGCAGTCCTAAACCTCCTGTAAATAAACCATAACCATAGGCATTTTGTAATGTCATACATGGCTCACATCCTGAAGCTGCTAAAGATCTTGCTACTACTTCCGAGAATAATTCGATATCATTCTTAGTGTAACCTACTACTGTTGGTTTTCCAGTTGTTCCACTTGAACAATGTAAACGAACGACATTCTCTTTAGGTTCTGCAAATAATCCAAATGGATAATTTTCTCTTAAATGATTTTTCTTTGTAAAAGGTAATTTGTGTAAATCTTCAACACCTTTAATATCTTCTAACTTGATACCAGCTTCGTCAAAAGCTTGTTTATAAAAAGGTACATTATTATACACTTTTTTTAACATTGATTGAAGTCTCTCGTTCTGAAGAACACGTAATTGCTCAATAGGCATCTGTTCAATCCCAGGATTAAATATCATAATTTTTGCAGATTTGATTTTTGATAATAACAAATTTAATCAAAAAAACTAAAAAAACTAACGTTTGTTAGTTTTTTTAGTGTAAAAAGTACAATTATTTATCAATTGATGACTTTTAGTATTTTAACACTTTGCTAATCAATATTTTTAACTTTTCTGAATTTGGTAACATTTCTATTTCTAAGGTAGAATTTAATGGAATTGCAGGCATGTCTTGTGCTCCTAACACTCGAATTGGTGCATCCAAATACTCAAAACATTCTTCATTAATTAAACCCGCAAGGCTTTGAGCAAAAGAGTTTTGCTTAGCTTCTTCAGTTAATACAATACAACGATTGTGTTTTTTCACACTATTAAAAATTGTTTCCTCATCTAAAGGAACCAATGTTCTTAAATCTATAATTTCAACTTGATTTGGAAATGCCTTTGCAGCTTCTTTAGCCCAATAAACTCCCATACCATAGGTAATGATAGTTACAGAGTTATGATTTTGAGAGGATTCTGCCAATAAAACATCACGTGCTTTTCCAAAAGGTAATATATAATTTTCATCTGGTTCGACTGTTGCAGCATCTTCCGTTCCTTTTATTTTACTCCAATATAAACCTTTGTGCTCTAACATCACCACAGGATTTGGATCGTAATAAGCAGCTTTCATCAAACCTTTTAAATCTGCTCCAGTAGACGGATAAGCTATTTTAATCCCTTTTATATTGGTCAATACACTTTCCACTGAACTCGAATGATAAGGTCCTCCACTACCGTAAGCACCAATCGGAACACGTAAAATCATAGAAACTGGCCATTTACCATTTGACAAATAATTTGAACGAGCCACTTCAGTAAATAATTGATTAAGACCTGGCCAAATATAATCCGCAAACTGCACTTCTACAATAGGTTTCAAGCCTACCGCAGACATTCCAACCGTAGATCCAACAATAAATGCTTCCTGAATTGGTGTATTAAATACACGATTTATTCCATATTGTTTTGCCAAAGTTGCTGCTTCACGAAAAACACCTCCTAAACGCAAACCAACGTCTTGTCCATATAATAATGCTTCAGGATGTTTTGCCATCAATTCGCGAATTGCAAAAAGAGCAGAATCTACCATTACCGTTTTATCCTTCCCTTCAGGAGAGCGATTTCCTTTTTCTTCGGTAATTAATGTTGGAGCAAAAACATGTGTATATAAATCTTCAGGACGAGGATCATCTGCTTTTAATGCTTGTTGATATTCTGCCTGAACTTTTTGTTTAATCGTGTTTTCGACTTCAATTAACTCTTTTTCGTCAAAACCTTCATTTAATAAAGTATCCCTTAATTTATTATATGGATCTCGAGCTTTTGCCTTCTCTAAATCGTCACGGTACCATTCCATACGAACCCCAGATGTATGATGATTTAATAATGGAACTTTTGCATGAACCAAAATCGGACGACGTTCTGAACGGATAGTGTCAATTGCTCTTTGAATAGTGTTATAGGATGCTAAAAAATCAGTTCCATCAACTACAAACACTTCTAACCCTTTAAAACCTTTCGCATAATGCGCTATATCTTGAGCTCGAATCTCATCTGCTGATGCTGAAATATCCCATTCATTATCTTGAACCAAATATAAAATAGGTAATTGTTTCAAAGCTGCCATTTGAAAAGCTTCTGCTACCTCACCCTCTGTGCATGAAGCATCACCTAAGGAGCATACTGCGACTGGTTTAACCTCATCACGACAAAGACCTTCCAATTCTTTGTATTGCATTCCCATCGCAATTCCAGTTGTAGGAATAGCTTGCATGCCCGTTGCACTACTTTGGTGCGGTATTTTTGGCATATTATCACGACGCAAACTTGGATGAGAATAATAGGTTCTTCCTCCCGAAAAAATATCATCTCGTTTTGCTAATAGCTGCAACATCAATTCATAAGGCGTAATTCCTATCGATAATAACATCGCATCATCACGGTAATAGGCGCTTAAATAATCTTGTGGTAATAATTGTAAACCTGTTGCAATTTGTATCGCTTCGTGTCCTCGCGAAGTTGCGTGTACATATTTACTTGTTGTAGTTTTATTTTCTTCGTATAATTCGGTTAAAGCCTTAGCTGTAACTAATAATTCGTATGCTTTTTTTAATAATGTTGTTGATGCTGTTGTGGTTTCCATTTTTAATTAAATTTGTGTATTAACATCCCAATTCTCCATGTAATCTGAAATTCGTTTCAAGAAAACTCCTCCTAATGAACCATCGATTACACGATGATCAAAAGAAAGTGATAAATACATAAATTGTCTCGCCACGATAATATCACCAAATTCAGTTTCTAAAACTGCAGGCTTTTTCTTAATTACACCTGTTGCTAAAATGGCAACTTCAGGTTGATTAATAATTGGCGTTCCCATTAAATTTCCGAACGTACCAACATTACTAATTGTAAATGTTCCGCCTCGAATATCATCTGGAGAAAGTTTATTTGTACGCGCTTTATCTACAATAGTATTAACATGTTTGGCTAAGCCTTCTAAATTCAATTCATTGGCTTGATGAATCACCGGTACAATCAAATTATTATTTGGTAATGCAGTAGCAATTCCAATATTTATTTCGTTGTGTTTGATTATTTTAGTCTCTGTTTCATCAACTGATACATTAATCATAGGAAAGTCCTTTATTGCACGAACAACGCAATCAACAATCAAAGGCGTAAACGTTAATTTTTGTTTATATTTTGCTTCAAAAGCACCTTTATTTTCTTCGCGCCATTTTACAAAATTTGTCACATCTGGTTCAACATAAGCTGTTACATGAGGGGAAGTCTGTTTACTATGTTTCATGTGTTTTAAGATCATTTGACGCATTTTATCCATCTCAATGATTTCATCTTTTGCACCAATAGAAGTACTTGAAACAACTGTATTTTGACTTAAAGTATTACTTGAATGATTAGATGTAAATGATTTATTTTTAATGTAATTCAACACATCATTCTTAGAAATCCTTCCATCTTTACCAGATCCTATTATTTGAGAAATATCTTCTGTTTGTAAGTTTTCTTTTTGAATAATACTTTTAACTAAAGGTGATAAAAATTGATTACTATCAACTTTATTCGTTGGTTGAGAAGTTAAATTCGGTTGAGTTATTTTTTCTTCAATAATTGTGCTATTGTCAACTAAATTTAGTTCATTTTCAGAAGGTTCTATAATGGCAAAAACTTCTCCAATTTTAATCTCATCACCTTCATCAAATTTAAATTCAATAATCTTCCCAGTCTTTGTTGAAGGTACATCTGAATCTACTTTGTCCGTCGAAACCTCAGCTATTATTTCATCTTCATTTATGAAATCGCCAATGTTTTTTGTAAAACGAACAAGTTGAACAGACGCAACACTTTCTCCCAATTTTGGAATCGTTAGTTCTATATTTTTCATTTTATTTGTTTGCAGTTTTAATGCGTTGAAGATAATCAATTTTTATAAAACTAATTAATGTTAGTTAAATATTAACCTGCTATTTAGCATTAAAATTTAAGCTATTCTATCAACTTATTTTCAATAAAAAAACCATTAGAATTAAACCAATGGCTTTAAAAATTTATAAATTTCCTCTTCTGTCTTGCTCTCTTTCTAAGGCTTCAAACAATGCTTTGAAATTGCCTGCTCCAAAAGATTGTGCACCATGACGTTCAATAATTTCATAAAATAATGTTGGACGATCTTCAACAGGCTTTGTGAAAATCTGTAACAAATAACCTTCTTCGTCACAATCAACTAAGATTCCAAGATTTTGTAACTTTTTGATATCTTCATCAATTTCTCCAACGCGCTCCGGAATCATATCATAATATGCCTCTGGTGGAGCTGATAAAAACTCTACACCGCGTGCTTTTAACTCTGTAACAGTTTTGATAATATCCTTAGTTGCAACAGCAATATGCTGCACTCCTTCTCCCTCGTAAAAATCTAAATATTCTTCAACTTGAGACTTCTTTTTACCTTCAGCTGGTTCATTAATAGGAAATTTAGAATAACCATTTCCATTACTCATCACTTTCGACATTAATGCCGAATATTCTGTATTAATTTGTTTATCATCAAATGATAAAATATTAACAAATCCCATTACATCTTGATACCATTGAACGGTCTCATTCATACGATTCCATCCTACATTCCCTACACAGTGATCAACATATAACAAACCACAATCTGTAGGTTGATACGTTGACTCAGATTTTACATAACCTGGCATAAAAGGGCCATTATAATTTTTACGCTCGATAAACATGTGAATTGTTTCTCCATACGTATAAATTCCTGCCATTTTTACTTCACCAAATTCATCTGTAACAGTAGTTGGTTCCATGTAAGGTTTTCCTCCACGCTTTGTTGTTTGCTCAAACGCATCATAAGCATCATCTACCCAAAGTGCTAAAATTTTTACTCCATCTCCATGTTTCATCGCATGTTGGCAAATTGGCGAATCTGATTTTAATCCAGAAGTTAGAACCAAACGAATTTTACCTTGTTGTAAAACATAAGAAGCTCTATCTCTTACACCAGTTTCTGGGCCGGCATACGCAACTTCCTGAAATCCAAATGCTGTTTTATAATAATGTGCAGCTTGTTTTGCATTTCCTACATAAAACTCGATGTAATCAGTTCCATTAATGGGAAGGAAATCTTGTGCTAATGCAATCTTTTCTGCAAATGTTTGTGTACTCATTTTTATTGTGTTTTTATTTTTATTGTATTATGTAAAATGTATTAAGTTTTACTATTTTATCATTTATTGTGATATTGAATTTATTTCAGTTTCTTTTTATTATTATATTGTATCAAATGTATTTCGAGATTCTTCGACAAGCTCAGAATGATAAAATCCACATCTTAGAACTTAGAACAAAACTCTAATCGCACTATTCATAACCTTTAATAAAGCCACGATTTATAATAATCTGGATCTTCTAATTCTATCGCTTGCTCTGTTAACATTAATGGTCGAAATGGATCAATCATCACAGCTAATTCGTGTGTTTCTTTTGCGCCAATCGATTTTTCTACTGTCCCTGGATGTGGTCCATGTGGAATTCCTGCTGGATGCAAGGTAATTTGTCCTTTCTCAACCGATTTTCTCGACATAAAATCACCGTCTACATAATATAAAATTTCATCTGAATCTACATTACTATGGTTGTAAGGTGCTGGAATTGCGTTCGGGTGATAATCAAATAAGCGGGGAACGAAACTACAAATTACAAATCCTGCTCCTTCAAAAGTTTGATGAACAGGAGGTGGTTGATGGATACGACCTGTTATTGGTTCGAAATTATGAATCGAAAAAGCCCAAGGATAATGATAACCATCCCATCCAACAAAATCGAAAGGATGTGTACCATAAACATAAGGGTAAATCAATCCTTCTTTTTTAATCATTATTTTAAAATCCCCGTGTTCATCATTCGTTTCGAGATTTTGAGGACGTTTAATATCTCGCTCACAAAAAGGAGAATGTTCCATTAATTGACCAAAATGATTGCGGTAACGACGAGGTGTTTCTACAGGGCTAAAAGATTCTGTAATAAATAATCGATTATTTTCGTCATTAAAATGAAGTTGATAAATAATTCCACGTGGAATCACTAAATAATCACCATATTCAAAATCAATTTGACCATAACCTGTTTTTAAAGTTCCAGACCCTTCATGAATAAAAATCACTTCATCCGCCATAGAATTTTTATAGAAGTAATCTGTCATTGATTCTTGTGGCGCTGCTAATGAAATATGCAAATCGTTGTTAACTAAAACGGGTACTCGAGATGCTAAATAATCTTTTGTTGGTTTGACTTTAAACCCTTTTAAAGAAGTATGTTTTAAATGTTTTGCGCGAGCTATTTTCGGTTCTACCGAATAAGGTTCATTAATTTCTTTAACCAAAGTTGGCGGATAACAGTGATAAACGTTAGAATACGTACTCGAGAAACCATGCGTAGAAACTAATTCTTCTGCATATAATTCTCCATTTGGTTTTCGGAATACAGTATGTCGCTTTTGTGGAAATTCTCCCAAATGATGATAAAGTGGCATATTTTGTTTGTTGTTTTGATGAAAAGGTAAAATAGATGACGAATTTCGTCAACAAATAATCTGCAATATTCTAAAGTGAATATTGAGCAAATACAATTTTGGAAAGTAAAGCAGAAGTTTGCTTATTCATTCCAACAAATAAAGGTTTTATATTTACTTTAATTGTTTGCATTTCTTTTCTGTGGTTAACTCAAAGATAGAAACTTTTTCCGATTGAGCAAAATAGAAACTCACTATTTTCAACGTTTGCAATGATTTCAGAACCAAATGATGTCCATATCTGTTTTAGATTATGCAATAAAAAAGATTAAGCTTCGTAATTTGTATTGATAAAAAACTTTCAGTTTTATATAAAAACTGATAAATAATAGTACAACAACTGTTAATATCAGATTTAAAATCAATACTTTTGTAGTATGAAGATATGGGCTACAAAGATTTTAATTTTTTTGTACATAACGACATCTACTCAATTTTGTCAGTTATATAAATTGCCTGTGCTTATTTCTCATTTCATCGAGCATGACACCGGAGGAGATTTTATCCATGAAATGAAAGTCTTTTTGGTACACCATTACGGAGGTCATGAAGTGGATGACGACTGGGAAACTGATCAAAAACTACCTTTCGTAAAAATAGAAACTGTTCATATTGACTTTTTCTATTCTCCAATTATCTTGTTTGATGTACTCCACTTAGATAAGGAAATATCAACTAACTCTATTAAATCTTTTAACGAAGATTTTCTTTATTCGCATTATTTAGATTCTATTTGGCAACCGCCAAAACAAGCGTAATACATTTAGATTTTCAAGATAAATTGATCGTTTAATTTATCCATTTTTCAGCTATTTACATTTTATATATAGCACATTTTTAATCTATACAATTTTACGATGTTAAATAAAATTATTGATTTTTCAATCAAGAATAAATTTATCGTGGGTTTGTTTACTGTCGCGTTGTTGATATTTGGAATTTACGACGCAACAAAATTACCCATCGATGCACAGCCTGATATCACATCGAATCAGGTACAAATTATCACCGTTGCGCCTTCTTTTAGTGCAGAAGATATTGAGCGTTTGGTGACTTTCCCTATCGAACAAGCCAATTCTAATATTGGTGGAATTTCGGAAATTCGAAGTTTTTCTCGTTTTGGTTTATCTTTAGTTACCATCGTTTTTGATGATGAAACAGATGTTTATTGGGCAAGACAACAAGTTAGTGAGCGACTATTACAAGTTCAGAACGATATTCCAGAAGGAATTGGTGAACCACAACTTGGTCCAATTTCTACAGGTTTAGGTGAAATTTATCAATATGTCGTTCGACCTGCTGAAGGTTATGAAGACCAATATGATGAAACAGAATTAAGAACCATTCAAGATTGGATTGTACGTCGACAACTTTTAGGGGTTCCTGGCGTAGCTGATGTCAGTAGTTTTGGAGGAAAACTAAAACAATATGAAATCGCAATTAATCCACAACGATTGCAATCGTTTAACCTAACCATCAATGATTTGTTTGATGCATTAAGTGAGAACAATCAAAATACAGGAGGAGCTTATATTGAAAAAGGCCCTACTTCATTGTTCATTCGTTCTGAAGGTTTAATAGGTAAAATAGAAGATATCGAAAATATCTTAGTGAAACGTTCTCAAAGCGGATCACCTATTTTACTGAAAGATGTAGCGGATGTTAAAACTGGTTTTGCAACACGATATGGCGCAATGACATATAACGATACCGGAGAAGTTTCTGGTGCAGTTGTTATGATGTTGAAAGGTGCAAATAGTAATGAAGTTGTCAAAAATGTACAAGAACGTATCGAAGAAATTAAAAAAACGTTACCTGAAGGTGTGATAGTTGAACCTTTCTTGGATCGCAAAAAAATGGTTGATAATACTATTCGAACTGTAGAAACCAACTTACTTGAAGGTGCTTTAATCGTTGTTTTTATTTTAGTTATCTTCTTAGGAAATTTACGTGCCGGATTCATTGTTGCTTCTGTCATTCCTTTGTCATTGTTGTTCGCTATAATCATGATGAACATCTTTGGCGTTGGAGGAAATTTAATGAGTTTAGGAGCATTAGACTTCGGATTAATTGTCGATGGAGCAGTTATTATTGTTGAAGCCGCTATGCATCAATTGGCACATAATAAAAAGTTTGGGTTGAAGAATAAATTAACGCAAACAGAGATGGATCAAACGGTTGGTTCTTCTGCTAAAAAAATGGTCAATTCAGCGGTTTTTGGTCAAATTATTATCTTAATTGTTTATTTACCAATCTTCACATTACAAGGAATCGAAGGAAAAATGTTTAGACCAATGGCGCAAACTGTGGCTTTTGCTTTAATCGGAGCGTTTATTCTTTCGTTGACTTATGTTCCAATGATGACCAGTTTATTCTTAAGTAAAAAGAAGAAAGTAAAACCAAATCTTTCGGATCGTGTAATGGCAAAAGTTGAAGTTTTTCATCAAAAATATTTAATGAAAGCATTACGCGTTCGAAACCTTATTTTAGTTGTTGTTTTTTCGCTTTTTGCAATTGCAATCTTTGTCATGTCTCGTTTAGGTGGTGAATTTATTCCAGCTTTAGAAGAAGGCGATTTTGCTGTTGAAGCGCGGGTTTTACCTGGAAGTAATCTTTCGACAACCAAAGAATATACAACCAAAGCTGCAAAAATCTTAAAAGATGAATTTCCTGAAGTTGAAATGGTAGTAACCAAAATTGGTAGTGGTGAAATTCCTACTGACCCTATGCCAATGGATACAGGTGATATGATTGTTGTTCTTAAACCGAAAAAAGAATGGACTTCTGCAACAACTTTCCCTGAATTATCAGACAAAATGAGCAAAGCTTTAGAAAATATTCCAGGGCTTTCTACTGGTTTTCAATTCCCTGTTCAGATGCGTTTCAATGAATTAATGACTGGTGCGCGTCAAGATGTTGTCGTAAAAATATTTGGTGAAAACTTGGATAGTTTATCGAGTAATGCTGCCAAATTAGGAAAAATAATTAATACGGTTGAAGGTGCACAAGATTTGTATATCGAACCAATTAATGGAATTCCACAGGTAGTAATCGAGTTTGATCGAGGGTTATTAGCACAATATGGATTGACTGTTGGTGAAGCAAATCGAATTATCAATATGGCTTTTGCTGGACAATCCACAGGAATGGTTTTCGAAGGTGAAAAACGTTTTGATTTAGTTGTTCGTTTGGCAGAAGAAAAACGTACCAATATAGACGACATTCGAAATCTATTGATACCTACTGCTTCTGGAGTACAAATCCCTTTGAATCAATTGGCTAAAGTAGAATATAAAAATACGCCAAACCAAATTCAACGAGAAGATGCAAAACGACGAATTGTTGTTGGTTTTAATGTAAAAGATCGAGATGTAGAAAGTGTTGTTCAAGAATTACAACAAAAAGTTGATGAAAAAATCAAATTTCCTACAGGTTATTATGCAACCTACGGTGGGGCTTTCGAAAACTTAAATCATGCCAAAGCGCGTTTAGGTATCGCCGTTCCTATTGCATTAATCCTAATTTTTATATTATTATACTTTGCATTCAAATCAGTTAAAGAAAGTTTATTAATTTATACAGCTATACCACTATCCTCTATTGGTGGAATTTTATTCTTAGCTGCACGTGATATGCCTTTTAGTATTAGTGCGGGTGTAGGTTTTATTGCGCTATTTGGGATTTCTGTTTTAAATGGAATTGTCTTAATTTCAGAATATAATCGTTTGCGTGATCATGGCATCAAAAATACGACTCGAATTGTAATTATGGGAACACGTACACGTCTTCGTCCCGTATTAATGACTGCAACAGTTGCCTCTTTAGGATTTTTACCAATGGCAATCAGTAATGGTTCTGGTGCCGAAGTGCAACGTCCGTTAGCAACAGTCGTAATTGGAGGTTTAATGGGTGCTACTTTCCTAACTTTATTTGTTTTACCAATCTTATATGTTATGTTCGAAAATATTCATTTTAAAAAGAAAAGAATAAATAAAAAAGCGCTTCCTGCTGCTTTAGTTATTGTTTTTACAATGTTTGGAGCTTCTGCTCAAGCACAAAACCGTATGAGCTTTGATGAAGTTGTTGCTTTGGCGGATGCGAATAATCTTGAAATGAAACAAGCTGAATTGAATACGGTTTATCACGAGAAAAATATCTATGCGAATCGTTCACTTTCTCCTTTGGATATCTCGACTGAATTTGGACAAGTCAATTCTGCTGAGTTTGATAATGTCATTTCAGTATCACAATCTTTTCAATTTCCTGTCGTTTTCAAACGTCAAAAAGCATTAAACGAACAAATGATTAATGCTTCGAAAGCAAATGAAAAATTAACAAAAATTGAGATCAAACAACGATTAGCAAATTTGTATGTTAACATGCAAAACAATGAATCTAAAAAGGATTTATTAAAAGAAAACGAAGCAATTTATGACGAGTTTTTAAAGAAAGCTAATCTACGTCTGAAAAAAGGAGAATCGAATCGTAGTGAAGTTTCAACAGCAATTATTCAATTAAAATCGATTCAGAATCAACTCAAGTTAATGGATGTTGAATTAGAAAACTCATCACGACAAATTCAATTTTTAACGAATTCTACAGCTAAAATTTATCCAACTCAAGATGGTGTAAATTGGAGTCAAATTGCAGGTACTGCTGTGTCAAATTCTCATCCATTGTTAAAATTAGCAGAGGAAACGATACAAACCTCTACATTAGAAACTGAGGTAGAAAAATCGAAAAAAATTCCTGTATTTACGGTAGGTTATTCTAATCAAAGTTTTTCTGATTTAGACAACAATCGATACAATTCATTTCAAGTTGGTGTTGGTCTACCTTTGTTTAATCGTGGAATTAACTCATCTATAGAGGCATCGAAAGTTAAGGTTAATCTTGCAAAACAAGCTTACATCTTGCAACAAGCTAAAATGCAACAAGATTATGATGTATTAAAAAATCAAGTCAATATGTATGATGAAATCGTCCATGATTATGAACAAACTCAACTTCCAGCATCCAATGATTTACAAAAAACGATTAATCGTCAATTGTTAGAAGGAGAAATAAACTTTTTGGATTGGGTGATTTTAAATAATCAAATCATCGAAGTGAAAACAACATTTTTAGAAGCTAAAAATTTACGTGAACAGGCATATGCCGCAATGACTTATTATACCGCAGAATAACATGAAAAAATATATTTTAATGCTTTGTACAGCTCTTGTTGTTATGAGTTGTAGCAAAGAAGAAGCACAACCGCAAGAAGATCAAAAAGAAGAAGTTTCGACTTCTATTTTGAAATTAACAGATGCACAATTAAAGAATTTTGACATTGATACCGTTTCGTTTCAACATCAAAATTTACCAACAACTATTCGTTTGAATGCGAAAACAGCAGTAACGCCTGAAAATACAATTTCGATTACGAATGCATTTGGTGGTTATGTGAAACAAATTGCCCTTATTCCAGGAAATTATGTGAACAAAGGACAAGTTTTGGTCGTTTTAGAAGATCCGCAATATATCCAAATGCAAGAAGACTATTTAACGACAAAAGCTTTATTAGAGCAGGCAAATGCAGATTATATTCGTCAAAAAGAGTTGAATGCTGAGCAAGCCGCAAGTGATAAGGTGATGCAACAAGCCAAAGCAACGCGTCAATCGTTAATGGTGAAAAAAAGTTCGTTGGAACAAAAATTACGATTAATGAACATCAATCCATCTTCGGTTTCATTGAGTAACATTCGTCGTACCATCAATGTTTATGCACCAATCAGTGGAATGGTAAGTCAAGTTTTTGCAAATAAAGGACAATACATTTCACCTGCTGATGCGATGTTAGAAATTATTAATCCAGATCGTTCTTTATTGAACGTAAAAGTATTTGAAAAAGATTTGGGTAATATTCAGATTGGACAAACTCTAAAAGCTTATACCAATACGAAGCCTGATCAAAAATTGGATGCGAAAATAACGTCTATTTCTAACCAAGTAAATGAAGATGGAACAGTAGATATTTTTGCTAAAATTACCAATGCAAATGGAACACGTCTGACAGCTAATATGTACTTTAATATTGAGTTAGAAGTAAACTCTTTGGATGCAAATGTGTTGCCAGAAGAAGCAATTGTTCAATTTGAAGGTAAAGATTATGTTTTCGAAAGACAAAACAAAAATCAATTTCGTTTAGTTCCTGTAGAAATCGGAATCTCATCAAATAAAATGGTAGAAATCAAATCGCCTCAAAACTCAAATAAGGTTTATATAGCAAAAGGATCTTATAATCTATTGAATGCGATGAAAAATGAAGGTGAAGAAGAATAATACTTTCACTAATTTAATTACAAAAAACGAGCGATAAATATCGCTCGTTTTTTTTCTATTCTTTATCTGTACTTCGAAAAGGCATTTCCTCTATTTTGAAACTTCCTTCGATTACAGCTTTTTCAAGCAATAAAATAGCTTTTAAGGAAGTATAGTCAATTTTTTCTGCGTCATCAGTTGGTTTGTGATAATCATCGTGTCCACCCGTATGAAAAAACAAAACAGGTATATTTTTTTCGTAAAAAGAAGTTTGATCCGATCCACCTCTCCCCTCGTATCCTGTATAAAATTTGACATAATTCGTGGAATCAATCTCATTGAAAATTGTTTCAAAAGTTGGCGAAGTTCCATAACCTATAATCGAAACACCTGTTTCTTTGTTCAAACGACCAATCATATCCATGTTCAACATCCAATGAATTTTAGTTAAATCATACGTCGGATGTTTGACAAAATGTCGAGAACCTACCAAACCTAACTCTTCAGCACCGAAAGCAATGAATAAAAAATTAACAGGTTCTGTAATTTTATTTTTACTATACACTCGCGCAAGTTCTAACAAACCTGCTACTCCCGAAGCATTGTCATCAGCACCATTGTGAATAATTCCATAACTGTCTTTCGCTAACGAACTTCCTTGTTTTCCTTCGCCCAAATGATCATAATGTGCACCAATTACTATCGTTTTTTTCGCCTTGTTATCTAAAAAACCAATTACATTTTTAGCGGAGCGAATACTATCCACCACTTTTACTTTTCTCACTTTTGCATCAAATCCCTGAAAATAACCATCTTCTCCTAACGGCAGTAGTTTATATTTTTTGAATTCTTTGGCAATGTACTTTGCAGCTTTCAAATTTTCATCACTTCCTGTTCCTCTACCTTTCATTTTATCATCGGCTAAATAATAAATGTGCTTTTTAAGATTCTTTACTTCGATAACTTGTGCATAAGATTTAGTTGCAACAATCAAAGAAAGAAGGACTATTATATTTTTCATATATGAGTTTAACGATTCCCAAAAATAAACCTTTATTTAAACAATCAACTCAAATGAATGTATAATAATTTAACATCAACTCGTCTCTATACACTACCGAATAAATGAGAGTTATAAATAATTTTTAACTAATTACTTTCGTTTTAAACTATTATTTTCTAAGTTCAACAAATAAGTGCAACTCAAATTAAATCATTTGGGGCTAGCCCCCAATGATTAGCCAAGTGCTAAATTTGATTTGTGAAAAAAATATATAAACAACTCGACCAGGAACAAAGATACCAAATTGGAATACTTTTGACCGCAGGAAAAAGCAAAAAAGATATTGCTGATTTAATAGGCGTACATAAATCTACCATCACGCGTGAATTACAAAGAAATATTGGCAAGCGTGGTCTACACGCAGGTAGCTATATTCCTGATTTGGCGCAAGAAAAAACAAGTTTAAGGCACAAACAAAAAAACAAGGCAGTAAAATTCACAAAGTCGCTTAAAAATCAGGCAGCTAATTGGTTAAAGAATGAACAACTAAGTCCAGAATTGATTGCTGTAGAATGGAAGTGCATGGGCGTTCAGGGTGTTTCTCTAGAATGCATCTATCAATGGATATGGGACTGTAAAAAGAGTAATCGCAGAGCTGACGCGCCCTATAAAAATCTGTATAAATTTTTGTAGTCCACTATTTGCTGCATAGCTCGACGAGGACTTATCTCAAAAGTTTTTAATTCAATCTGAACCAATGGCAATCCATTCAATAGCAATATAACATCATAACGATGGTTGCTATCTTCAGTATTCATGCGCAATTGATTGATGACTTCAAACTCGTTTCTACACCAATCTTTAATATTAACTAAAGTATATTGCAGAGGCGTACCATCTTCACGATAAAATGTATTTCTATTGCGTAGAATTTTTGCAGCCTTAAATTCATCAGGCTGTATAATTTCTTCCTTTAAACGATTAAATTCGCTATTGTAATCTTCCCTAAAAACCGGACCGTTTAAAAATATAGTTTATTAACTTAGGGATAATTATGAAACAAAGCAATTTTACAGAAGTTCAGATCGTCAAGATCTTATCTGAACAAAATCAAGGCAAAACAGTCAATGAAATTTGTCGTGAACATGGAATAAGCCAACCCACTTTTTATAAATGGAAGAGTAAATATGGCGGAATGGAAGCTCATCAATTAGCTCAATTAAAGGAACTAGAGAAGCAATTGTCTCAATATAAAAAAATTGTAGCAGAGCTTACTTTAGAAAACGTAGTTTTAAAAGATGTTATCGAAAAAAAGCTATAACGCCTTGTGAAAAACGAGAATTGGTGTTGTATTCAAAAGCAAAACATCAACTAAGTTCCCGCAGGGCTTGTCGTCTATTTAACTTAAGAACATCCGTTTTTTATTATCAAAAAGTACGTAAAGATGAGGATGATAAAATACGTTTTCAATTGATAGCACTATCCAACGAGCATCAAACTTGGGGCTTTTGGATGATGCATTATCGTTTACGAAATTTAGGCTTTACTTGGAACCATAAACGAGTTTATCGAATTTATACTTCGATGAAACTTAACCTACGTAATAAACGTAAAAAAAGACTTCCTGCAAGGATTAAAGAGCCGCTTTTACGTCCGATTTATCCAAATGTAACGTGGAGTATGGATTTTATGCATGATAGTTTAGAAAACGGAAAAAGCGTGAGAAGTTTGAATATTATAGACGATTTTAATCGAGAAATTTTGAGTATTTGTATCGACACAAGCTTACCTTCAGCTAAAGTAATTTCTGAACTAGAAAAACTAATCGAATGGCGAGGGAAACCTGAGAAAATTAGAGTAGATAATGGTCCAGAATTTATTGCTGAAAAACTAAAACTATTTTGTCAAAAAAAAGCCATTGAATTATATTATATTCAACCTGGGAAACCTACGCAAAACTCGTTGATTGAAAGATTTAATAGAACTTTTAGAACAGATTTTTTAAATGCTTATTTATTTGAAAATATCAAAGAAATGAAAAATTATACAGAAATTTGGATGTGGATGTATAACAATGAAAGACCACATAGTTCTTTGCAATATCTTTCTCCTAGAAACTTTTTATTGAAATATGGTAAGGTCAAAAATCCTAATGATTTTCCAACATTTCAAATTAATCAAAATAATAATACAATAATATTAAATAAAAACTCTACTTTTAAGTGTTCTTAACAAGGGGAAGATTACACTATCACTTAACTTCACGCAATTAAGTGCTTCAAACTTTTCTTTAAAGTTTTTCTCTAAACTTTCACGATTACGAATATCTAGACGATAACTGTATTTTTGTTCAATTAATTGCTTAATTAAATCATCTTCAATATGTTGTTCTTTGGTCATAAATAATTCGAAATTTAACAGATTGTCTTCTCCAAATATACATAAAATAAGCACTATTAGTAATGATATAATACACAACTACACTTATATTAATTAATATAAAAAAGAATAATTAAATACAAAAATCATCTCACAACAATTTACGGATTTAAAAAAAATAAAGAACCTAGATTAAAAACACTTAATGAAGTTTATAACCTTTTTCCAGAAAAATCAACTTATGATCATTTACAAAAGCTATATGTAGTTTTTAACTTAATAATTTTTCAATAGCCTTTTTAATATTACTTCTTGTAAGTTCAAGTTGTTCAATACTAAAGCCTTTTTTTAATTGTTTAAGTATATTTTCATCAGCTTGCATAAAAGTTTGGTACATTGAGATTAAAAAAAATAATTGTATAAAAAATAAAAAATTCTCTCTGAGTGAGTTAATATCTTCTTTAAATTCAGAACTTTCAATTTGAATTTTTTTGGATTTATCTTTACTTTGAAACAAATAATGTACAGGTTCTTAAACTGGTAAACCATC
The DNA here is from genome assembly GCF_025244765.1 of Empedobacter stercoris. NCBI lineage: Bacteria > Pseudomonadati > Bacteroidota > Flavobacteriia > Flavobacteriales > Weeksellaceae > Empedobacter > Empedobacter stercoris. Next base: position 390,817 of record NZ_CP104209.1, on the reverse strand, counting down.
GTAATGTTTTACACAATTGCATATCCAATTAATTTTTTTTGAAGTAGAATTTAAATCTGAAATTTTATTAAGATCTCTATTAAAATGTTTTTTAGTAAAATTTACAATTGGCAAAAGATTATTATCAAAATCTGTTAGTTTTGAAAATTCATCTGTTAGTTTGATTAAGTTTTTAATATAGCTCTCAAATTTGTGACTAATACCGACGTAGCCTAATCTTATTGTTTCGTAGTAATTTTCTTTTAATTCTTCGTTGCTAAGATTAAATTCATTCTTATACTTAGAAAATTTCAACTCTCTTTTAAAATCAACAATTGATTTTCGAGATGCAGGAATATAGTATTGCAAGAAAAGAGATTCAAAAGATTTAAGTTCGAATTGTACTTTAATTATGTAATGATAAAAATCTTCACCGAGTTGATTTTCAAATAATTTATTAAACCCCTCTACCTTAGATAAATTAAATTTTAATCTATCTATAATTGTGTCAATAGAATTTTTTTTCAAATTAACTATTTTTATAAAAATTACAAATTATATTATTTTTAATGAACTAAAATATAGTTTTAAACACTATATCTAAATTTCGTTATATTATTCCAAACATACAACAACCATTTAACAATAAATTACGGTTTCACGTAATTACAAAAAACCTCCTTAAAATCACTTTTAAAGAGGTTGTATATTTATTGTTATTTGTGTTCAGTGATTTCAATATATCTCATGCCCTCCGGGCAAAATGAAAGCTTAGTTATTAGCTGACGTTTTTATTTTGAGCCGAATATTTTTCTAAACTCATTTTCCGTTTCTTCGATTAAAGACGGTAATTCTTCATCTTTAGTAGTTTCAATTAACACAAGGATTTCATTGAATTCATTTACTCTTTCTGAGGATATTTCGTGAAGTTTCTTGCTAACTATACCTAGATAATTTCCATTATCATCAAAATGTTCATCAGATTTAATAATTAGAGCTAAAGAAGATTTAGTATGACAATAAAACAATTTATCTATCACATTTTCAATTTTTGGAACTAAAGTTTTAGGAATAAATATTCTATTTTCTTTAAAATGTCTTTGTGTTTGAAAAATTAAATTTGTCAAAGGTATTACAACTCGTTCTTTATGATCTTTAGAAAATTCAATATCGTCTTTTACAATGTGATAAAATTCATTTATCAATTCTTCAGTTTTAGTTAGATTGGAATAAATTAATTTTAAAGTTTCAAATTGTTCATTTTGTAACTTGGTATATTTTTGATTTTCTCGAATAAGTTTATTTTTTAATCTATCAGAATCGGCATCAAGTAATTTTTTAATAAATTCTTTTACAAACCAAAGAATTAGACCAGTTATTGTTGTAACTGATAGTAGAATTGTTACAATTTCTTTTATTGGCATTCTGTTGTTTAAAATTTCTGTTAATGACTAAGTATTTGCGAAGAACGGTTAGAAAATTGAACGAAGTTCAAGTTCATCCGTTCAAGCAAATTGCTCTTTCTGAAACTAATTTAGTATATTGTTTTTAAACTAAACGTTTTTAATTACTTAATGTCCTTTACTTTTTTTACAAACTCCTCATAAGTATCAGATTTTTCGTTTTTCCAATTAGTTGGTTCTATTAAATCATAAATACTAACTCTTAGTAATTTTGCAATAATCCTTTTGTTTTATAAATATGTAATTTTTCTAGAGAATTCTGCATCTCTTATTTTTTTATCATTTAGTAATTTGTAGCGAACTTTCTTAGTCCAGTTTCCATATTTATCATATTTGTATTCGAATATGTATTTATTATCTTTAACTAAGTCATTTTGTTCATTATATGTATATCTTTTATCAGGGATATTGAAATCTAATTTAATATCTTTATTGGAAACAATTAATTCATTATTAGTATTGAAAACTGCCGTAGAATAAGTGTTTGATTTATAATCATATATTGCTTTTTCATAACCATACTCTCCATTATTAATTACTAACATTATTGGATTACCGATTGAATCATTTTCTAAAGTTATTATTTCAAAAATTTTGTTATAATTATCCTTTTTAGTAATTTTTACGAGGTAATTTTTAATATCATATTCATAAAGTACCAAACTTCTTTCATTTCCATAAATTGGTATATTCTTTTCAGAATTAATACTTAGTTTAATACTATCATTTTTATATTTAATTGTAGATCTGTACTTCAAATTATTTTCAGAATCAAAACCTTCTTGTTTTATAATATAAAAATACTGATTAAGGTGATAAATATCTCTCTTCTTTTCAGAGCTATTTGAATTATAAAATATTGTTATTTCTTCAATTTTCTTTATTCCTTTTGAAGATCTAACATCGAATTTATCATTGTAATGAATTGCACTGTAAATATTTTGAGCTTTAACATTAAATGATAATATATATAAAAAAATGAAAAATATGTATTGCATATACTTAAACTTTCTAAAACTCATTATAGTATTAAAATTAGTTCTTAGGCTTTATATAAATAGCCTTTCTACCAGTTGTTTCTTCTGAACTGACCAACTCATCGTTTTTTAAGTTCCTCATAACACCAGCGATAGCAACAGAAGTTATATCTTTTGGTACTAATTTCAACCGAACTAACTCCTCTTTTATTTCAGCAACAGTTTTACCTTTATTAAGAAAGTTTGTATTTACTATATGCTCTCTAATTTTTGATGTCAATTTTAAAGATTCTATTCTATCTTTAGGTAATTCATTGAGAGGTTTAAGAGGAATTTTAAAGTCTAATAATGTTTCTAATGGGTACTGAACAGCTTTTGCATATTCAACGTAATAATCTATATTGGTAGTTATACCTTTTTCAATACTATTAATTGTGTTTTCTGTTATAGTTGTTAATATAGAAATATCTTTTCTAGTATAGTTTAATTCTATACGCTTATTTAATAAAGACTTACCTAACTTTTCTCTATAAACAGGTGAAACTAATCTATCTTTTCTATTATTACTACTCAATTTTAATGTTATTTTAAATTAATTAGATATAAATTTGCATGTAACAAAATATTTATCTATATTTGACTATAATTAATTAAGCGACAGTTATTAAACTCGAGTCTTGTTATCGAAAACGGCTAATTTAAGATGACGCAAGACCAATAGGGTTGTCGCTACCTCATATTTTGTATATTTGCATTCTATGGGGTGGTTTTCTCTATCGGATATTTCGTCAAAGGTTCTTAGCCGTACCTCGATTTAAATTGAAGATAGGAAATCGCCCCTCTTCATATCTCGACTCGTTCAATAAAACCCAACACAAAATGAGAACGAAACAATTACCATTCATCCGTAAAAAACCACCAGACAAAGTCTGTTTGTTTTTTCCATTCTTTTAAAGAACAATACTCCGTTTTAATAACATTTAACGGAACGTAAAGCAAAGGGCTATCCTTTCTTTACATGCTCTCTATCAGAGCCTCAGTAATGAGACTTTGACTGCAAGGTTATACTCTTTTTTTCGCACATTAAATGTAATGCCTTTCATATCATTTTCCAAATTTATTGGGCTCTGCTACCTTTTTTGTTTGTTGTATTATGTAAAAAGTACAGATTAGATGTTAGATATGAGAATTGAGATTTTAGAGTTGTACTATGTAAAAAGTACAATGTATTATGTATTAAGTACAAAGTAGATGTTAGATATGAGAATTGAGATTTTAGAGTTGTACTATGTAAAAAGTACAATGTAGTATGTATTTAAGATTAAGAACGAGATTAAGAACGAGATTAAGAACGAGATTCTTCGACAGGCTAAGAATGACAAAATCTGTTGTTTAAAAGTGGATTTGAGTATAGAAACGGGAATTAAAAATCCGACGATTTAGAATCGAAATGTAATTCAACTCTAAATTATTGGAATAAAAAAGTTGGAGTGTTTGAGTGGAGCGAGTTGCCAACTTTATGGAAATAATTTATTTAGTTGAATCATTGAGAGACTACTGTCGGCATCTTTTTTTGTTTCGTTTTTTTGGATGAGCTTCCCCGAAGGGCATATGAATACCGATAATTAAAATAGATAAGCTATGAATAAAAAAATGAAAGGGAGAGATTTTTCAACAAGCTAAGAATACCAACGAGAAGAGATTCTGAGACAAGCCCAGAATGACAAAATTTGTTGATAAAAATGAATTTGATTATTAATAAGAAAAAAAGCGTTAAGCGTATCACGTCAAACGTAATAAAAACCCCTTTCCCAAAAACAAAGTTGGCGCGATGTACAGGAAAAGGAGTGGCTTTTAAAACTAATGTTGAATTAAACAAACTTATGTAAAATTATGAAAGAGTAAACAGACTCACATCTATCCCTCGAAGACAACACAATAAGAAAGTAAATGATCTTCATAAAGTAATTAGTGTTAAATTTTAGTTTTCATTTATTAATGTATTTTTTAAAACTGTTGGAGGGGGATATTTTTAGGAGGAATATAGGATTAACAGGTGCGCGCGCGTGATAATAGAGATGAAATTCTAAATGGAATTTGCGATAATAAGAAGTTCTCTATTTATTGCTTTTTGCTTAATCAAAAAGTAATCAAAAAATCAAGTCTGTGCTTACAAGTCGGTCAATAACGGCTATTCGCTAAATGCTTTAAATCATTCGCATGTGAAATGCGAACAGTAAATCATTTTTAACGCTCTTTACGCCGAATTGACACTCGACTTTTCAGCAATGACGGTTTTGAATTCGTTGTAAAAAGTGTATTTGAGTATTGAAAAAAGGATTAGAAAAATGTCATATGATTTGGAGGCGAGTGTCAAAAAGTTGAAGTAAATGGTTAAAATGTTTTACTGTTTGCGTAGCAAATGATTTAAAACATTCAATGGCTGAAACTTATTTTGACCGTCGAAAATCAAAGACAAGTCTTTTTTCGTTAGTTTTTTTGACTGTTCCCCGAAGGGCACATGAATACCGACAATAAAAATAGATATGTAATGAATAAAAAAAGTGACAAAAGATTTCTCGATACCTCGAAATGACATATTGGATGCGATTCTGAGACAAGCCCAGAATTACAAAATCCATTTTTAAAAATGACAACGAATTTGAGTATTGAAAAAGAATGAAAAACCGGCATTAAAACTCTCACGTTAAGAAAATGTTTGAGTGAAGCGTTAAAAAGGTTTTAGCCCGTAGGGTTTGTAAAATCTTTAGTGGAATGAGAACATTTTTAGTAGAGAGGTTTACGGCCAAGCGTTTTTTGTTTCGTTTTTTGCTCTCTTCCCCGAAGGGCATATGAATACCGGTAATTAAAATAGATAAGCTATGAATAAAAAAGTGATAGAAAGAATTTTACATTCATTTTTTCCTTGATGAAAAAACATTTGAGATTAAGAATTTGAAATTAAAAGGAGAAGCTCCTGTGGAGTTTAGGTAAAAATTGTTACAAGTTGATTAATAATTATATGTTCATTTTTGTCTTGACACAAAAACGAACCAAAAAAGTCAAGACGGCGATTTTCGACGTTCAATTACCATCTCACGCACTAAAAAGATTAAATGATTCGCTATCGCTCACTAATCTTTTTTACGCTTGTTTCAATGGATTGAAACTCGTCTGCAAATCGTATGTCGACTCTAAAATCCGTTATTAAAAAAGGAATTAAAAATCCGACAATTTAGAATCGAAATGCGATTCAACTCTAAATTATTGGAATAAAAAAAGTTGGAGTGTTTGAGCAAAGCGAGTTGCCAACTTTATGGAAATAATTTAGTTAGTTGAATCATAGAGAGACTACTGTCGGCATCTTTTTTTGTTTCGTTTTTTGGATGAGCAAAAAATGAAAAGAAGAATTACAAAAAAATCCCTCTATCCCTACTTCCTCTTATGATTTGTTTTATTTAACTAAAATACGTATCTTACTGAAATTAAGCAAATTAAAACGTATGCAAAACACTTACTTTTTTACACAAAAAGAGAAGGATAGCAACGAGTTAAAACTTCTTTTAGTAGAATTAATTACGAATATACAACCCACGGACAAAGATCACGGATTCTACGACAGTGCAGATGTGCAAAGGCTACTTAACGTTAGTGACAAAACGTTGTATCGCATGAGGAGAAACAAGACGATTCCTTGTTTTAAGCTCGGTAAAAAGTACTTTTACCCAAAACATTTCTTTAACAAAAAAGCTCTTGGATAAGAGCTTTTTTTGATATTTATTTTAATCTAGATACAAGTTTTAAAAAGAAGCTAAGTTGTACTTAGCTTCTAAAATAATGTTAGCTGACCAGGATATGACCTGCAATGTTGAGTTACATATTCTAATCTTCCATAACGGATTCTAGTATAAGCTCTAACAAATACTGGTTTCAAGCCAGCACATACAATACATGTTCTCATGTTCTAAAATTTAAATTAATAAACTTTAATTATAAATCTGACATGATTTTACATATTGTATTGCAAATATAAATATATTACTTAAATCTATATTAAAATATCTATAATTTACTAAATAACTTTAATACTATTATATAAGTCTTTTAAATGATAAACAGACATATCTATTAAAGGTTCATACATAAATGAATTTAGATGTATATTTTCGGGTGTCATTAAATTAATTTTATCAATGAGTTCTTTTTTTGAACTATTTGGATATTCAATTAGATATTTTTTAGACAGCTCTCTTGTCTGGTTAGAATTTAATTTATCTCTATTAATTGATGGTAATTTATTGATCATATACAATTCTGCTTTCAATCTACATGCTATTGATAATACAATTTTATTTTCAAGTATAATTTCATCAATATTCTCTTCTGAAACAATTTTATCTGCAATTTCAAAAATATATTCATGTACTTTTACACTACCCTCTATATCAAAATCTCTATCTGAAAGTTTTATTAATCTATTTTTATAAATCTCAATAATGTCATCAATAATAATATTTTGTGATAATTCTTTCACATGTAAACATCTTGTAAGAGTTACAGCATCATCACATTTATTAGAATCAGTATATTCAATAATGTTTCGAACAAAAGGTATCAAGCTGATAAAAACTTTAGGATTATTAATTTCTTTTAAGAGCTCTTGAAAAATAACTTTAGTGTAATTACTTGTCCTTAATGAAATTTCTTTCTCATCATTTTTTGTAACAATAAAGCAATTTTTAAATAAATCTAATCTTGATGCTATTGTTCTATAAAAATCGAAATTATGAGTTAAAATTATTGATTTAAATTTTTCAGATTCATGTAATTCTTTAATATATTCAATAATCGCATATTTATTTTTGTAATCAAAAGAATCTGCGATATCATCAAAAATTAATAAAGTAAAATTATCCTCTAACTTTCTAGATTCAATTTCGAATAAGAATTGCAATATGAAATAAGCTCTTTGTTCTCCTTTACTAAGTACTTTTAAAAGATTCTCTTTGCTTTGCAAAATATCACCTTGTTTTTTATCTCTGTAAATGAATTGCAAATTAGCCGTTTCTTGTTTTAGTAAAACATCTCGCTTATTCGCTATATTAACTTCAAAAGGAACATAAAATCTATCATTAAATTTCTTAGTAATTTCTTTCCATAATTTAATTTCTTTATCAGTTTCTTTTAAAATAGCTTCTAATAGAGGTTTTTTTTCTTTGTATAATAAATTTAGCCCTATTACATCATCTTTGATTTCGGATAAAAAATTATTCCAAACTTTCTTTTTATATTCTTCATAATTTTTTAATTCTAATAATAATGTATTATTCTCTTCAATTATCTTTTTAAATGTTCTAAGCTCAACATTAGCTCCAATTGCTCTATCAACTTTATCGAAAGATGCTTTCAGTTTTTTATCAGAAAGTATTTTATCTACTTCCTCTTTTACTAATTGTTTTAATTCATCGCTAGTTTTAATTTCTGTTCCATCTTCTAAAATAAATTTATGCCCCGCATCAAAAAAAGCATTGTCTTCTATTGATTTTAATATATCATTTACTTGTTGTGTCCCAAAAGTATTATTTGAAATTTTAAATAATTTTGATGAAGAAATAATATTGTTATAATTATCTATATAATCATCTAGTAATGGTTCATTTTTATTAATAAATTCCTTTACTTTTCCTTTTGTATCAAATACATGATTATATTTAAAAGGAACTTTATCAAATTCATCTTTTAAATTTTCTACATTATTTGAGAGTATTTCAAAAAAATTATTTGAATTATTTTCACTAAAAGTTGCAATATATTCACTTTCACAATCTGAACTTGAAGAAATATTTTTTAGTTTTTTTAAAATCTCATCTTTTTCGTAGTTTAATTCTACATAGATTTTATCATATTGTTCTTTTAAATCTTTACTTGCAATAAAAGATGTTACTTTATTAGAAGCATCAAATGAGGTATCCTCTGCATTTATTACTAAGATTTGTTCTGGATCTATATCTATATTATCTGTTATAATATTATATTTAGAATCTTTACCATACACTAAATCTTTTGGTAGATTTTTCTTGTCATTTTTTGAAATTAAATCAAAAGTTTTAGCAAAAGATGTTTTCATTGTTCCATTTGGAGCATAAAGAAGAAATGTGTTTAATTTAGAAAAATCAAAATCATATTGAAATTTTCCAATCCCAAAACAATTTTCCAAATCGATAGAAAGTTTTTTCATAATTTTTTTATTTCATTTTAGGTTTACCAATTTTTTCTAACTTGAGATTTAATTCTTGTTTTCTTAATTCTAATTTACTTGGTTGTATAAATACAAAATCAAATAAAGCTTCTATTACTTCAATTAACCATTCAGCTTCCCCTATTTCTCCAGTATTTTTATCTTTATTCGGATGTGCAGCTATATTACCAATTATTCTAACAGCATCAACGGCATTTGTTAAATGCGAAGGAACACCACTTAAAGTATTAAATATCTCAATTTCTTTTACTAAACTATTTTCCTTAATATCAAACTCTTCTCGCAAGATACACTGTAACAACCTTCTACTTAAAGCTGCTGAAGCTTTTGGGCTTGGAGAAAGCACTTTAATAGCTTCCTCATAATCTTCTAAATATTTTGTAGGGATATCAATTGAATTTTGAAAATTGTTTTGCTTAGGATAAATTATCTTTTGCCATTCAGTTTTATCTTGTATATGTAAACCATTATATTCACTTGATTTTAAATCTCCTTTTTGTAAACCAACTACTAGTTTATTACAATTTGGACATTCTGAATAAAATATTTCAATTCCTGCTTTTTTTACTTTATCTATTTCGTGTGGTGAAGTAACATTCCAATGAAATTTAACAACTGTTGAACAATGTGGACAAATCATTTAATAATATTTACGTTTATAACTTGTTTTAAAGTTAAATATAGAAAAACATTCTTGCAACAAATTACTGTTTCACGTAAAACAAAAACCTCTCTAAAATTGCTTTTAAAGAGGTTATTATTTATACTATTTTGTATTTATAAAATTGGAGTTGTGCAACAGTTACCTATGTTAGGCGTAATTATTTTTTTCTATTCCATCATAAAAGTAAGTAATTATATACTTATCAAATTCGTCAAGCTCCTTTGTGTTCTGTATAACGTAGTCAATTCCAATTTCTGAAAATAATTGTATAGTATTATGTATATTTAATTCAGGATTATAAAAATCAATAACATTAGAATGATGTATTTTTTTTGTAATCATTCTAGGTAATCCATATTCTTCTAATTGATAAACTACCTTAGGCAAGAATGCATGTGAACATAAAGTAATGAATCTTGAGATATCATAATTTTTAGTATTAAGAATTCTTTTCTGTAGTAAATTAATATCTTGTAGAAGAGCTGTAAATTTGTATGTTACGTTTCTTTCAAGTTTGAAAAATTCATCTATTCCGATATCATAATCTTCTAATTCTGATAATAACTCAGGAATTGATTTACTCCAATTATATGCAATTATTTTAATAAACTCAACAAAAGTAGAATATGAAGTTTCCCAGTTTCCTGGTTGAAGTTTTAAAATTTTATAAAGTAATCTATCCCAGTTTTTTGGAGTAAATTTATTTAAGTAGAATAAACCATTCCATTCTTCTGGATTTTGTACCAAATCAATCGCAATCAATTTAATTAATTCTGAGTTACTAGATTGAAATGCTGATTCTCCTTTTAATTCAGAATATATTTTAGCTCCAATTAGGTTTGACATTTCGTCATTATGTGCTTTTAGTTTTGCTATTTGCTCATCTGTTAATAAGCCTTGATAAGGTATTTCGTCTAAATCTCCAAGAATTTCCTCTGGGAATGGAATATCTAATTGGGTTTGTATTTCTTTTGGAGGCTGTTCTAATACATATATTTTGCCTATGAAATGTTTAAACATTCTACCACCTCGTCCAATTATATTTTTGTATGTGAAATCATCTAACTTTGCAGCACCTTTTCTATTTCTCCAAATGATAACATTTTCAGCAGATGTGTTTACTCCCTCAATTATCGAAGATGTAGAAATTAGATTGTTTATACCATTTTCTTCTTCAAATAATTTGACTTGTATTTGACTTAATGACCTATGTAACCGTCCATTATGTATACCAATACTTCTATTTATAAGTTTTGTTAAACTCCAGTTTGAATCATAATTTTTTGAAAGCCAATCAGAAAATTGATTTAATATTTCACTTTTTGTAGGTCCATACGTTGTTAAAAATAAATTTGTTAAACTATCTATATTTGAATATGTTCCTGCATAAATTAGTGTTTTTCCTTTATTTTTATCTAAAATATTCAAAAGAGCTTCACTTTTTTCTTCAGTTGAATTTATTTCTTTATATAAATCATGTTTTTCTAGATAAACTGTATTGAAATCTAATTTAATGAATTCCATATCCTCGGTAAAAGGATTATTATCCAAAGAAGTGATATTTGGTGCTAAATAATATTTTTGTTTTGACTTAGCTCCTAATTTTATCATTGCTCTAATTAAGCTAGGAGAACGTTCTTTGTCAAAAGTACTACTTGCTTTGTAAAACTCATCAACTATAATTATATCAAATTGATCTACTACATTAATGTAATTTATTGCCCTTTCCTGTGGGAATATGAAAATATTTTTTTCACTTAACTCAACATCTGATGTTGTAATTATTTTATATTCATGAGCAAATTTTTTATATAATCGTCTTCTAGTTTCATCAGTTAGTGCTATTGTAGGCACAATAATCAAAACATTTTTTGGTTTTTTTATCTTAATATAAGCATCTATAACAAAGCTTTTACCAAAACTTGTTGGTGCACTCACTGCAATGTTTTTACCACTTAATAAACTCTTAAGTAAATATGATTGTTCACGATGTAATGTAAGGGGATTTTCTTCACCAACATCAACTTTGAAAGCATTATAAATAAAGCGTTCTTGCCAATCTGAGGTTTCAGGTTCTAGATAGGGAAATAATCCAGTTTCTCTAATTAAATGATTGACTAATGGAGTATATGATAAACTATTTTTTTTATGGAAATCTAATAATTTTATTAGTTCTTGTCTAGCTTGGTTTTCATGTTCTTGAATTAGTAAGTTATTAATAACTTGACAGTTCTCAAATATATATTCATTCATATTAACTTCTATAAATTTGTGCTATTTGTATAAATTTGTCAACTATAGTTTTTTTATCTGCAATTGGAAAAAGAACAATATGAAACTTTATCTTTTCATACAAATGCACGTCTTTACATTTATTAATCTGTTTTTTAAAATATTCTGTCGCTCTTTCTTTATGATAATCTATCATTTTTTGTTTATAATCATCAGAATATATAGTTTCATTCTTGGTTTCTTCACATTCGTATAAAAGTAAAATTGGAATATTTAGTAATGGTTTAATTTTATCAATTGATACATCTTGAGAAAGACTATTTTTTATTGATTCGCGTAGTGATTCGTTAATCTCATCAAAGTCATTAATGTCACTTAAATTAGTTATTATGCTATTTTCTTTTTTTATTTTATCTAAACTAAGAGAATCTTTTACCGATTCGACAATTGTATCTAATCTTGCGTTTTCGATGCTATTATAAAATTTTGACTCACCAAACCAAAGTGAAAAAGAATCAGGAGATTCAATTACAATATGAACACTATCAGAACCTTTAGCTTCATCTTTTTTATTTTGCTTATAAAATATTTTAGGTACAATTGGTAATGCTTTATAATGATGTTTCATTATGCCGTATAAAACAATTTCAGCAATTTCACTTCCTCTACCAATTGCATCAGTAGCTTCAACAAGACGTAGTTTTTTTGCTGATTCAGTAAGTATTGAGCTTTCTCCATCGGAAAGAAGTGCTTTTCTTTCACTATGACTTAACGCTGTCTCTTTTATATTATCCCAAATAAATTTTTGAAATTTGTCATATCGCCATTTTCCATCCTCATAATCATTTAAAATTCCAACAACTCTCTTATTATTTGTTTGGGTTAAGGTAATATCTTGTTTAAGATTTTCAAAAAAATCATTTACTATAACTTCAAATTTCATGTGTAGTTTGGTTTATAATGATGCATAACATAGTTTGTTAACGAAGTAAATATAGCTTCGCAAAAAACTCATCTATATCTACATTTCGTAATATTATTCCAAACATACAATAACCATTTCATAATAAATTACGGTTTCGCGTAAAAATAAAAAACCTCCCTAAAATCACTTTTAAAGAGGTTGTTATTTATACTATTTTGTGTTCTTATACTTAAAATAAGAGTTGAGCAACAGTTACAAATATTAAGTGAAGTTAATATTGAGCATTATAAATCTTTTCAATCAAATTTTTATGATTGTTAAATATAATATTATGAATATCAATTTTTTCGATATAATCTAAAAATAGAGTAATACAAAAATCTTCGTCAGATAAATGTGTGCTGTTCGGAATAATTGTTACATTACAACTATCTTCTAATGAAGTAACATATTCTCTTATAGTTTTTTTGTTCATTAAATATTTTATCGCATCTCTATTGCCTGTTGAATCTACAATTATTTCACTCAAATTAGTTGTCGATAATTCTGGTCTATTATTTTTTTGTGAATTAAACTGTTGTTCAAGCTTTTGATATCTTGTTGAAGTAACATTCTTCGTTTCATTAATAATATTATCTAATATGGTATAAGAATTACTTTCAATTGTTGCAATTTCCAGAGTTGTTACAAATGATAAGTACTGATGTAGTTTATTTAAATCACTAAATAATGTTGATTCAATGCAGTAGCCATCGTGACATAACGATTCAGAGGTTGAACCTAATTTACTTTTTATAGTATTATTTAATTCATTACTCTTTTGAATAGATGTAAAATCTTTATCAGTAACAACAACATATTTTTTATCATTAAATAATTGACTTAAAGTTCTTTTATTGTGTTCCAATTTAGTACCCAAATTATCTTTTCCTCTTATATGAAAATAGTAACATTTCTTAATTTCAGATTTATTTGTTATTATATCAGATTCTACAAATTTTTCTAAAATTTTGGTGATATATTTTTTGTCATCTTTACCTTCTACAAAAATTATATTATCTGAATTATTGAGTCTTTCTAAAGTTAAAATAGGACTTCCAAAATCTTTTTTAATTAAATCACCATCTTCTATATGTTTTAATTCTTTTGAAAGTTTTGTATCCTGACTTAAATAAAATAATTCTCCATCATCTGTTTCATTTACAAAGCTATCATTGTGGCTAATAATAAACGATTGATTATGTGATAATGCTTTAAGATTTGTAATTAATCTTTTTTGTAGAGCCAAATGTATGTGACTATCAGGCTCATCTATTAATAGTATATTTAGCTTTGAGTCTAAATAATCAACAGTAGCAAATATTTCTGAAATTTGTATTAATCCACTACCTTGTAAATGAAGATCAAACTGTTTAGTTTGATTTAATACTTGTAGGTTAATATATTCGTCTTTATTTTTTTGATTTTTATTTAGTATTTTAAATTTTATTTCAGAACCAAGAACGTTAGAAACTTGATGTTCTAATTGCTGTAAATCTCTATGTAAAAGAATTTTATTACGTAGAACTTCCTGCGATTTACCACGCATAATTTTTTTTCTAACTTGACCTTCATTCATAAAAGGTTCTTGTGCTAAAACTTGAGCTATCGGGCTTGTTTGATATAAAAAAATAGCTTCATCAAGTTTTATATGCTTTGTTTTTAGATGTGTCGAAAACGAAAGAAATTGTTGATTATTATATTTTAAAACACGTAGGTACGCGTTTGAAATTGATTGAGGTCTATTTATTTTAAATTGTAAATCAAATTGTACTTGACTTCCCGATATGTCTGTATCAACAATTGTCAATCCAATTAATGCTTCATTTGGAGTTGAATTATATAAATCAGTATCTTTTGCAAGCCTTAAAAAATTTAAATCTTTATAAGGTAAATAAAGATTATTTCCAACATAAAAATCCGTTTTATTTGGTCTAATATACAGTTGGTAACATCTATACCAAGTTTGTAAAGCTTCAAAAATTGTGGTTTTGCCTTGATTGTTCTCACCAATAATTACATTAAATTTCTCATTAGGATAAATAGATAATTCCTTGATACATTTAAAGTTTTTGATAAATATTTTAGAAATAAACATTTATAGATTATAGTTTTTATACAATTTTGGTTATTTATGTCATCTTAATTTACGAAGTAAAATATAGATTCGCTAATTTAACTTCAAATATATAAAATAATCTAATTTATAACCATTGTTGTGTAAAATATTATAGAATAATTAAAGATTCTATATAGAGCCCTTTGTTTATATTATATATAAACAAAAACTCTGGAGTTAGACAAACCTAAAATTAACTCCAGAGTACTATTACTAACTTTAACATGCCTACTGGTTAATACTACTAATTTAGTATATTGATTTTAAACAAAACGTTTTTAATTACTTAAGTGTTTTATTTATTTTTTCTATAATTACATACAAATTCTTGAAGAGCTTTCACAAATTCAGGATTATTGATTTCTTTTGTATCTCCGTTAACATCTGATAATTGAATTTTAGTAGGCAAACCAGCTTTAAGTAATCGTTTATATTCATTTTGTAACGCTTTTGCTAGTCCTGTAGATTTTCTTGGATTGGATTGTAACAAATCTATGTTATCTACTTCTAATATTTCACCTAATTCATCTAATCTTTTTAAACTAGGTTGAGAAATATTAGAATTCCATTTACTAATCGTTGTATCATCTAAATCAAGAAATAATGATAATGCAACAACTTGTAAAGATGAATCTTTTATAGCTTCTTTTATTTTATTAATCTTTTTTGACATATTTTTAAAAAAACTTGCATTATATTCCAGTTATTTTTTATACATTTGTTTTAGCGAATTGATAATTAGTCTATAAAGACGAATTAAAACGATGTAATCTCGAACCGAAATGACCAATTTTATTATCGAGAGTATCGTGGAATCGCTCCATGTCTGAAAAGTTTTGTACTTTCGCATACGGCATGGGCGGTTTTCACATATACTTTAGGTAATAACTTATAAAATCGAAGGATTTATAAGTGGGTTTGGTCACCCTCGGTCCTAAGTAGTGAAGCCGCCTTGCTTTTTTGCAAGTATTTCTTCATACTCGAGAAACATCGTTCCATAAAACCCAACACAAAATGAGAACGAAACAATTTCCATTCATCCGTAAAAAACCACCAGACAAAGTCTGTTTGTTTTAACCATTCTTTTAAAGAACAATACTCCGTATTTATAACATTTTTAAAACACGGATCGTAAAGCAAAGGGCTATCCTTTCTTTACACGCTCTCTATCAGAGCCTCGGTAAGGAGACTTTGACAGTTGGTTATACTTTTATTTTTCGCACATTAAAAGTAATGCCTTTCATATCATTTTCCAAATTTATTGGGGTTCTGCTACCTATTATTTAGATGTGAGATGTGAGATTTTAGTATTGAGAGAATTCAATTATGTACAGATTAGATTTCTTGAAATGACAGAATATTAGAAAATAAAGTGTTAAAAAGTGTTAAATTTCTGTATCGGTGTATATCGAAAATGACACTTTTCTGTATCGGTTATGTATCCGCGCTATATCCATTCTGTATCCATTGTATATGTGTTCCGTATGGTTTGTTCGTGGTTCGTGTATCGGAAGGGATTGTTAGGATGTACTATGTACTATGTATTAAGTAAAAAGTACAGATTAGATGTTAGATTTTAGATTCGAGATTCGAGACGCGAAATTCGAAATTCGAGGTGCGGGATTTGAGAATTTATATGACAATGAATTTGAATATTGAAAAAGGATGAAAAACCGGCATTAAAACTCTCACGTTAAGAAAATGTTTGAGTGCAACGTTAAAAAGGTTTTAGCCCGTAGGGTTTGTAAAATCTTTAGAGGAGTGAAAACATTTTTAGTAGAGAGGTTTACAGCCAAGCGTTTTTTGTTTCGTTTTTTGCGCTCAAAAAATGAAAATAAAGAACAAATTTGAAATAAAAAACCAAAACCCCTTTCCCAAAAACAAAGTTGGCGCGATGTACTGGAAAAGGAGTGGCTTTTAAAACTAATGTTGAATTAAAAAACTTATGTAAAATTATGAAAGAGTAAACAGATTCACACTCTATCCCCCGAAGACAACACAATAAGAAAGTAAATGATCTTCATAAAATGATTAGTGTTAATTTTTTCATTTATTAATGTATTTTTTAAAACCTGTCGGAGGGGGATATTTTAGGAGGAATATAGGATAAACAGGCGCGAATGCACGCGCGTGATAATAGAAATGAGGTTCTAAATGGAATTTACGATAATAAGAAGTTCTCTATTTATTGCTTTTTGCTTGATCAAAAAGTAATCAAAAAATCAAGTCTGTGCTTACAAGTCGGTCAATAACGGCTATTCGCTAAATGCTTTAAATCATTCGCATGTGAAATGCGAACAGTAAATCATTTTTAACGCTCTTTACGCCGAATTGACACTCGACTTTTCAGCAATGACGGTTTATAAATTCATTGTTAAAAAAGGATTTGAATGTTTAAATAGGATTAAAAAAATGTCATATGATTTGGAGGCGAGTGTCAAAAAGTTGATCGCCATGGTTAAAATATTTTACTGTTTGCGTAGCAAATGATTTAAAATATTGAATGGCTGAAACCAATTTTGACCGTCGAAAATCAAAGACAAGAGTTTTTTGATTACTTTTTTGCTCTCAAAAAAGTGATAGAAAGATTTCTCGATACCTCGAAATGACATATTGGATGCGATTCTGAGACAAGCCCAGAATGACAAAATTTGTTATTAAAAAGTGAATTTGAATATAAATAAGAATAAAAACGTAAAACGTTAAGCGTATCACGTAAAACGTAAAAAAATAAAACCTCCTTTCCCAAAAACAAAGTTGGCGCGATGTACTGGAAAAGGAGTGGCTTTTAAAACTAATGTTGAATTTTAAAAAACTTATGTAAAATTATGAAAGAGTAAACAGATTCACACTCTATCCCCCGAAGACGCCTTAAGAAGAAAGTAAATGATCTTCATAAAGTAATTAGTGTTAAATTTTAGTTTTCATTTATTAATGTATTTTTTAAAACTTGTCTATATCGGGGGATTTATAAAGGATGCGATTCTGAGACAAGCTCAGAATGACAGCGAGATAAGAGCCTAAAGAGAAATTGGATATATTAAGAGGATTAGTAGTTCTTTATTTTATTACGTTCATTTTTTCCTTGATGAAAAAACGAACCAAAAAGTTATTCATATGGTTTATTATTATTTTATGGTATTCATGAATGCAAAGCATTACAAGTCTGTGCTTACAAGTCGGTCAATAACGGCTATTCGCTAAATGCTTTAGAACATTCGCATATGAAATGCGAACAGTAAATCATTTTTAACGCTCTTTACGCCGAATTGACACTCGACTTTTCAGCAATGACGGTTTTGAATTCGTTGTAAAAAGTGTATTTGAGTATTGAAAAAAGGATTAGAAAAATGTCATATGATTTGGAGGCGAGTGTCAAAAAGTTGAAGAGAATGGTTAAAATGTTTTACTGTTTGCGTAGCAAATGATTTAAAACATTCAATGGCTGAAACTTATTTTGACCGTCGAAAATCAAAGACTTGATGTTTTGTAACTTTTGCATTAAGGTAAAAGTTAGAAGAAAAAAAATCGAAAGATTCTGCACTTCGAGTGCCTCAGTGACCGTGTTATTAGTGAATTAAAATAAAAATAAAAACATAAAAAGTATAAGAATATAGACTCACATCTATCCCTCGAAGACAACACAATAAGAAAGTAAATGATCTTCATAAAGTAATTAGTGTTAAATTTTAGTTTTCATTTATTAATGTAATTTTTAAAACTGTTGGAGGGGGAATTTTGGGTGTAACTTAAAAAGTAGTATAAAAACAGTATTTATTCATTTTTTCCTTGATGAAAAAACATTTGAGATTAAGAATTTGAAATTAAAAGGAGAAGCTCCTGTGGAGCTTAGGTAAAATTGTTACAAGTTGATTAATAATTATATGTTCATTTTTTCCTTGATGAAAAAACGAACCAAAAAAATCAAGTCTGTGCTTACAAGTCGGTCAATAACGGCTACTCGCTAAATGCTTTAGAACATTCGCATATGAAATGCGAACATAAATCATTTTTAACGCTCTTTACGCCGAATTGACACTCAACTTTTTAGCAATGACGATTTATAAATTCGTTGTTATAAATGGATTTGAGTATTGAAAAAAGGATTAGAAAAATGTCATATGATTTGGAGGCGAGTGTCAAAAAGTTGAAGAGAATGGTTAAAATATTTTACTGTTTGCGTAGCAAATGATTTAAAATATTGAATGGCTGAAACTAATTTTGACCGTCGAAAATCAAAGACAAGTCTTTTTTCGTTAGTTTTTTTGACTGTTCCCCGAAGGGCACATGAATACCGACAATAAAAATAGATAAGCTATGAATAAAAAAGTGATAGAAAGAATTTTACATTCATTTTTTCCTTGATGAGAAAACATTTGAAATTAAAAGGAGAAGCTCCAGTGGAGCTTAGGTAAAATTGTTACAAGTTGATTAATAATTATATGTTCATTTTTTCCTTGATGAAAAAACGAACCAAAAAAATCAAGTCTGTGCTTACAAGTCGGTCAATAACGGCTATTCGCTAAATGCTTTAGAACATTCGCATATGAAATGCGAACATAAATCATTTTTAACGCTCTTTACGCCGAATTGACACTCGACTTTTCAGCAATGACGGTTTATAAATTCATTGTTAAAAAAGGATTTGAATGTTTAAATAGGATTAAAAAAATGTCATATGATTTGGAGGCGAGTGTCAAAAAGTTGAAGTAAATGGTTAAAATGTTTTACTGTTTGCGTAGCAAATGATTTAAAACATTGAATGGCTGAAACTTATTTTGACCGTCGAAAATCAAAGACAAGTCTTTTTTCGTTAGTTTTTTTGACGAAAAAAAGTGACAAAAGATTTCTCGATACCTCGAAATGACATATTAGATGCGATTCTGAGACAAGCCCAGAATGACAAAATTTGTTATTAAAAAGTGGATTTGAATATAAATAAGAATAAAAACGTAAAACGTTAAGCGTAGACCGTAAAACGTAAAAAAAAACAAAAACCCCTTTCCCAAAAACAAAGTTGGCGCGATGTACTGGAAAAGGAGTGGCTTTTAAAACTAATGTTGAATTTTAAAAAACTTATGTAAAATTATGAAAATATTTTACTTTAAACTCAATAGGCATATAATAAGTGTGCTATTGGGATTGGTTTGTGCTACACCCCTATTTGCACAAACAGGAAAAACCGTGACTGGAACGGTGAAAGATCATAACCATTTGCTCTCTGGCGTGGTAGTAACAGAAGAAGGTACACAGAATAGTGTGCGAACTGATGCAAATGGATACTATGCGTTGACCTTACAACAAGACAATGCTAAACTTATTTTTGAGCAATTGGATTTCCCTATTCGTGAAGAAGAGGTATTGAATAGAAGTGTGATAAATATAAGTTTCACAAAAGAAGAGAATGAAATTCAGCTGAAAGATGTGGTGATAAATGCAGGGTACTATGCTGTAAAAGACAAAGAACGTACGGGGTCTATTGCACGTGTTACGGCTAAGGAAATAGAAAATCAGCCTGTAGATAATTTTTTAGCAACGCTACAAGGACGAATGGCAGGAGTAGAAATAACTCAAGAAAGTGGTGGTTCTGGAGGTGGATTTCAGATAAAAATACGGGGACAGAACAGTTTAAGACCCGATGCCAATCAACCTTTATTCATTATAGATGGTATCCCCTACTCTTCGGATCCTATTGGAGGCACATCTACCTCTGGAAACAGACCTTCTTTTACAAGTCCGTTATCTACGATTAACCCTGCTGATATAGAAAGTATAGAAGTACTGAAAGATGCCGATGCTACAGCTATTTATGGATCGCGTGGAGCAAATGGTGTGGTGCTCGTTACAACTAAACAGGGGAAAATAGGTGCTACACAGGTAAGTATTCGGACATCGATGGGGTTAGGAAAAATTACACGTCCGTTGAAATTGATGAATACCGAACAATACCTTGATATGCGTAGACAGGCTTATGCCTACGATGGTATTTCTACTTATCCTACAAATGCCTATGATATAAACGGGACATGGGATCAAACCCGATCTACCGATTGGCAAAAAGAATTAATTGGAGGTACAGCAGAATATAACACGATACAAACTTCTATAAGTGGTGGTAACACCGCTTTTAATTATACCGTGAATGGTACACATCACGAAGAAACTACTGTTTATCCAGGAGCATTTAAGTATTTGAAAAATGCTGTTCATTTGGCTTTAAACTACAAGGCTAAAAAGTTTAATTTCTTATTTACGGGTAATTATAGCAATCAAAATAACAATCAACCTTCTACTGATTTAACAACTGTTGCAAGAGAATTAGCACCCAATGCTCCTGCTTTATATGATGAGAATGGACAATTGAATTGGGCAAATAATACATGGACCAATCCATTGGCAAGTTTAGAGTCTAAATTTCTATCAAAAATAGATAATCTAACCGCTAATATGATGTTGAGCTATGCTATTTTACCTGAATTAACTTTTAAAACCAATTTAGGGTTTACCCAATTGCATAGCCGAGAGTTGAGAACTTTTCCGTCAACGATGTATAATCCTTCTTCTGGACAAGGTAGTGAATCATCAAGTGTAGAATCTAATCAAACTAATCGTTCTTCATGGATTATAGAACCTCAACTAAGTTGGGATAAGAAATGGAATCAACATCGTTTTTCTTTTCTTATAGGTGCAACTTTTCAGGATCAAAAAACTGATAGGCTGTATTTAACTGCCGCCGATTTCCCTTCTAATGAAATGTTATTGTCTTTGTCTACTGCTGCTTTACAATTAATAGGCTTAGATGAAAAAACAAATTACCGTTATCAAGCTTTTTATGGACGATTGAATTACATCTTACATGATAAATATATACTTAACGTAACAGCTAGACGAGATGGCTCGAGTCGTTTTAGTCCTCAGAATAGATATTCTAATTTTGGTGCAATTGGTGCGGCTTGGCTTTTTTCGAAAGAAAGTTTTCTACGTGAAGTATCATGGTTGAGTTTTGGGAAATTACGTGGTAGTTATGGAATTACAGGAAGTGATAATATTGGAGATTATCAATATTTAGATAACTATCAAACAACATCCAATCCATATAATGGGACAGTTGGTTTAAGTCCTATTCGGTTATATAATCCCAATTATCATTGGGAGACAAATCGCAAATTAGAAGTTGCGCTAGAATTAGGTTTTCTACATGATCGTCTTAATTTTTCTATGGCTTATTATCAAAACAGATCAGGAAATCAATTGGTCGGTATTGCTCTACCTACGACAACTGGTTTTTCTTCTTTTTCTGGAAATTTACCTGCAACAGTAGAAAATAAAGGATGGGAATTTACACTTGGTTCCAAAAATATAACGACTAATAATTGGAAGTGGACAACAGAGGTTAATTTATCTTTTAATCGGAACAAGCTACTATCTTATCCAGATCTTGAAAGCTCTGCTTACGCCAATACTTATGTTATCGGTCGATCAATTAACAGCATCAAACTTTATCAATACACAGGTATAAATCCTACAAATAATCAATATGAATTCTATGATTATGATGGAGATGGTATAATAACTTCTCTAAAAGATCGAGTTGTACTCGTCGATCTTAATCCTTCTTATTATGGTGGTATTGCCAATCAAATTCGGTACAAACAGTTGAGTTTAGATATGTTATTTCAGTTTGTAAAACAAGAACGACAATTGTACTTGCCTACAGCAATAGCTGGTACTATGACCAATCAATTAGTAGACTATGGTATACCTATGCAACCATATAGTACTAAAAATTCTCAAATAGCGGCTAATTATAATTTAATGCGAAGTAGTACGCTTTCTATTGTGGATGCTTCTTACATCCGATTGAAAAACATTTCGATTACCTATGATATTCCTTTAAAAGATCATTTCTTGAAACCTCAAATCTTTCTACAAGGTCAAAATCTATTTACTCTAACGCCTTATAAAGGAGGTGATCCCGAATTTAAGTACAACCGATTTCTCCCTCCTCTTCGTACCATCGTAATGGGAATGAAATTAAACTTTTAGTCTGATAAGAATAATAAAATTTAGCACAATGAAAAATATATATACGTTAAGTTTAACAGTCGTTATAAGCGTCTTATTCTTTAGATGCAATGATTTTTTGGATGTTGATGTTCCTACTTCTCAATACAATAGTGAGTTGGTTTTTGCTGATAAAAAGACAACAAATGCTGCGCTTATTAACCTATATGCAGATATGAGAGAAAAAGGTTTTGTAAGTGGGCAAATGAGTGCTTTTCCTGTTTCTATTGGTCTATATACCGATGAATTAGATTCGTATCAAATCAATCAAGTAGAATCTCAAAATTTATATAATAATACATTACAGGCAAATAGCGCCACTGTACTACAATATTGGTCGCAAACCTATTATCAGATTTATATGGCAAATGCTATTATAGAAGGATGCCAAAATAGTAAAGGCTTATCTACACCAGATAAAAATGGTTTTATAGGTGAAGCACTTTTTGTGAGAGCATTGCTCCATTTTTATTTAGTGAATACCTATGGCGATATTCCTTATATAAAAACAACGAATTATGAGTTGAATAAAAGTGTTTCTCGTTTAGAGAAAACAAAAGTGTATGAACAAATTACACAAGATTTAGAAGTAGCTATACCGCTATTATCTTCACTAATAACACTACAACGTAATCGTCCTAATCAAGTAACTGCACAAGCTTTACTAGCACGTGTAGAATTGTATAAAGGAAATTGGGTAAATGCTGAAAAATGGGCTTCTACAGTAATTAATACTCCTTCTATAGAATGGCAACAAGATGTTAATCAAGAGTTTTTGAAAGAGAATAAATCGATTATTTGGCAAATTTCTCCTAAGCAAGCTGGTAATTATGCGTATGAAGGTGGTACGTATACTATGTCGCAACTGGTCCTCCTACTTCTATTGCTTTAACAAAAGTAAATACACAGTTTGAACCAAATGATCTTCGTCAAAAAAACTGGGTAAGAGAAGTTACTAACGGTACAAGTACTTGGAAACATGCTTATAAATACAAACAAAGAACAAACTCTTCTTCAACAACAGAAAACTCGGTTGTTTTTCGATTAGCAGAACAATTTTTAATTCGAGCTGAGGCACGTCTAAAACAACAAAATAAAGTAGGTGCCTTACAAGATCTTAACAAAATTAGATCAAGAGCTGGTTTGCCTGCTTATATCGTATTGACTGATGAGGAATTTATAGAAGCTATTTTACAAGAAAGACAGCATGAGTTCTTCTGTGAATTTGGGCATCGTTTTTTTGATTTAAAACGATTGAATCTAATCGATCAAGTATTAACTCCAACAAAATCAAATTGGAAAAGCTATTGCCAACAATGGCCAATTCCTGAACAAGAAATATTAAAGAATTCGAATTTAACACAAAACACTGGATACTAATGAAAACAACTATATTGAAGCATTTTATTGTATTAATACACCTCATGTTTTTATTTAACATGAAGCCTGTATTTGCACAACATACTCACCGAACAGTAAAAGAATCTGAATACGATAAATGGGGAAAAGTTATTGGTTCGCAAATTTCTGAAAAAGGGAATTGGTCTACTATTAGTATGTCTTACGCTACTACAGATACTGTATTTTTAATTAATAACTTGACGAAACAACAAATAAGTATTGCTGGAATAAGAGAAGGTGCTTTTATGAAAGAAAATTCTTTTCTATGGTTAAAAAACAATAATCTTTCTGTACTTAATTTAAAAACGCTAGAAAATATTGAGATTCCTGCTGTAAAGAAATATGTTGTTTCAGTGGACAAGAATATTCTTATTTCCATAGAAAAACACAACAATGCACAACGAATTGTTTTGCGAGATATAAAAGGTAATAGTATAAAAACCATTGAAAATACGCGTAATTATAGTTTTGATAATGAAACAAATCGAATGGTTTATGAAAAAATAGTTGATACTAGTGTCTTTTTAGAATACATAGATCTTTCTCACCCTTTATCATCTAATGCGGTAGCACATAAAGAAGCTGGTTCTTACACTAATTTTAAGTGGAACGACAATGGTGTCGTTATATTATCGAAAAACGAAAACGCCTTGTCTAGCATTTGTTATTTTGATCTAAAAAGTAAAAACTTAGACTGTATGAATACTAATTTGATAGAAGACGAAATCGATCAAACATCAAATACATTGTATCTTTCTGCTAATGCTGAATTCATTTATTTCAATGCCAAAAAGAAGTTGATAAACAGAACAACAAATGATTCTGTAGAAATATGGTATGGTTCGGATCAGCTGATCTATCCAATTAGAAAAATGAGAGATGAACGTGGTTATACCCCTTATACTTGGGTTTGGAATAGAGTAGAAAATACTGTAAAACAGATTACAGACGATGAACTACCTAATATACATTATTTATCGAATAGTAATAAGCTCTTATTATACAACCCATATCAAAACACAACAGATAATAAATTAATAAACGATTATGATGTTTATTTCTATGATTCGAAAACAGCTGTTAAGAAAAGAATTATTCAAGAATTTGATCCAAATACTCATTTATTCGGAAATGTAGGACAAACAGATGATTTTGTTTACTACTATGACAATAATTGGTGGTGGTATAATACAAAACTTGAAACAGCTACAAATCTGACTTCTTCCATACATGCCGAATGGGATAACAAAATACTAGATGAAGGTTATCAACAAATTGCATGGGGAATTGCAGGAATCTCAAATGATAAACAATACCTCTATCTATATGACACCTATGATATTTGGAAAATAAATGTAAAGACATTAGCTTCTACTAAGTTGACAAAAGGCAGAGAGTCGCAGCAAGTTTTTCGTTTTGAGTTATTGACGAAATCAAAAAATACGTCGGATATCCGTCTTATTGACGAAACTAAGAACAACAGGTTGGTTATAAACGATCTAAATACAAGAATTAAATCTTATGCCATATTAAAACCAAATCATACAATTGATTTACTATTGACAAGTCATGATTTTTTATATACAAAGTTGCAACAAGCCAAGTTAACAACAGATTTTATTTACTTAAAAGAAGCCTATAATTTACCACCAGAATTGTGGTATAAAAAAGATATGAAAAGTGAACCAATACAATTATTCGCAACGAATAAACAACATTATCTTTATGATTGGGGAACATCCGAATTATTGCATTACACAACTATAGATGGAAAAAAACTAAAAGCTGCTATATTTTACCCACCGAATTACAAGAAAGGAAATGTATATCCTGCTATAGTTCGTGTCTACGAAAATTTGTCACAAACAGTAAAAGAATACCACAATCCATCGATGTATAACAACATAGGATTTAATGTATCAAATCTTACGCAACAAGGTTATATTGTTGTACTTCCCGATATGGCATATGATAAAGGTTTTACAGGTGCATCTGCTACAAATTCAGTTGTAGGAGTTTTGAATAAACTAATTGATGAAGGTGTAACTGAAAAAGGAAAAATAGGATTGATTGGACAGTCATTTGGAGGATATGAAACCAATTTTATACTTACACAAACCGATTTATTTAGTGCTGCTGTTACGGGAGCAAGTTTATTTGACTTGGTAAAAGACTATTTTTGGAATGAACCTTACGAAAAAACAGAAAGCTGGCGCTATGAAAATTTTCAATTTAGAATAAAAAAGCCATTTTTTGAAGCGCCCGAACTTTACATAAAAAATTCACCTTTGTATCATGCAAGTAGAATCACAACACCAATATTGAGTTGGACAGGTAAAAATGATACTAATGTACCTCCAGAACAAACGATGACAATTTATACCGCTTTGAGAAAACTCAAAAAAAAGATTGTTATGCTACGCTATCCTGAAGCAAGACATTTTGTATCAAGCAAAGAAGATCAAACAGATTTGACAAGGAGAATAGAACAATGGTTTGCTTTTTATTTGAAAAACGAACCAAAAAGTAGTTGGATTAAATAACCTACAAATAAGAAGAGGTTCCTTTCGGAACCTCTATTTTTAATTAATTGGTTTATATAATTCTAAAACACACTGGCCAACACCATTTTTTTGCCAAACTTGCTGTGGAGTTGCTTCTTCTGTCATACAAAGTTGATCTGTACGTTCTTGTGTACAATCAACTTTAATTTCTTCACAATCTGTAGACGAACTATGTCGAATAAATCCATCGATTAAAGCAGCATCTTTGATAGATTCGTTGCTTTTAGTTTGCTGCGTAGCAAACGCTCCTATTCCAGCCAATAAAAATGCTGCAATAGGCAATACTGTTTGAAGTTTTAAATTTTTCATTTTTTGATTTTTTTTGGTTTTAACCTACTATATTATACAGGTGTTCGGTTATCCTCCTGCTATCGGCCGATAGTTTATTGTATGATTTTCGTATTAAGCGTATATACAACCAGTTGATTCTTTATAATTGCATATAAATTATTGTTGTTAATAATAAATTCATTTGTTTTTTGACGATCAACATCATAGAGATAAAAACTGCCTTTATACAATTGTTTTTGATAATCATATATATCTACTGCAGAAGCTTGTTTCCACACTTGATTATCTTCAAATTGTCCTTTTTTAGTAGAATTTATATACAATAACCCATTATCTACCGCTGCTAAGCGGTTTATTACACTATTGGGATTTAATAATTTTTGCTGATTTTGCTGATTCGTTATAACTTTAAGTGGCGCTAAACGGGTGGTGTCTATTGTATGAGATCTGGTGATTACATCTAAATTTTTATTCGCAACTGTATAATTGTTTCGATAATAGTATACATATAGAAATTTATTTTGTTTTAAATCAAACAACGGAATGCCATCTGTATCAAAAATCCCTTGTGTTGCTTCACCAAATATTGATGTAGTGGTAAATTGTTGTACAGAAGGTGCTAAATTATATCGCGCTAGTATATTTTTTTTTGTTTTAAAATCTTGCTTACGTACAAATAACTCGTCTGTTGAACTTATAACAGCTTTCGAAAAATAAAGGGTTGGATCTGTTGATAATACTTTAGCTTCCCATGTTTTGATATCCCCCTTAAAGATTACAGGAACAGTTCCATCTACTAAAAAGAAATGTGGAGATGAAATAAATATTTTAACTGTACGAAAAGGAAAGTCGTCTTGGTCGATTTTAATTATTAGCTCACGAGATTGATAATTATCTAAATCTATTTCCGTTACATAAAGAGGTGCAAATCGATCTCCTAAGTATAGCTTATTGTTTGTAACGCCAATAAAATAGTGTGAATTATTTTTAAGCTTATACGAATGTTTACCAATCACAATATCTTTCAAATATTTTCGAATAAATGGATTCTGTTTAGACATCTTTGCTTCTGATTGTAAGAATAAAATAACAACACAACCCGCACTCAAAATACCAATTACAATTAATTTCAAGAAAAGCTTTCGTTTTACACTTTCTCTTGTAATCATAATAGCAATGATGGAAAGACCAACAAAGATTACATTAAAAATTAAATGTTCTGTCCATCCCATCTTTTCTAAAATACCGCCACAGGAACATGGAATGAAATCGCTGTAATTTAATATCAGATAAATATAGACTGTAAATGCTATCATTAATCCGAATGAAGCATAAAGCCCAATTAATCGCCATCTTTTATAACAAAGCAGTAATGCAATCACTATTTCCGCAATAATAACTGCATAAGAAATAAATCCTGCATAAGCACTAAGTAATGGTGATTGTGCCAATTGAATTTGAAAATTCTCAAAATCCATCAGCTTGCTTACCGCCGCATAAATAAACAACACAATAAATAGGTAGCAGATGAGTGTTTGTATAAATGGATCGTATTTTCTCATCTTAATGTGTTTTTAGGTTTAAAGTGAACTACTCACCTCCTTCTTCAGTACGCTTGATATAAGGATCTTTATCTTTTGGTGGATCAGCTTCTTCTTGAATAGAATCAGCAGTAACGACACTATCCAATTCTATATGTAAATCTGATTCGCGTTTTTGTTCTACAACAGATAAACCATCTGATCTTAATTGTGGAGCTTCCTGTTCTATACATTGATAAAATAGGAAACTAATGATGCTAATGAATAAATAAGTTTTTGTTTTCATAGTCGTGTTTTTTAGGATTATTTATATTCTTAGCTTAAAATTAGAAGGCATAATGATTAAAACAATAAAGAAGCACGTCAAAAACATAAAGACTATGTTGATTTTATAAAAGTGTCACCTGTAATCGTTTATATTATTAATAAACAATAAATTACCAAATGTTAATTTTTTAAATTACTATGAAAAAAATATCCTACAACGCTGTATAAATGTGTGAAATTTATAAATACATACATTTCATGGAGTAATCGATTAGTGATTTGTGGTAATTTACAAACCTAATTCAATTAAAATAAGTAACTTACATGAAAATCTACTACTGTTTTCATCTAAAAAAACAATGCTTATGAAAACATCTATACCCCTTCTAATTGGATTTTTATGGCTTATTTTCAACATCGAAAATGTCTATGCAATTGATCAACTAAGCACACAAACAAATGACTTTCTAGTTCAGAGAATTGATTCATTTCAAACCGATAAGAACAATCCCGAAGTTTGGAAGTACATTAATGCTTATATCCTAAAGGCTAAGATTAGTAATGATAGCGAAACGTTGTGCTATGGCTATAAGGAAGCTATTTACTTTTCACAGGATTATTCAACCAAATTAAAATATGCTGATAGTGCGATAGTTGTTGCTCAACAGACAAAGAATAATGATTTGATTGTTCAAAGTTTTCTTTCGAAAGGATTGGTTCATTATCAGTTCAAGAAATTTCAACCAGCCTTAAAAAATTATTTATTAGCTGAAAAGAAATTGAATAAGAAATCATCCAACTATTTAACGCATAAAGTCCTTTTTAATGTTGCTTTAATTAAATTTCAATTAAAACAGTTTAGTGAAGCGGAACTATTGTTTCAGAAATGCATTATTTACTTTGAAAATAATAGTTCAGATGTCAATCACCAAGCTTATTATTTAAATAGCCTTTATTATTCTGTTCAAATTTTACAGGCTCAACATAAATACACCGAAGCTAATCAACTTAATCATAAAGGTTTGGAATTGAGTCAAGATTCTCAAAACGACTATTTTATTCATTATTTTACCTATTTAAAAGGAATTCAATTCTATTTAGAAAAAGAGTATCAACAATCTATAGCCATACTAACAAATGAATTAGATTATTTAAAAAATCAACAAGATGCTAATTCACTTAGTTTGGCTTATTTTTATATTGGTAAATCTTACGAGACAATAAATGAAGTACAAAAAGCAATTATATATTTTCAAAAAATAGATCAACTTTTTAATGAATATGAGTTTTTGGATAGCGATGTTCGTGCTGCTTACGATGCCTTAATCCATAATTCTGAAAATAATCGTAATTACCCAAATCAATTGTATTATATCAATCAGTTATTAAAATTAGATCATTTAACTCAGCAAAATACAGTAAAGCTTTCTCCTATTCTCCAAAAAGAATATGATGAAAAAGAACTATTGAAGTTGAAGAAAAATGTTGAATTCAAAATCGCCATCTATCCTATTTTGATAGGTTTTGTGATCATTTTATGTTCAATAGGGGTATTGTATAGTTACAAACGTTTTTTCAAAAAGCTTACGATAGATAAAAAGAAAGTAAAAGAACCTCCCGTTATTGAGATTCCGACTGAAGTTGTAAATGATATTTTGAATCAGCTGAATGATTTTGAAATGAATCACTTATTTGTACAGAAAACTTTAACCTTAGCTCAATTAGCAAAATCATTTAAAACCAATTCTGCATATTTATCAAAGATTATTAATTCAGAAAAAGGAACTAATTTTTCAAATTACATCAATCGACTTCGAATAAATTATGTTCTTCATCTCCTAATGGATTCAGATCAGTATCATCAACATTCAATTGGTGATTTAGCAGAATTAGTAGGTTTTTCATCTTCTCGTCAATTTTCGAATGTATTCTTTCAAGTGACTTCATTTCGCCCTTATGAATATATTAAACAATTGAAATTCAATATAAACAAAGACGATTAAATAGAAAAACGTAAACAACATTTTCATCTCTAAGTAGTAGCAGGATAAAGGCAACATAGTGGCAGTAGAATGTATGTAAACGATTTTTGAATTGAGATGTAAGAATTGTAGTATGTATTATGTAATAAGTATTTGAAATGTAATCTGTCAAACTGAATTCATTTCAGTTTCTCATCCAATGGATTGAAGCTCCTCTGCAAATCGTATATCAACTTTAGAATCCTTTATTAATAATCAACTTGAATTAGAAAAACGGCATTAAAACTCTCACGTTAAGAAAATGATTGAATGGAACGTAAAAAAGATTTTAGCCCGTAGGGTTTGTAAAATCTTTAGTGGAATGAAAACATTTTTAGTAGAGAGGTTTACGGCCTTGACTTTTTGGTTACTTTTTAGTCAAGTAAAAAGTGACATCAAAGAAAATGAATACCTGAGCCACTCCGTGGCTCCTCCTCTTAATCTCAAATTTTTAATTTCAAATGTTTTTTTGGATGAGCTTCCCCGAAGGGCATATGAATACCGATAATTTAAATAAACAGGAAATGAATAAAAAAATGAAAGGAAGATATGACAAAAAAGAATATTCACCACATAGGTACATAGAACTGACATAGAAAAGACATTTCGATACAATTTTCTTTTTTTATGAAACGAAAATTTACTCAATGTGACAGCAAGAAAGAAAAAAAACGTATCACGTTAACCATAGAACATAGACAATTCCAAATGGCAGGATACTCCCAACATCAAGGCAAGATGAAGGCAACATAGTGGCAGTAGAATGTATGTAACTATTTTTGATGTACGATGTAAAATGTATTATGTACAAATTAGATGTGAGATATTAGTATTGAGAGGGTTGTTGTACAATGTATTATGTAAAAAGTAATAAGTATTTGAAATGTAATATGTCAAACTGAATTCATTTCAGTTTCTCATCCAATGGATTGAAGCTCCTCTGCAAATCGTATATCAACTTTAGAATCCTTTATTAATAATCAACTTGAATTAGAAAAACGGCATTAAAACTCTCACGTTAAGAAAATGATTGAATGGAACGTTAAAAGGTTTTAGCCCGTAGGGTTTTTAAAATCTTTAGTGAAATGAGAACATTTTTAGTAGAGAGGTTTACAGCCAAGCGTTTTTTGTTTCGTTTTTTGCGCTTAAAAAATGAAAGAATGATAATGATTTAAAAACATTCAATGGCTGAAACTAATTTTAACCGTCGAAAATCAAAGACAAGAGTTTTTTGAATACTTTTTTGCTCATTTCCCCGTAGGGCATATGAATACCGATAATTAAAATAAATAAGCTATGAATAAAAAATTGACAAAAGATTTGTTGAAATGACAGAATATTAAAGAAATAATGTGTTAAAAAATGTTAAATTCCTGTATCGATGTATATCCAAAATGACACTTTTCTGTATCGGTTGTGTATCAGCGCTGTAACCATTCTGTATCCATTATATATGCGTTCCGTATGGTTTGTTCGAGGTTCGTGTATCGGAAGGGACAAGATTTTAGATATGAGAATTGAGATTTTAGAATTGTTGAAAGTGATAATGAATTTTAATATAGAAAAAGGACGTAGAAACTGGCATTAAATCTCTCACGTTAAGAAAATGGTTGAATACAACGTTAAAAAGGTTTTAGCCCGTAGGGTTTTTAAAATCTTTAGTGAAATGAGAATATTTTTAGTAGAGAGGTTTACAGCCAAGCGTTTTTTGTTTCGTTTTTTGCGCTTAAAAAATGAAAGAATGATAATGATTTAAAAACATTCAATGGCTGAAACTAATTTTGACCGTCGAAAATCAAAGACAAGAGTTTTTTGATTACTTTTTTGCTCATTTCCCCGTAGGGCATATGAATACCGATAATTAAAATAAATAAGCTATGAATAAAAAATTGACAAAAGATTTGTTGAAATGACAGAATATTAAAGAAATAATGTGTTAAAAAATGTTAAATTCCTGTATCGATGTATATCCAAAATGACACTTTTCTGTATCGGTTGTGTATCAGCGCTGTAACCATTCTGTATCCATTATATATGCGTTCCGTATGGTTTGTTCGAGGTTCGTGTATCGGAAGGGACAGGATTTTAGATATGAGAATTGAGATTTTAGAATTGTTGAAAGTGATAATGAATTTGAATATTGAAAAAGGATGAAGAAACTGGCATTAAAACTCTCACGTTAAGAAAATGATTGAATGGAACGTAAAAAAGGTTTTAGCCCGTAGGGTTTTTAAAATCTTTAGTGAAATGAGAACATTTTTAGTAGAGAGGTTTACAGCCAAGCGTTTTTTGTTTCGTTTTTTGCGCTTAAAAAATGAAGGAAAGAGATTTCTCGATACCTCGAAATGACATATTGAATGCGATTCTGAGACAAGCCCAGAATGACAAAATTCATTGGTAAAAAAGAATTTGAATATTAATAAGAATAAAAAACGTTAAACGTAGAACATAGACAATTCCAAATGGCAGGATACTCCCAACATCAAGGCAAGATGAAGGCAGGATAAAGGCAACATAGTGGCAGTAGAATATATGTAAACGATTTTTGAATTGAGATATGAGAATTGTAGTATGTAAAAAGTAGTATGTATTTAAGATTAAGAATGAGGTTCTGATCATAATTTACGATAATAAGAAGATAATAATTTTATTACGTTCATTTTTTTTCTTGATAAAAAAACGAACCAAAAAAAATCAAGTCTGTGCTTATAATTCGGTTAATAATGGCTACTCGCTAAATGCTTTAAATCATTCGTATATGAAATGCGAACAGTAAATCATTTTTAACGCTCTTTACACCGAATTGACACTCGACTTTTCAGCAATGACGAGTTTATAATCGAAATGATAACGAATTTTAATATAGAAAAAGGATGAAGAAACTGGCATTAAAACTCTCACGTTAAGAAAATGTTTGAATGCAGCGTTAAAAAGATTTTAGCCCGTAGGGTTTTTAAAATCTTTAGTGGAATGAGAACATTTTTAGTAGAGAGGTTTACAGCCAAGCGTTTTTTGTTTCGTTTTTTGCGCTTAAAAAATGAAAGAATGATAATGATTTAAAAACATTCAATGGCTGAAACTAATTTTGACCGTCGAAAATCAAAGACAAGAGTTTTTTGATTACTTTTTTGCTCATTTCCCCGTAGGGCATATGAATACCGATAATTAAAATAAAAAAGCTATGAATAAAAAAGTGATATAAAGATTTCTCGATACCTCGAAATGACATATTGAATGGGATTCTGCACTTCGAGTGCCTCAGTGCCCGTATTAAAATTGAATTTTAGTATAGAAACAGGAATTAAAAAACCGACGATTTAGTATCGAAATGCAATTCAACTCAAAATTATTGGAATAAAAAAAGTTGGAGTGTTTGAGCAAAGCGAGTTGCCAACTTTATGGAAATAATTTAGTTAGTTGAATCATTGAGAGACTACTGTCGGCATCTTTTTTGTTTCGTTTTTTGGATGAGCTTCCCCGAAGGGCATATGAATACCGACAATAAAAATAGATAAGTAATGAATAAAAAAATGAAAGGAAGAAATGAAAATAAAGAAAAGGAATACCTGAGCCATACCATGGCTCCTCCTTTTAATTTCAAATTTTTAATTTCAAATTTTTTTTTGGATGCTCTTCCCCGTAAGGCATGTGAATTCAATATTCATAAAATAAAAAAGAGGATGACTTTAAATATTAAAACAATTACGTAAATAAATAGCTGTATGATAATAATTTATAGTATTTTTATCTCAAATAATACTATAAAATTAATATTTGAACAGCGATGAATAAACTATTTATTGTAGCGATTGCAGCTACTTTGATTGTTTCTTGTAACAACAAAACAGAAGAAAAGAAAACGAATAATGTTGCAGTAGATACTAATCAGAATCAAGAAAACACGATTGCTGATAAGGGATTTGACATCAACAAAATTCCATTTTCGACAGCTGATATTGGAGATTTTCCTTTCATAAATCTTCCGCAAGGTTTACAAGAAATGAACAAACCTTTGGTAAAAGAATTTGACATGTGTTTTTTTCCTATTAACGGTGTTATGACTCCTTTTGAAGGAAAATTATATAAAACTTTTGTTTCACCTAAACAAGGAGAAGAATTTTCGCAACATTTCTTTGAAAAAAGTATGGCTGATTATTTACAATCTATCGGGGCTGTTAAAGTGTTTGATGGTGAAATAACCAAAGAAGAATATGAGCGTTACAATAAACAAGATCCAAATAAAGGAGGTGAAGGCGATATGGGATACGCTGGACAAAATATGAAGTTTTGGACATTACGCACAAAAGATAAAGGAAATGTATATATACAATACCTTTCTAACAATGCTGGTGCTTCGCTTAATGTACTACAAGAAGCAAACTTTAAGCAGACGATTACCAAAGTAACAGCAGACGATATTGCTAATGATTTGACTAAGAATGGAAAATCTATTTTATATATAAATTTTGATGTTGATCAAGCAAAAATCACACAAGAAGGTGATGAAATTGTGACTGAAATTGCAAATGCTTTAAAGAAAGATAACGCATTGAAAATATCGATTGAAGGGCATACAGATAATTCTGGAGACGCTAAACATAACAAAAAACTATCTAACGACCGTGCAAATGCTGTAATGCAAAAACTAATTGCTTTAGGTATTGATAAAACACGTTTATCTGCCATAGGATATGGAGCCGAAAAACCATTGGTAGCAAATGATACAGAAGAAAATAAAGCAAAAAATAGACGTGTAGAATTGGTTAAAGTAAAGTAAAATCTATATATGTTTTATTTCTATTGAATATGAAAAATATTACTACTAATCGTATTTCACTATTTTCTTTGTTATTCTTTCTGAGTTTAAAGCTTGCTCAAGCACAAGACCTCCCTTATAAGTTTACAGAGGATATACAATCTAAAAAAAACAGTAGTGAAAATACTTTTGCGTTACAATTAGCAGCTACAGACTTTGCTTTTCAGGGAAGTTACAGTAAAGCCCTTAAAACTTGGAATGAACAACGTCCAGATTTAAAAGAAATAAAACTAACCCCTTTTGATTCTGTATTTTTTCATAACAGTAAAGCTGTTTCTGCAAAAGATTATATTATTGATAGAAGTAAAAATGAAAAAATTGTCATACTAAATGAACTGCATCATAATGCAAGTCATAGATGGTTTGCAACTTCGTTGTTAAAGGATCTTTACGCAAATGGATATCGTTATTTAGGTCTTGAAGCATTAGATGATTTATTGATAAATGAAAGACAGTTTGCAACAGTAGAAAGTGGATTCTATACTTCCGAGCCTAATTTTGGAAACTTTATAAAAGAAGCGCTTGATTTAGGTTTTACAGTATTTGGTTATGAAGCTTCGGATAAAGATAATTGGGACAAAGATCCCTGGAAAAATCGCGAGATTGCACAAGCTAAGAATATCCATACTTTTATGAAAAATAATACCAATGGTAAATATTTTATTTATTGTGGTGCAGGACATGCTTTTGAAGGAGATAATAACGGTAGAGGCATGTCTATGGCAGGTATTTTAGCAGAGTTAACTGGTACTAATCCTTTTACTATTGATCAAAATAAGTATTCAGATAAAGGAGAAAGTCGTTACAATCAACCTCTTTCTAAATTAATCACGACAACCACTCCAACTGTTTTGATAAATGAAAAGGGAATCATTTTCAGAGGTAATCCATCTAGTTATGAAACTGATATCTCTATCATTCAACCTGCAAATTCCTTTCTAGAAACTACCATTCTGCTTCAAAAATCTAAGGCATATAAAAAAATTATACTTCCTAAGAATCTTATTAAAAAATATCCTGCAATGATATTGCTCTACAGAAAAGGTGAAGCTGAACAAAATGGTGTTCCCACAGCTGTATATGAAGTATTAACTGATACTGATATTCCTTCTATTTTTTTAAAGAAGAATACCTATGAAATTATAATTCTTGATAAAAATTACCAGATACAAAATAAATATACTAGTGATTAGACGTTTTGTATACGATGAAACAGAAAATATAATTATTTAATCTCGTATTATTTTCATTTTTTTTTCCTTAAAAAAGGAAAATTAGATAAACAATTAAAATACATTATCTGAAAGTTTAAACAAGCTTATATTTTAACCAAATCAATTATTCAATAACCGTATTGTTAAACAACTAAACATGTTATGAATCAGGTTTAAAAGAAAGTATTTTCAGATTAAAATCATCTTTGTATCTTCACCTTTCAAACAACAAATAATGAAATTCGTTACTTTCTTAGACAATCAACAAGAAAAAGTAGGTCTTGTTTGGCAAGATACGGTGTATGACTTGACCAAAATTAATTCTAATTTACCCACTACCCTAATTGATATTTTAGCTGATGATGATTTTTCACTTTTAATCTGCCAACAGCTTACAAAGGAAATCTCACGTGATGAACACAAATACGCTATTGTAGCAAATCCTCACATCTTAGCACCTATACCTCATCCCACGAGTTTTAGAGATGCCTATGCTTTTCGCCAACATGTCGAAACTTCTCGCTTAAACAGAGGTTTAGACATGATTCCTGAATTTGATCAATTTCCAGTCTTCTATTTTTCTAATCATCAGGCGATTCAAGGTCCTGGAAAAGTAGTCGCCATGGAGAAGCATTTCGACCGAATGGATTTTGAGCTCGAAGTTGCCATCGTCATTAAAAAAGAAGGGATAAATATAAAAGCTGAAAATGCTGATGAATACATCGGTGGATTTATGATCCTGAATGATTTGAGTGCCCGCGCTTTGCAAATGGATGAAATGAAACTAAACCTTGGTCCTGCAAAAGGAAAAGATTTTGCGTCAATGTTTGGTCCCTATTTGGTAACACCAGAAGAAATCGAAAGCTACAAAGTAGCGCCTAAAGATGGTCATATCGGAAATTGTTATGATTTAGCGATGACCTGTGTTGTGAATGATGTTGAAGTTTCTCAAGGTAATTTCAAAGATATGCATTGGACATTTGCTGAAATCATCGAACGAATTTCCTATGGCGTGAAGCTTTATCCTGGTGATATCATCGGTTCTGGAACAGTTGGAACAGGTTGCTTTCTTGAACTAAATGGAACTGGAAAACGCCAAAATCCTAACTACAAAGAACAATGGCTACAACCAAATGATCATATCGAAATGTCTGTCACAGGATTAGGAAAATTAGTAAATTCTGTTCATCTTTATAACCAATAATCTCAATTTATGCAACACACAAAATCCTTTGAACCTAACACAAGTCAGTTCGATGATATTTTCAAACATGCTATTTCTCCACGTCCTATTTGCTTTGCAAGTACAATGGATAAAGATGGAAATGTAAATTTGAGTCCATTTTCTTTTTTCAATATGATGGGACAAAATCCACCTATTTGTGTTTTTTCACCGTTAAGAAAAATGAGAGATGGAACAACAAAACATACATTAGAAAATATTTGGGAACATCCAGAATGTGTGATTAATATTGTAAATTATGATATTGTACAACAACAATCCTTGGCGAGTGTCGAATACCCAAAAGGAGTAAACGAATTTGTGAAAGCTGGTTTTACAGAACTTCCTTCCGAATTGGTAAAACCTCCTCGCGTTGCAGAATCGCCTGTGCAATTAGAATGTAAGGTACGCGAAGTAATTTCGATTACAGATCAACCCGGTGCAGCAAATTTAGTTATTGCGGAAGTTGTGCGATTGCATATTCACAAAAACTTATTGGATGAAAATGATAAAGTTTCCCCTTATGATTTGGATTTAGTTGCGCGTATGGGTGGAGATTATTATTGCCGTATCATTCCAGAATCAATCTTTGAAGTTGAAAAACCAACCCGTACTGTTGGTTTAGGTATAGATCAATTACCAGATGAAGTGAAGTATTCTAAATACTTAACAGGTAATAATTTAGGTCAATTAGGAAATGTAGAAAAATTACCGACAGAAGAAATGATTTTTCATTTCAAAGAACAATTAACAGAACGTTTAGACATCGAGAAATTTAAGTCGGTTGAGGTACGTCATCAAATAGCAGCAAAGCTTTTAGAACAAGGTGACGTAAATGGTGCATGGTATTGGTTGTTGATGAATATTTAGTTCATGAATAAAACGGCATTGATTTTAGGAAGTACAGGTTTGATCGGTTCTTTATTGTTGGATAAATTATTAAAGCATTCTAATTATTCAAAAGTTATTATGGTTGTTCGAAAACCTCAGCAAATTAATCATCCGAAATTAGTTGAGATTGTAACTGATTTTAATTCTCAAATAAATTTAGATGATATTGAAACGATTGATTCTATCTTTTCTTGC
Organism: Empedobacter stercoris; assembly: GCF_025244765.1. Taxonomy (NCBI): domain Bacteria; kingdom Pseudomonadati; phylum Bacteroidota; class Flavobacteriia; order Flavobacteriales; family Weeksellaceae; genus Empedobacter; species Empedobacter stercoris. The sequence goes on along the minus strand of NZ_CP104209.1, from coordinate 351,673 downwards.
TTAGGAACAACACGCAAGAGAACGCCTGATCTGCATGCTTATCGTAAAATTGAAATAGATATACCAGTACAATTTGCACAATTAGGAAATAAAAAAGGGTTGACGAAATTTCATTATATTTCTTCGGTTGGTGCAAATGCTACAACCTCTAACTTTTATCTCAAAATGAAAGGAGAAGCAGAAAAAGCGTTACAACAAGAAAATGTGAAACAGCTGTTTCTATACCGCCCTTCTTTGTTGATTGGCAATCGAGTCGAATATCGTTTGGCTGAAAATATCAGCGCTAAGATATTACCTTTGTTTAATCCTTTTTTGGTTGGAAATCTCTCCAAATACAAATCCATTGCAGCCGAAAAAGTGGCGCAAGCACTTCTGGAAAATGATTTACACATAACTTCAGAAAAAGTTTCTGTATTGTATTATAACGAAATTATGAATTCTAAAAATAAAATTTAATGATCATATTAGCTGTACTCTTACCATGGTTATCCTTTATACTAAGAGGAAAAATAATTCATGGTGTGATTTGCTTAGTTTTACAAATCTCCTTATTCGGATGGTTACCAGCTGCAATCTGGGCTGTTGCCTCTCTTTTAGACGATAGAAACAAAGCCAGAATAAAAGAAATGAATCGAAATAAGTAAACAATAAAAGCCAACCGATCTAGACTGCACCCAAAAGTTTGGACAGATTAAAAATTAATAATTATAAAAATGAGTTCGATATTGTATCGGGCTCATTTTATTTAAGTTCGATTTTATCCTCTCGTTATTGTAATAGTAAATGTATTGTTTTATTTCTTTTTTCAACTCATCAATAGAATTAAATTTTTGTAAATAAAATAGTTCCGATTTCAGTATTCCAAAGAAATTTTCGATAATAGCATTATCCAAACAATTTCCTTTTCTACTCATACTTTGTACGATTCCTTTTTTATTTAATAAAGCTTGATATTGTTTCATCTGATATTGCCATCCTTGATCGGAATGTAATATCAAATCTTTAGTGTCTTTCGTTATTTTAAATGCCTTTTTAAGCATTTGAGTTACTTGATTAAAAACAGGTCGTTCGCTTAACTCATAGCTGATAATTTCTTGATTGTACAGATCCATTATTGGTGATAAATATAGTTTTTTATCTTTTACTTTAAACTCGGTAACATCTGTTACCCATTTTTGGTTGGGTTTATCAGCCTTAAATGCTCTTTGCAAGATGTTTGGTGCAATCTTTCCTTGTTCTCCTTTGTAAGATTTGTATTTTTTTCTTCGAATCAAACTCTTTAATCCTAAGCTATTCATCAGTTTAAGAACAGTTTTATGATTGATGATAGTTCCTGATTTTCTTAATTCATCGGTAATTCGTCGATAGCCATATCGCCCTTTATGCTGATGATAAATGGATTTTATCTTAAGTTTTAATTCCTCGTATTTATCTGTTTTACTACGTGAAATATGATAGTAAAAGCTGCTTCTAGCCATATGTGTACAATCTAAAAGTAAATTTAGATGAAATTCTGGCCTTAATTCATTTATGGCTTGCGTCCAAGTTTCTTTTGTTTTTCTTCCTCGGCTTGAATTAAGGCATTGAACTTTTTTAAGAGTGCAACTTCACAACGTAAACGTTCAATCTCTAACAATAGTTCTTCTTCTCTTGTTAACGGTTGTTTCGATTTTTTAGGTCTACCCTTAGATGTGCTCATAGTCTTGGGACGGCCTTTTGGTTTGGGTTTTAATCCGTCTATTCCAAAGGTAGCAAAATCTTTTTGCCATTTTATAATAAGCGATTCACTTGGAATATTAAATTTCAAGCGTGCTTCACGCAAACTAAGAAACTGTTTGGTTATAGACTTAATAACTTTCAACTTAAATTCAACGCTATACGTTTGGTTTTTCTTAGGTTCTAAACCTAAAGCTCCTTGATTATGATAATCAGTAATCCACTTACGCAATAAACTTCCTGAAATACCTTCTTGATGTGATATAGAATGAACTGAATGATGTTTTTTTAAAACTTCTTTGACACATCGCAACTTGTATGTTACATCATATTTTACTTTTCTTGCCATAAAAAATGCCCCCAAAAGTGTCTAACTTTTTGGGGGCAGTGTAATCGGTTGGCTTTTATTGTTTTAAAAAGTCTGTAAATCAATAATTATAGTGAGTTTTTTATCAAGGATAGACGATAATTTTAGCCTATCAAATACAACGACTATGAAAAATACAATGTTCCTTACGGTTTTCTGTTTGCTTACTTGTTTTATACATGCACAAGAATACACCACCGATAATATTGTGATCAAGCAAGGCAATCAAGTTTTCTCTATTTATGATACAAAACAAACAATCACCTTAAACCCTACTGAATTTAGTATCGAGTATCTGAATAAGCCTTATCAAGAGAAAAAGAATTTATTTTATGCGGCGCAAGCATTGGTAACGAATCATACGGTTGACATCAATTTACATGAAGGAACTGAAATAGAAAGTATCCCATATTTTGAGGCTGGTACAGGCTTTGCTGCCGAAGAAAATCAGTTGCTACACTACCCTTTCTTATCGCTTGATGGACACCAATATTTGTATTACGTTCCGAATAAAGACAAACGGGTTGAAAAATCAGGAACTTCTGGACAATGGGATATTCACAAATGGACTTTAAAAGGTGTTTTTCAATATGATGCTGAAATGGATTGGAATATCTACGATAACAATCAAGTGTATATTACATTAATTATTGACCGAAACTTAGATGGAATTCTTCAGAAAGGCGAGTTTTTTACACTTCAAATTATGTTCGAGAAATAATAGATATAAGCTTCAAACCAGTTCCTATAAGGCTTTATAGATTTTATTCTAATTATTTCATTTTACGAAAAGGCTTTATATTCGCTATACAAAATATAATTTTCTATCATGTCTAAAAGTACACGTGCTTTGAAAAATCTTCTAAAAAAACGTATTCTACTCTTCTTTTTTATTGTAAGTGGAATAATAAATGCACAAGAGGTATTGACAAATTATGAAAATCAATATAATAACACAAAGCTAAACTCTGCTGAACGTTACGAAATTGCAGGAAAATATGCGCAAGCGTTATTCTTTAATCATCAGAAAGAAAAAGCATTTGCTATTCTCAAAGAAAATATTCTTGCTTCAGAAAAGCTAAAAGATGGTAAACATGCCGCTTATTTGTATTGTATTTCTGCAATGAATAATCGAATTGAAAATAATAGTACGACTTTTAAACATGATTTACAAAAAGCAATTTACTATAGTGGACGCACTAATGACTATTCAACAAAAGGTTATGTAAAATATTGTGAAGGTTGGCTAAATTTACGAAATAATGAAGATGCAAAAGCGGTTAAGAATTTTATTGAGGCATTAAAATTCTTTGATAAATCGCCAGAAACACCAGTTGTATTAACAAGAATGACATCGGTTTATAATCAATTGACGGGTATTTATTCACGTTGGGATGATTATGAATTACAAGAAAAATACAGCAAACTTGCTTTAGAAGTAGCGAAAAAACAAGATAATCCAAATCTCATTTTTGCTGCATACATGTCTATTGGTTATATGTACGAGCAAAAGTTTATGCAAAATAACAAAAATATCTATACCCGAGATTTAGCAGAAAAATATTACAGCAAAGCGATTGATACCTATTACAAGAATAAAAAAGAGATGATAACACCTACAGATTTATCTTTTGTAGCAATCAATTTAGCGAATCTTTACCTTAATTTTTATCCAAAAACCTATCAAAATAAAGTTGTAACCTATGCAGAATTAGCAAAAGAAATAGGAATTGAAACAGATCAAGCAAATCATGTTGCTGCTGCAAACGGAATTTTAGCTGATTTAGCTTTACAAAAAAATGACATTCAAACTGCTAAAAACTATCTATTGCAGTCTGTCATAAAAGTCAATGAAAATGCTATTCCCGACAAAAACATCTTACAATCGTTGTACCTAAGCTTATCCGAAATCGAAGTTAAAGAAGGAAATTTTAAAGAAGCACTGCGGTTCCATAAGCTCTACACATCGATGTACAAAGAAATCTATGACAACGAGCAAGCGCAAATCAGTAAACGTTTAGAAGCTCAATTTGATAAAGAGCGTCAGCAACAACAAATGATTCGCATGCAATTGGAAACAGAGAAAAAAG